>DASYCA010000419.1:0-8694 GCA_036500445.1 Burkholderiaceae bacterium | reverse complement strand
GAAGAACAACCACCTCGGTCGATTCCGCCGTCGACACCCCCTTCTTGCACACGCGGAACCTCACCAAGAGTTTCGGTGCCTTCACCGCGGTCAACGACGTCACTCTGGACATCGCGCCCGGCTCGCGCCAAGCGCTTATCGGCCCCAACGGCGCTGGCAAGACGACGCTGATCAACCTGCTCACGGGGATTCTCGCGCCGACCACGGGCCGCATCAGCCTGAATGACACGGACATCTCCCGGATGACGCCCGACGCGCGTGTGCATCGGGGGCTGGCGCGCACGTTCCAGATCAACACCTTGTTCCCGCGGCTCACGCCGCACGAGGCTGCATCTCTCGCCATCGCCGAACGCGAGGGACTGGGCAAGGTCTGGTGGCGCACGCTGCGCAAGTGCACGGCGGTCGCGGACGAGGCGCAGGACTTGCTCGATCGCTTCAAGCTCGGTCCCTATGGTCACATCGACACGGCCGAGCTCCCCTACGGCAAACAGCGGCTGCTCGAGATCGTGCTTGCGCTGGCCGGGAAGCCTCGCATCCTGCTGCTGGACGAGCCCGCCGCCGGCGTGCCGGAAGACGAAAGCGGCGACGTGTTCGAGGTCATCGCCGCACTGCCTCCGGAGATGACCGTGCTCTTCATCGAACATGACATGGACCTTGTATTTCGCTTCGCGCAGCGGATATCGGTTTTCGTCTCCGGCGCCGTGCTGGTCGAGGGCTCTCCGGCCGAGATCGCCGACGATCCCAAAGTACGCGCGGCCTATCTCGGGAACGCCCGTGTCTGATTTCCTGCAAATTGATGGGTTGACGGCCGGCTACGCCCAGGCCGTCGTTCTCAGCCACCTGTCGCTTTCGGTGGAGCGGGGGCACAGCCTGGCCATTCTCGGACGCAACGGCGTCGGAAAGACAACGCTGTTGGAAACCTTGATGGGCAACACGTCGGTCACGCGCGGCACCATTCGCTGGCTCGGCGAGGACATTACCCGCATGCATCCCGCCGATCGCGCTCGTCGCGGCCTGGGCTGGGTTCCGCAAGAACGCGAAGTCTTCCCCTCGCTGACCGTGCGCGAGAACCTTGAAGTGATCGCGCGCGGCCACGGCTGGACGCTCAATCGCGTGTATGACCTCTTTCCCCGGCTCAGGGAACGCGCCGGCAACTACGGCAGCCAGCTCTCCGGCGGCGAGCAGCAGATGCTGGCGATCGGCCGCGCACTGATGACCAACCCGAAGTTGCTCCTGCTGGACGAGCCGATGGAGGGGCTGGCCCCGATCATCGTCGAGGAGCTGGCCAGGGCCGTGCGTCGCATGTGCACCGAAGAGGGTCTGACCGCCATCATCGTCGAACAACACCCGGTGCTGGCGCTGACGATGAGCGAACACTGCATCGTGCTCGAACGCGGCACGGTTGCTCACGCGGGCCGCAGCGAGGAGTTGAGCACCGACGCGACCCGACTTGACGAACTGCTCGGCGTCGGCAAGCGCAAGCACGGAGGGAAAGACGTCGAGGATTCAATCCCGGGCGCGGCATAGTTGTAATCGACATCTTGTTGACGTTGACAACTCAAGCCGCTAGCATCGCGTTTGGATTGTTGACGGCTCGCCGGCCAGCCTGGCGCTGAACTTGATGGCAGACGACGCGTTTCTTAGCGCTGTAGTACATACCCTTCGTCTCGAGGCGCAAGGCATCCTCAGTCTCGAATTGCGCCCGCTGCCAAGCGTGGAGTTCCCATCCTTCGAGGCGGGTTCGCATATCGACCTGCACCTTCCCAACGGCCTCTCACGCAGCTATTCGTTGTTCAATTCACCCACGGACCGCAATCGCTACGTCGTCGGGGTGTTGAACGATGTCAAGAGCCGTGGCGGATCCCGCTACGTCCACGAACAATTGCGCGTTGGACAGGTCCTCAAGCTTGGCTTTCCGCGCAACAACTTCAGGCTTGAAGAAGACGCCCCGAGAACCGTGCTGGTTGCCGGTGGAATTGGCGTCACGCCTATCCTCTGCATGTTCAATCGAATGCGCGCACTCGGTAGGCCGGTCGAGATGCTCTACTGTGCACGCAGCCGCGGCGAGGCCGCGTTCGCCGACGAGCTGATGGCGTCGGGCGGGCAAGTCAGAGTCCGCTTCGACGACGAGACCGGTGCTCCACCCGACCTGAAGGATTTGCTGGCCGGCCATCCCGCCGAAACGCACTTCTACTGCTGCGGCCCGACGCCCATGCTGAATGCTTTCGAAGCGGCATGCAAGGAACTTCGTTACGCCCACTGTCACGTGGAGCGCTTTGCGCCCGCGGATGAGGTGACCGCCGTCCAGGTCGACAGCTATCAGGTCACGCTGACGAGATCGCGCAAGACCATCGACGTGCCCTCCGGCATCAATCTGCTCGACGCACTCTTGCAAGCCGGCGTCGAGTGCGAATACAGTTGCCGCGAAGGCGTGTGCGGCGTTTGCGAGACTTCCGTCATCGACGGCGAGATCGACCACCGCGACTCTGTACTGAGCGCTCGCGAGCGCGAGGCCGGCAAGACCATGATGATCTGCGTCTCGGGATGCAAAGGCAGGAAGATCGTCCTCGACCTTTGACGGAGCGCCGCTTGGGGTCGGCGCGGTGGTAGGCCGTGTTGGACTTGAACCAACGACCAAAGGATTATGAGTCCTCTGCTCTAACCAACTGAGCTAACGGCCCCCCGCCCCGCGATTGTCACATCCGATCGCCGCGCCGATTTCAGGGCTCATCTCACAGTCCGCCAAAGGTCTTCGCAATGTTTCCGGCGGGTTAACAAGGGTTGACTTTCCGGCCCGAAGGTTCGTCTTTTCGCTCCCGATAAGCCCATGAACGCGATGCGGTTCGCTCGCGCCATCAAAAGCCACAGGGAGGAGTGCCATGACACGCGCAGCGAGCGCCTTGACCGAGCCGTCACCGATGCGGCGCCGCCGCGTCGCTGCACCGGTCGAGCTGCGCGAGGCGGCGCCGAACGCTGCGTCGCTGGGCATCATGTTCGAGCACGCCGGCATCGGCCTGGCCAGCACCGACGCGCGCGGCCAGCTGACTCAGGCGAACCCGGGCTTCAGGCGTGCCCTCGGCCTGGCCATGGACCACGACCTGAGCGGAATCCGTCTGGACACCCTCGCCGGCCCCGACCAGGCGGGCCCGCTGCGCACGCTGGTGGCCGAGCTGCTCGCCGGCGAGCGCGGCGGCGCGCGCCTGGACCTGCGCCGCGACCTGGACGACGAGCGCACGACCTGGGTCGACGTGCAGATCAACGCGATGCACGACGCCGGCGGCCGCCTCGCCGGCCTCGCGATCAGCGCGGCCGACCTGACCGAGCGCAAGCAGCGCGAGGCACTGAACACGCAGCGCCACGCCCTGGCGATGCAGAACGCCGGCCTCGGCCTGTGGAGCTGGGACCTCGCGTTCAACCACATGGCCTTCGACATGCTCTGGGCGATGGCACTGGGCTGTGCCGTCTCCGAGCTGGAGCCCGTCTCCGAGACCTGGCGCGCGCGCATATTCGCCGACGACTGGGCGCCGCTGGAAGCCATGGCGAAAGCCTGCATCAAGGGCGAGACGGCCGAGTTCGCGATCGAGCACCGCATGCGCCACCAGGACGGACACTGGGTCTGGCTGTTCACGACCGGCATGATCACGCACCGCAGCCCCACCGGCCGCGCGCTGCAGATGGTCGGCACCTCGCAGGACATCACGCAGCGCAAGAACGCCGAGGCCGCGCTGGTCGAGAGCCGGCTGCGTCAGTCGCTCGCGCTGCAAAGCGTCGGGCTCGGCCAGTGGGAGTGGCACGTGCCGAGCGGCGAGACGCAGTTCGACGAGCGCTTCTGCGCGATGTTCGGCTACACGCCCGACGAGCTGGGCACGCATCAGCAAAGCTGGGCGCGCCTGGACTTTCCCGACGATCACGCCGAGACCCGCGCCTCCTTCGAGGCCTTCATCGACGGCAGCGACGACGACTACCACCGCGTGCGCCGGCTGCGCCACAAGCTCGGCCACCCGGTCTGGGTGATGGACGCTGGCTGCGTGATCGAGCGTGACGCCCAGGGCCGTGCGGTGCGCCTGGTCGGCGTCTACCAGGACATCTCCGAGCAGAAGCTGCTGGAGACGACATTGCGCGACGCGAAGGAAGCGGCCGACGCGGCCAGCCACTCCAAGGGCGAGTTCCTGGCCAACATGAGCCACGAGATCCGCACCCCGATGAACGCGATCATGGGCCTGACCCGGCTCGTGCTGGACACCGAGATGAACTCGCGCCAGCGCGACTACCTGACCAAGGTGCATTCGGCCTCGAAGGCGCTGCTGGGCATCCTGAACGACGTGCTCGACTACTCCAAGATCGAGGCCGGCCGGATGGACCTGGAGCACATCCAGTTCAGCATCGAGGAGCCGCTCAACAGCGTCGCGAACCTGTTCGGCGCGCAGGTCGAGCAAAAAGGCCTGGAGCTGTTCTTCGAGATGGCACCGAACGTGCCGACCGAAGTCATCGGCGACCCGATGCGCCTGACGCAGGTGCTGAACAACCTGGTCGGCAACGCGATCAAGTTCACCGACCGCGGCGAGATCCGCATCAAGGTCGAACTCGCCTCGGGCGACGAGAACGTCTGCACGCTGCGCATCGGCGTCAGCGACACCGGCATCGGCCTGTCCAAGGCGCAGGCGGCGCGCCTGTTCCAGGCCTTCACGCAGGCCGACAATTCCGTCACGCGCAAGTACGGCGGCACCGGCCTGGGCCTGACGATCAGCCAGAAGCTGGTCGAGCTGATGAACGGCGAGATCACGGTCTCCAGCATCGAGGGCCAGGGCTGCACCTTCAGCTTCACCTTCCAGGTGCGCCGCCCCGCCGTCGCGCAGCACGCGCTCGACCTGCAGCGTCTGCGCGGCCTGCGCGCGCTCGTCGTCGACGACCAGGAAACCTCGCGCCTGATCATGGAGAACATGTTCGGCACCTGGGGCATGACGGTCGAGACGACGCCCAGCCCGATCGACGGCCTGGCCCTGGTGCGCGAGAACCAGCAGCGCGGCACGCCGTACGACGTCGTGCTGCTCGACTGGCGCATGCCCGAGATGAATGGCCTGGAGATGGCCCGCGCGATGCGCGAGCAGACCGGCCCGGGCCAGTGCCCGCCGTTCGCGGTGATGGTCACCGCGTTCGGCCGCGAGCAGCTGCTCAACGAGGCGGGCGACGTCGGGCTCGACGTGGTGCTGACCAAGCCCGTCGTGCCGTCGGCGCTGTTCGACATCCTGACCCGGCTGCAGCAGCCGAGCGGCGCGCCGGTCGCGATCGCGCCGCGCCCGGCCGCCGACACGGCCGCCGTGCGCTTCGACGGCGCGCGCATCCTGCTGGCCGAAGACAACTTCCTGAACCAGGAGGTCGCGTGCGAATTCCTGGCCAGCTACGGCGCCGTCGTCAGCGTCGCCGGCGACGGCGCGCAGGCCTTGCGGCTGGCGCTGCAGCAGCCCTTCGACATGGTCCTGATGGACCTGCACATGCCGGTGATGGACGGCGTCGAATCGGCCCGCGCGATCCGCGCGCTGCCGGGTTGCGAGACGCTGCCGATCGTCGCGATGACCGCCGCCGTGATGAGCGAGGACCGCGTGCGCTGCGAGGCCGCCGGCATGGTGGACTTCGTCGCCAAGCCGGTCGACCCGGACGACCTGGTGCGCTCGATGCGCCGCTGGCTGCCGGCCGGGGGCGCCGGCCACGCGGGCGGCGCCGCCAGCGCGCCGGCGCCGCGCGCGCATGCCGGCGGCGTTGCGGCCACTCCGGCCAACAGCCTCTACGCGATCAAGCTCCCGGGCTTCGACCCGAGCGCCGCGCTGCGCCGCATGCGCGGCAACGAGGAGCGTCTGATGCAGCTGCTGCGCACCTTCTGCATCCAGCAACGGGACACGATCGCGGAGCTGCGCCTGACGCTGTCCCGCGATGACCGCGAGGGCGCGATGCGCCAGCTGCACTCGGTCAAGGGCGTGGCCGGAACGCTCGGCCTGATGCCGGTCGCCGACGCGGCCAACGCGCTCGAGGCACGCATCAAGGCCGGCCTGACGCCGTTCGACGAGACCGCGCTCTCGCAGGCGCTGACGCAGGTGCTGGCCGTGCTGGGCGAGCTCACGCCCGCCCCGGCCGAGCCGGCCGCCGCGCCGCTCGCCGTGCTGTCGGATGCCGATCGCGAGACGCTGCAGCGGCTGCTGAGCGAGTTGTCGGGCTATGTGCGCGACCAGGAACTGGTGCCCGACGCGCTGATCGACGAACTCAAGCACCGCTGCGCGGGCAGCGCCCCCGCCCAGCGCGTGGCGCTGCTGTGCCAGCATCTGTTCGACTTCGACCACGCCGCGGCGCTGGAGGATCTGCAGCAGCTGAGCGCGGCGCTGGATCGGGCGCGAGACGTGACGCAAGACGCGGCGCAAGAGGTCTGAGGTGCACACGATGACCCGCACGATCGCGCCGCCGAAGCAACTCGTGTTGCTGGTCGACGACGTGCCGACCAATCTGCACGTGTTGTCCTCCGCGTTGCGCGACGACTACCGCATCAAGACCGCGACCAGCGGCAAGGCCGCGCTCGAACTCGCGCGTCGCGAGGACCGCCCCGACCTCGTGCTGCTCGACGTGATGATGCCCGGCATGAGCGGCCACGAGGTGATGCGCGCGCTGCGCGAGGACCCGATGACGCGCGACATCCCGGTCATCTTCGTCACCGCCGACACCTCCGAAGGCAGCGAGGTCCACGGCCTGGAGCTCGGCGCGCACGACTTCCTGACCAAGCCGGTCGACGTGCCGGTGATGAAGGCGCGCGTGCACAACCTGCTGCACCAGCGCCAGCTGCAGCAGCGGCTCGAACGCAACGAGCTGAAGCTGCGCGCGATGCTGGACAGCAGCATGCAGTTCATCGGCCTGCTCGACATCGACGGCCGCGTGCTGCACCTGAACCGCCAGGTTCACCAGCTGCTCGGCCTGCCGCTGGAGACGCTGGTCGGCCAGTCGTTCTGGGAGATGAGCCTGTGGGCCGATTCGCCCGACCAGCAGACCCTCGTGCGCGACGCGATCACGCGCGCCGGCCTGGGCAGCTCGAGCCGCTTCGAGACCACGCACCCGCACGCCGACGGCAGCGAGATGACGCTGGACTTCTCGCTGCGCCCGGTGCTCGATTCGAGCGGCGAGGTCGCGTTCCTGCTGCCGGAGGCGACCGACGTCACGCAGCACAAGCGCGCCGAGGAGAACATCCGGCGCCTGGCGAACTACGACCCGCTGACGAACCTGCCGAACCGCACGCTGTTCGGCGACCGCGTCAGCCAGGCGATCCGCCAGGCCGAGCGCACCAAGGAGCCGCTGACGCTGATGTTCCTGGACCTGGACCGCTTCAAGCACGTCAACGACACGCTCGGCCACGACTACGGCGACAAGCTGCTGATCGAGATCGGCAAGCGGCTCGCGCAGGCGGTGCGGCTGCAGGACACGGTCTCGCGCCTGGGCGGCGACGAGTTCGTGCTGCTGCTGCCGAACACGCCGGCCGGCGGCGCCCTCGTCGTCGCCGAGAAGCTGCTGGCCAGCATCTGCGAGCCGTGCAAGATCGGCAACCACGAGCTCGCGGTGACGCCCTCGATCGGCATCGCGATGTTCCCGACCGACGGCAAGGATGTCGAGACGCTGTCCAAATCGGCCGACGTCGCGATGTACCGCGCCAAGCGCGAGGGCCGCAACACCTACCGCTTCTTCACGCAGGAGATGCAGGAGCGCTCGGCGCGCCAGATCCGCCTGGAGGCGCTGCTGCGCCAGGCGATCAAGCGCGACGAGCTCACGCTGCACTACCAGCCGCAGATCGACATGACGAGCGGCGCCTGCGTCGGCGTCGAGGCCCTGCTGCGCTGGTACAGCCCGGAGCTCGGGCAGATCTCGCCGGGCGAGTTCATCCCGCTGGCCGAGGAGACCGGGTTGATCCTGGTGCTTGGCGAATGGGTGCTGCGCGCTGCGACGCGCCAGCTGCGCCGCTGGATCGACGCCGATTCGCCGATCAAGCTGGTCGCGGTGAACCTCTCGGCCGTGCAGCTGCGCCAGAAGGAGCTGCCCGAGGTGATCGACCGCTGCCTCGTCGAGGCCGGCCTGGCGCCGCACCAGCTGGAGCTGGAGCTGACCGAGAGCGCCGCGTTCAGCCACCCCGACCTCGCCTTCGCGATGCTGGCACAGCTGCACGCGCGCGGCTACAAGCTCTCGATCGACGACTTCGGCACCGGCTATTCGTCGCTCAGCTACCTGCGCCGCATCCAGGTCGACAAGCTCAAGATCGACCAGTCCTTCGTGCGCGACCTGGGTCAGAGCGCCGGCGACGAGACGCTCGTCAACGCGATCATCAGCATGGCGCGCTCGCTCAACCTGAAGACCATCGCCGAGGGCATCGAGACGCCCGCGCAGCTCGAGTATCTGCGCCGCCAGGGCTGCGACGAAGGCCAGGGCTACCACTACAGCAAGGCGCTGCCGGCGGCCGACCTCGACGCCTGGTTCAGCGCGCGTGCGCTGGCGCTGGAGGCGGTCTGATTGTCTCAGGCCTTTCCGCTTGCGGCGCGTTGCGGTCGTTCGCTAGGTCTGCCTGCGCTCGGGTCGGGACGCGGGGTCGCCGACGTCGTTCAGGGTAGAGCGTTCACTGCGTCGGCGACCCCGCATCCCGCCCCGAGAGTCGAGGCCTTTCACCCGCTCACT
>DASYCA010000418.1:0-2485 GCA_036500445.1 Burkholderiaceae bacterium | reverse complement strand
ACTGGCGAACAACCTGCCTGACATCGTGATCCGCTTCGATCGCGGCGGCCGCTACCTCTATGTGAGCCCGGTGATCGAACAACTGACCGGACGGCCGCCCGCCTTCTACCTTGGCAAGACGCAGGCCGAGCTGAAGGTGGCAAACGACCTGCAGGCCCTCTTCGACGCGACACTGAAAAGCGTGCTCGCCGACGGCACGCAGCGCCGCAGCGAGTTCGAGGCTGCCGGCGTTTCCGGGTCGCGCTGGTTCGACGCCGTGCTGGCTCCCGAGCTCGACCGCCGCGGCGAGGTCGACACCGTGCTGCTGATCGCGCGCGACATCACCGAGCGCAAGCTCGCCGAGGCCGCGGTGCGCGAATCCGGCCTGCTGGCGCGGCACACCGTCGACGCGCTGTCGGCGCAGGTCGCGATCCTCGACCAGCATGGCCGGATCCTCGACGTGAACCGCGCCTGGCGCGAGTTCGCCGCCGACAACGCGGCGGTCGCGTCACGCGTGCTCGAGGGGGTCAACTACCTCGCGGTGTGCGAGCGCGCCGATGTCGTCGGTCATGCGGAAGGCCGTGCCGTGGCCGAAGGCATCCGCAAGGTGCTGCGTGGCGAACTCGCCGAGTTCGCGCTCGAATATCCCTGCCACTCGCCCACCGAGCAGCGATGGTTCACCGCGCGCGTGACACGCTTCCTGGCCGGCGACGCACCGCGCATCGTGATCGCGCACGAGAACATCACGAACCGGAAGCTGGCCGAAGAGCGCATGGCGCACTACCGCGACCACCTCGAGGAGCAGGTGGCCTTGCGCACCGACGAGCTGGCGCGTGCCAACGTCGCGCTGATCGGCGCGCGTGACGCGGCCGATTCGGCGAACCGCGCGAAGAGCGACTTTCTCGCCCACATGAGCCACGAGATCCGCACGCCGATGAGCGCGATCATCGGGCTGGCCCGCATGCTGCGCGCCGAGATCGCCGAGCCGGCACCGCTCGGGCATCTGACGATGCTGCAGGGCGCAGCCGATCATCTGCTGCGCATCGTCAACGACGTGCTCGACCTGTCGAAGATCGAAGCCGGCCAGATGGAACTCGAAGAGGCGGATTTCTCGCTGCGCCAGGTCCTGACCCATGCCGCCGACATGCTGCAGCACCGCGCGAGCGAAAAGGGGCTGGATCTGGCGGTCGAGATCGATCCGCAACTGCCCGCGATGCTGCACGGCGACGCGCTCCGCCTGGAGCAGATCGTGCTGAACTTTCTCGGCAACGCCATCAAGTTCACGCAAACCGGCGGCATTCGGCTGCGTGCGCTGGCGCTCGGCACCGAGGGCGCCACGGCGACGCTGCGCCTGGAGGTCCGCGACAGCGGCATCGGGATCACGCCCGAGCAGCAGCAGCGGCTGTTCCAGACCTTCTCGCAGGCGGACGATTCGATCGCACGCCGCTTTGGCGGTAGCGGTCTCGGGCTGGTGATCGCGCGGCGCCTGGCGGGGCTGATGGGCGGCGAGGTCGGCGTCAACAGCGAGGCCGGCGTCGGCAGCACGTTCTGGGCCCGCGTGTCGCTACGGCGAGCACGAGGAGGGCCACGGGCGGTCGCCATTCTGGCATCGGCCCCCGCCGACAAGCCGCTGCTGGGCATGCGCGCGCTGCTGGTCGAGGACGACCCGGTCAATCAACTCGTCACCGCCGAAGCGCTGCGCACGCTTGGTGCAGACGTCGACCTCGCCGACAACGGAGCCGACGCGGTTCAGCGCGTTCACGCGACGCGGTACTCATTCGTGCTGATGGACCTGCACATGCCGGTGCTCGACGGCATCGCGGCCACGCGCCTGATTCGCAAGTACCACGACCGAGACGCGCTGCCGATCATCGGCATGACGGCGACCGCGCTAGAAGAGGACCGCGGGCGATGCCTGGAGGCCGGCATGAACACGCACGTCGGCAAGCCTGTCGATCTTGCGCAGTTGCGCGCGACGCTGGGATCCTATCGCCTTAAGTCCTGAATGCCCGTTGGTCGCCTGGGCATCTTCGCCGTCGAGGCGAAGCTCGTCGGGTTCTTCGGCTCCGGTTCACGCACGGAGGGTCGTGGCATTACCGAACGGCCACCAGACCTTCTGTCGCTGCAACGTCAGCCACTTGTTCAGGGCATTGGCCACTGGCCGCGCCTTCAACTGTCGGATGCGTCGTCGCTCGTCCGGGTCGAGGTCCTGCACCTCGCGCTCGAGTTCATACAGCTGTACGAAGTATTTGAGCGCCTCCTCGCCGACCGTGCTCTTGTGGTTCGCCAACAGGTCGAAGAACTTGCGGCGGGCGTGCGCCAGGCAGCCCGCCTCGGTCACGCCCATCGTCAGCAGTTGCTTGTAGCCCGAGTAGTCGTCACAGACCAGCTTGCCGCGCCAACCATGGTCACTCGGCAGCCCGAGGAACTCGCGTGCATGCAGGCCCGCGCGGCTCTCGGCGAAGTCGAAGACCACTGCCTTGGTCTCGTTGTAGCGCGTCGTGCA
>DASYCA010000417.1:0-12828 GCA_036500445.1 Burkholderiaceae bacterium | reverse complement strand
CACCGACCCGGATTTCTGGCCTGCGGTGGTGCAGACGCTGGAGCTGCTCGGCTGGGTGATCCTGATCACGGTGGTGATGGGCCTTGGCCTGGCGTTGCTGATCAACGAGCCGTTTCCCGGCCAGGGCATCGTGCGCGTGTTGCTGATCTCGCCGTTCTTCGTGATGCCCACGGTCAACGCGCTGCTGTGGAAGCACATGATGATGAACCCGGTCTATGGGGTTCTCGGGCACGTGTGGAAGTTCTTCGGCGCCACCCCGATCGACTGGATGACCGACCTGCCGCTGATCTCGGTGATCGTGATCCTGAGTTGGCAGTGGCTGCCGTTCGCATGCCTGATCTTCATCACCTCGCTGCAGTCGCTGGACCGCGAGCAGATGGAGGCCGCGCGCATGGACGGTGCGACCGCGCTGCACCAGTTCTGGTACCTGACCCTGCCACACCTGGGCCGCTCGATCGCCGTCGTCGTGATGATCGAGATGATCTTCCTGATGAGCGTGTTCGCCGAGATCTTCACGACCACCAGCGGCGGCCCGGGCAACGAGAGCACCAACCTCTCGTTCCTGATCTACAAGCAGGCGCTGATGAGCTTCGACGTGGGTGTGGCATCGGCCGGCGCGCTGTTCGCGGTCGTGCTGGCCAACATCGCGGCGGTGTTCCTGATCCGCATGGTCGGCAAGAACCTGGACTGAAGGAAGCACACCATGGCCACCAAAGCCCCTCCGTTCCCGTACCTGCGCACCTTCTTCGCGTGGGCGATTTCGCTGCTGCTGTTCTTCCCGCTGTTCTGGCTCGGCCTCACCGCCTTCAAGACCGAAAGCCAGGCGATCGCCGGCGACCTGTTCTTCTCGCCGACGCTGGAGAGCTTCGTCGAGGTCCAGGCGCGCAGCGACTACCTGCACTACGCCTGGAATTCGCTCGTCACCAGCGTGCTGTCGACCGTGCTGGGCCTGCTGATCGCGGCACCCGCGGCGTATTCGATGGCCTTCTTCCGCACCCGCAAGACGCGCGACATCCTGATGTGGATGCTGTCGACCAAGATGATGCCGGCGGTCGGTGCGCTGGTGCCGGTCTACGTGATGGCGCAGACCACCGGGCTGCTCGATTCGATCCCGGCGCTCGTCATCGTGTTCACCTTGTCGAACCTGCCGATCATGGTCTGGATGCTGTACAGCGCGTTCAAGGAGGTCCCGAACGACATCCTCGAGGCGGTGCGGCTGGACGGCGCGACGGTGTGGGACGAGTTCCGCCACGCGATCCTGCCGCTGACGATGGGCGGCATTGCCTCGACCGGGCTGTTGTGCCTGGTGCTGGCCTGGAACGAGGCCTTCTGGTCGCTGAACCTGACGGCCGCGCACGCCGGCACGCTGGCCGCGCTGATCGCGCAGTACTCCAGCCCCGAGGGCCTGTTCTGGGCCAAGCTCTCAGCGGCCTCGCTGCTCGCGATCGCGCCGATCATCGTGTTCGGCTGGTTCAGTCAAAAGCAACTCGTCCAAGGCCTGACCTTCGGCGCGGTCAAGTAAGCACACTAGGAGAACACCATGGCATTCCTGGAACTCAAGGGCATCGTCAAAGAGTTTGGTCCGGTGCGCACGATCAAGGGCATCGACCTGCAGATCAACAAGGGCGAGTTCATCGTCTTCGTCGGTCCCTCGGGCTGCGGCAAGTCGACCTTGCTGCGGCTGATCGCCGGTCTCGAGTCGACGACCGAGGGCTCGCTCTCGCTGGACGGCCGCGACATCACCGACGTGCCGTCGTCGAAACGCGATCTGGCGATGGTCTTTCAATCCTACGCGCTGTACCCGCACATGACGGTGTTCGACAACATGTCGTTCGCGCTGAAGCTCGCGAAGGTCGACGTCGCGGTGCGCAAGGAAAAAGTGGAACGCGCCGCGAAGATCCTGAACCTGACGGCCTACCTGCAGCGCACGCCGAAGGAGCTCTCCGGCGGCCAGCGCCAGCGGGTCGCGATCGGCCGCGCGATCGTGCGGGCGCCCAAGGTGTTCCTGTTCGACGAGCCGCTGTCCAACCTGGACGCCGCGCTGCGCGGCCAGACGCGCGTGGAGATCGCCAACCTGCACCGCGACCTCGGCGCGACCACGATCTACGTGACCCACGACCAGATCGAGGCGATGACGCTGGCCGACCGCGTCGTCGTGCTGCGCGACGGCCTGATCGAGCAGGTCGGCGCGCCGCTGGAGCTGTACGACCGCCCGGCGAACCAGTTCGTCGCTCAGTTCATCGGCACGCCGCAGATGAACGTGCTGGCCGCCGCCGCGCTGCCCGAGCTCACGAAGATCGCCGGCCCGCGCCTGCCGGCCGACGGGTCGGTGGGCGTGCGCCCGGAGTACGTGCGCATCGTCGCGGCCGGCGAGGGCATCGCCGGCAAGGTGGAATTGGTCGAGTCGCTCGGCTCCGACACCCTGATTCACACCCGCGTCGGTGCCGACGTGCCGCTGATCTCGCGCCAAAGCGACCGCACGAGCCTGAAACTCGGCGACGCCGTCGGCGTGCAGATCGACCCGAGCGCGCTGCTGTACTTCGACAAGCAGGGCCGTGCGTTGCGCGACATGCAAAAGGCGGCCTGACGATGAGCAAGCCCTTGGTGATTCTCCATCTGGGCCTGGGCTCGTTCCACCGCGCCCACCAGGCCGTCTACCTGCACGAGCTGATCAAGCAGGAGGCCGCGGCCGGTGAGCCCGCGGGCTGGGTGCTGGCCGGCGGCAACCTGCGGCCCGACATGGCCGACACCGTCGCGGCGCTGCAGGCGCAGAACGGCGAGTACACGCTGGAGACCGTCTCGCCCGCCGGCGAGCGCCACTACGAGCGCGTCACGTCGATCCGCCGGATCATCCCGTACGAGCCGACGTTGGCCGGGCTGATCGAGGTCGGTGCCGACGCCGACACCCGCATCATCTCGTTCACCGTGACCGAGGCCGGTTATTACCTGGACAGCCACAACCAGCTGGAGACGACCTACGGCGAGCTCGCCAGCGACCTCGCCGGCACGACGCGCAGCACGATCTACGGCGCGCTCGCGGCGATCCTGAGCGAGCGCAAGAAGCGCGGCAGCGGCCCGGTCACCTTGCTGAACTGCGACAACCTGCGCAGCAACGGCGAGCGTTTCCAGCTCGGTTTCAAGGACTTCCTCGCGCGGCGCAACGACCACGCGCTGCTCGCCTGGGTGCAGGCCAGCACCAGCTCGCCGAACGACATGGTCGACCGCATCACGCCGCGCCCGCTGCCCGAGGTCGCGCAGCGCGTGCAGGCCGCCACCGGCTGGGCCGACGGCGCGCCGGTGATGGGCGAGAAATTCATCCAGTGGGTCATCGAGGACCACTTCATCAACGGCCGCCCGGCCTGGGAGAAGGTCGGTGCCGAGATGGTCGGCTCGGTGCTGCCGTACGAGGAGGCGAAGATCCGCATCCTCAACGCGAGCCACAGCTGCTTCGCGTGGGCCGGCACGCTGATCGGGCTGAACTACCTCCACGAAGGCGTCGCTCACGCCGCCATCCGCAAGATGGCGTTCGACTACGTCACCGACGACGTGATCCCGTCGCTGCACGCGGCGACGCACCCGTACCCGCTCGACCTCGCCGCGTACCGCGACGTCGTCATCGACCGCTTCAGCAACCCGCACCTGCGCGACACCAATCAACGCGTCGCGGCCGACGGCTTCGCGAAGATCCCGGGTTTTCTGTGGCCGACCTTCCGCGAGTGCCTGGCGCGCGGCGCGTCGATCGTGTCGACCGCGATGCTGCCGGCGCTGTTCTTCGAGTTCCTCGAGCGCTGGCACCGCGGGCTGCTGCCGTTCGACTACCAGGACCAGAACATGGACCCGGCCAGCGCGCACGCGTTCTTCGGCACCGTGGACCCGCTCGCCGCGTTCGCGAGCGATCCGATCCTGTGGGGCCCGCTGGCCGGCAACGAGATGCTGCTGAACGCGCTGCGCGCGCAGCAACGCGCGGTGCAGGGTTTCGTGAAGGCGGCCTGAATCGCGACCGGTTCAGAATCACGCCATGGCCCACAACCCAGGACACAAGCACGCTCGCACCCCCGAGCTCGAACACGACTTCGTGCGTGACCCGATGCTCGGCTACGAGCCCGAGGGCAGCTACGGCTACGTGCGCTGCCTGGAGCACGGCTTTCCGAACCCGCTGGTGCGCTGGCACTACCACGAAGAGTACGAGCTGCACCTGATCCTGCAGACGCGCGGCAAGGTCTTCGTCGGCGACTACATCGGCCACTTCGAGCCCGGCCACCTGGTGCTGACGGGCCCGCGCCTGCCGCACAACTGGATCTCGGTCGACGTCGGCCCCGAGGGCGTGGCCGAGCGCGACCTGGTGCTGCAGTTCTCCGACGAACCGCTGCGCCGCGCCTCCGAGCTGATCAGCGACCTGCGCGACGTGCTCCCGCTGCTGGAGCGCGCGCGCCTCGGGATCGAGTTCTTCGGCATGACCGAGCGCGCCCACGAATACCTGCAGCACATCAAGACGCTGCACGGCGTGAAGCGCTTCAGCGAGTTCCTGAAGTTCCTCGGCGAGCTGGCCGAGTGCGCCGACTACCGGCTGCTTTCCAGCATGCCGCTGCAAAGCTTCGACGACGACAACTCGCTGGCCCAGATCAGCGCGATCGTTGACTACATCACCGAGCACGCGACCGAGTCCTTCTCGATGGGCGAGCTGAGCCAGCGCGTCGGCATGAGCGAGAGCCAGTTCTCGCGCTATTTCAAGCGCGCCACCGGCAACACCTTCACCGATTTCGTGAACCGGCTGCGCATCACGCGCGCCTGCCAGCTGCTGATGGAGACCGACCGCTACATCAGCAACGTCTGCTACGACTGCGGCTTCAACAACGTCGCGAACTTCAACCGCCGGTTTCTCGAGATCAAGGGCATGACGCCGAAGGAATTCCGGCGCCAGGGCGAGGCCCGCTTCGGCACCGCGGCACGCTGAACGGCCAATCCCCCTTTTGGCCGAATTCCTATCCCCAATCGGGTGGATGGATGTGGGTCTTGATTCAGAAGATCATTTATGCGAGATGGCGAAAGGCCAGCCGGAGCGGATCACATGTATTTCGATGAGCGGGACGTGGGCGACTACAGAATTTATGCCGGGGCCCTCGAGGCGCCACGCGGGGCCGGCTACACCGCCACGATGGTCGTGCAACGCGTCCAGGGCGTCTCGGGCACTCCGCGCGAGGCCCTGCGGGACGACAACCTGGCCTGCGGCTACCGCTGGGAGACCCCGGCCGACGCGCTGGCCTACGCGATCAACCTCGCGCAAGAAGCGATCCGCGACCGCGCGCACCTGCTCGCCTGCTGAACCCCTGCGCCGCCGCGCCGCCGCGGCGATCGATCCCCTCGCATGGCACGGGGGCACTCCTGCCCGGCCTTAGACTTTGCGCGCCTCGACCGCCGCAAAGGACACCGCCCGCATGCCCCACAACCTCAGCCTGATCTCGCTGATCGCCGCGGGGCTCGGCCTGGCGATGGTGTTCGGCTACGCGGCGGCGCGCCTCAAAGTGCCGCCGCTGGTCGGCTACCTGCTCGCCGGCATCCTGATCGGGCCGGCGACGCCGGGCTTCGTCGCCGACGTCGACCTCGCCGGCCAGCTCGCCGAGATCGGCGTGATGCTGCTGATGCTGGGCGTCGGCCTGCACTTCTCGCTCGCCGACCTGCTCGCGGTGCGGCGCATCGCGATCCCCGGCGCGCTGATCCAGATCATCGTTGCGACCGCCCTCGGCCTCGCGACCGCGATGGGGTGGGGCTGGAGCCTGGGCGCCGCGCTGGTGTTCGGGCTGGCGCTGTCGGTCGCGAGCACCGTCGTGCTGCTGCGCGCGCTCGAATCGCGCGGCGTGCTCGAGTCGCTGAACGGCCGCATCGCGGTCGGCTGGCTCGTCGTCGAGGACCTCGTGATGGTGCTCGTGCTGGTGCTGCTGCCGGCGCTGGCGCCGCTGCTCGGCGGCGTCGCCGACGCCGCGCACCCGCCGGGCGCGAACCTGTGGGTCACGCTCGGGGTCACGCTGGCGAAGGTCGCCGCGTTCATCGCGCTGATGCTCGTGGTCGGCCGGCGCGTGTTCCCGCGCCTGCTGTGGCTGGTGGCGCGCACCGGCTCGCGCGAGCTGTTCACGCTGTGCGTGATCGCCGCGGCGGTCAGCGTCGCGTACGGGTCGGCCAAGCTCTTCGACGTCTCGTTCGCGCTCGGCGCCTTCTTCGCCGGGATGATGATGCGCGAATCCGAGTTCGCCCACCGCGCGGCCGAGGAGTCGCTGCCGCTGCGCGACGCGTTCTCGGTGCTGTTCTTCGTCTCGGTCGGGATGCTGTTCGACCCGCGCGTGCTGGTCGACGAGCCGCTGAAGGTGCTCGCGGTCGTCGCGATCATCATGGTCGGCAAGACGCTCGCGGCGGTCGCACTGGTGCTCGCCTTCCGCTACCCGCTCGCCAGCGCGCTGACGGTCGGCGCGAGCCTGGCGCAGATCGGCGAGTTCTCGTTCATCCTGGCCGGCCTGGGCGTCGCGCTGAAGCTGCTGCCGGCCGAGGGCCACAGCCTGATCCTGGCCGGGGCGCTGATCTCGATCGCGCTGAATTCACTGCTGTTCAACGCGATCGCGCCGGCCCAGCGCTGGCTGCTCGCCCATCCGGGCCTGGCGCGGCGCTTCGAGCGCGCGGCCGACCCGCTCGCCGCGGTGCCGGCGACGGTCGATCCGGCCCTGCTGAGCGGGCAGGTGGTGTTGGTCGGCTACGGCCGCGTCGGCCAGCGCATCGCGCAGGCGCTGGCCGCGCAGGGCGTGCCGTTCGTCGTCGCCGAGCAGAACCGCGAGCGCGTCGAGCGATTGCGGGCCGACGGCATGCTGGCGGTGAGCGGAGACGCCTCGGATCCGGCGGTGCTGATCCAGGCTCACATCGCCCGCGCGGGGATGTTGGTGATCGCGACGCCGGACACCTTCGACGTGCGCAAGATGGTCGCCGCGGCGCGGCAGCTGAACCCGGCGATCGAGGTCGTCGTGCGCACGCACGACGAGGGTGACGCCCTCCTGCTGGCGCGCGATCAGGTCGGCAAGGTGTTCATCGGCGAGCACGAACTCGCGCTCAGCATGGCGGGCCATGTGCTGGCCCGCATGGGGCGCCCGGCGCCCTGAATGAACAGGGACTCAGGCGGCGAGCGCGGCCGTGGCGGCGGCCAGGCACTTGTTGCACTTGCCCAGGCCGGGCAGGCGGGCGTCGGGCTTGCCGTCGCCGGTCTTGAAGTTGGCCTGGCAGCGCCGGCACACGTACATCTTGGAGCTGGACATCATCGGCTTGACGCCGGGCTCGCCGGCGGGCCGGGCGGCCACGTACTCGGCCTGGGTCTGGCGGAGCTTTTGGGTGGAGTCGGAGGGGGCAGCAGACGGAGTAGGGCGACGGGTGGCCATTGCGATCCCTGAAAAAAGTGAGCAAACCAGCACGCCATGCGACGCGCTCAAGCTCTAGATTGTCCCAGTATTCCGGGATCCGCGTATGAAGCTATCCTGGAATCCTTCAAGGGATTGAGTTCTTCAGGCTTCTCGTCAGGCCTTTGCGAGCAATTCGAAGTGCTCGACGACCGGCGGTGCGGCGAAGAACGGGCCCACGATCGCGCGCCATTTCGGGAACAGCGGGCCGTTGCGGAAGTCTTCCGTGTGGTTCTCCAGCGTGGCCCAGCGGATCATCAGCACGTAGCGCTCGGGCGATTCGATCCCCTTGCGGACCTCGAAGCCCTGGTAGCCGGCGGCCTGGCTGATCACGGTCGTGACGCCATGCTGGATCGCCGCATCGAATTCGGCCTGCTTGCCGGGTTGGATGCGGATGTCGGCAATTTCGAGAATCATCGGGGCGCTCTGCGGGGGATGAAGAGGCCCCGAGTTTACTAGGCCGGCCCATGGGGCGCGGCCGCTCACACGCCGAGCGCCCGCGCCAGCGCCGCCTGGTCGGTGGCCAGCGCGGCCGAGGGGCCGTCCATCACGACCCGGCCTTTCTCGAGCACCACGGCGTGGTCGGTGTGGGCCAGCACCTCGCGGTAGTTGCGGTCGACGATCAAGGTGCTGATGCCGGTCGCGCGGATCTCGCCGATCACGCGCCAGATCTCGGCGACGATCAGCGGCGCGAGGCCCTCGGTCGCCTCGTCCAGGATCAACAGGCTCGGGTTCGTCATCAACGCGCGCCCGATGCTGAGCATTTGTTGTTCGCCGCCCGAGAGCTGCTGGCCGCCGTGTTTCAGGCGCTCGGTCAGGCGCGGAAACGTCGCGAGCACGCGCTCGTACGTCCAGTCGCGCCGGCCGTCGGTGCCGGGGCGGGCCGTCATCACGAGGTTCTCGCGCACCGACAGGTTCGGGAAGATGCCGCGGCCCTCGGGCACGTAGCCGATGCCCAGCCGCGCCATCCGTTCGGGCGCCGCGTGCGTCATCTCGCGGCCCTGCCAGCGCACGTGGCCGCGCGCGACCGGCACGAAGCCCAGCAGCGCGCGGATCAGCGTCGTCTTGCCCATGCCGTTGCGGCCGAGCAGGCCGAGCGAGGTGCCGGACGGCAGCGCGAGGCTGACGCCGCGCAGCGTGTGGCTGTCGCCGTAGTAGGAGTGAAGCTCCTCGACCTGCAACAAGGACGTCATCCGTGCGCCTCGCCGAGGTAGGCGCGCTGGACTTCGGGGTCGGCGCGGATCGCCTCCGGCGGGCCGCTCGCGATCACCGCGCCGTTGACCATCACGGTGATGCGGTCGGCGATCCGGAACACCGCATCCATGTCGTGCTCGACCAGCAGCAGCGCGTGCTCGCGTTTCAGATCCGTCAGCAGCGCGAGCATGCGGCCGGTTTCCTCGGCGCCCATGCCGGCGAGCGGCTCGTCCAGCAGCAGCACGCGCGGGCTCGTCGCGAGGCACATCGCGATTTCGGCCTGGCGCTGGCCGCCGTGGCTGAGCAGCCCGGCCGGGCTCGCGGCCTCGTGGGCGAGGCCGGCGGCATCCAGCGCGCGGTGCGCCGCGGCGAGACTGCTCTCGCAGCGTTGTGCCGGCTCCCACAGCGCCCAGGGCCGCGGCCGCGCGGCTTGGGCGGCGAGGCGGCAGTTCTCCAGCACGCTGAAGCTCGGGAAGATGGTGGTGCGCTGGTAGCTGCGGCCGATCCCGGCGCGGGCGCGCCGCGGCTGCGACCACGTACCGATCGCGGCGCCGTCGAACGAGGTCGTGCCGCTGCTGGCCGGCAGCTCGCCCGAGAGCATGTTGATCAGCGTCGATTTGCCCGCCCCGTTGGTGCCGATCACCGCGTGGATCTCGCCGACGCTCAGCGTGAGCGAGACGCCGTCGACCGCGGTGAGGCCGCCGAAGCGGCGCGTCAGCTTCTCGGCGCGCAGCAGCGCGCCGTCCGATCCCTCGCGCAGCAACGCGCGGTCCGGCCCCTCGCGCAGCAGCTCAGCCATGTGCGGCTCCGGTGCCGCGCGACATCAGCCGCGACCGCAGCCCGATCAGCCCCTTCGGCAACAGCGCGACGAAGCCGATGATGGTCAGGCCCAGCGTCAGCTGCCAGTGCGCCGCGAGCGGGCCCAGCAGCGCCTCGAACTGAAACAGCTCTTTCAACAGCGTGAACGCGATCGCGCCGATCACCGCGCCGCGCAAGCTGCCGATGCCGCCGAGGATCAGCATCAGCAGCACCGCGCCCGATTCGTGCCAGCTCAGCAGCTCGGGGTTCACCGCGCCGTCCTTGACCGCGAGCAGGAAGCCCGCGAGCCCGGCGATCGCACCGGCGATCACGAACGCGGCGAGCTGATAGGCGACGGTCGGAAAGCCGGCCGCGCGCATGCGCTGGGCGTTCACGCGGATGCCCGCCAGCGCGTGGCCGAAGCGCGAGCGCATCAGCAGCGCGAGCAGCGCGTAGGTCGCGACCAGCGTGCCGATCACGACGAAGTAGAGCTGGCGTTTGTCGTCCAGGTTCAGCGGCCCCCAGCTCGGCTTCGCGTACAGGAAGAGGCCGTCGCTGCCGCCCGCGAGCTTGGTGTCGTGAAAGACGAAATAAGCCATCTGCGCGAACGCGAGCGTGACCATGATGAAGTAGACGCCTTTGGTTCGCAGCGACAGCGCGCCGACGAAGAGCGCATACGCGGCCGCCGCGAGCACGGCCAGCGGCGCGACGCGCGCGATCGATCCGCCGTCGTCGCCGGCCGCGAGCACCGTCACGTAGGCGCCGATGCCGAGAAAGGCCGCGTGGCCCAGGCTCACGAGGCCGGTCACGCCGACCAGCAGCTCCAGGCTGAGCGCGAACACCGCGTAGATCGCGATCTTCACGACCAGGTCCTGGGTGTAGGGCGTCAGCACCGCCGGCAGCGCGAACAGCGCGACGGCGGCGAGCACGGGAACAATCCAGTCGCGCCGCATTCAATAGGCCCGCTTCATCAATCCCTCCGGCCGCCAGACCAGGATCACCGCCATCAGCAGGTAGACGCCGACGCCGCTGTACTCGGCGAAGAAGACCTTGCCGAAGGTGTCGACGAAGCCCACCAGCAGCGACGCGATCAATGCGCCGCTGATCGAGCCGATGCCGCCGATCACGACGACGACGAAGCAGACGATCAGCACGCTGCCCCCCATCCCGGGATACACCGAGGACATCGGCGCCGCGATCATCCCGGCGAGCGCGGCGAGCGCGACGCCGCCGGCGAACACGACGCGGTACAGCAGCCGGATGTTCAGCCCGAGCCCGCGCGCCATCTCGCGGTTGCTCGCGCCGGCGCGGATCATCATCCCCAGGCGCGTCTTGTTGACGACGAGGTACAGCGCCAGCGCGACGATCACGCACGCGACCGAGGCGAACACCCGGTACCACGGGTAGGCCATCAGCCCGCCGAGCTGGAAGCCGCCGGCCAGCCAATCGGGCGTCGCGACGCCGTGCACGTCGTTGCCGACCGCCAGGCTGCGCAGCTCCTCGAACACCAGGATCAGCGCATACGTCATCAGCACCTGCTGCAGGTGGTCGCGCCGGTACAGGAAGCTGAAGAACGCCCACTCGAGCAGGTAGCCGAACCCGGCCGCGAGCAGCGTGCCGACGATCAGCTGCGCGATGAACCAGCCGGTGAAAAACGGCGCGAGCACGAACGCGAGGTACGCGCCCAGCATGTAGAAGCTGCCGTGCGCGAGGTTGATCACGCCCATGATCCCGAAGATCAGCGTGAGCCCGCTCGCGACGAGGAACAGCAGCAGGCCGTACTGGACGGCGTTCAGGCACTGGACGAGGAAGGTCGACAGGTCCAAGGCTACAACTTACAGCCGCGCGCCGGGTCGGCGAGCGCCTTCACCGCGATGCTGCGGTACTCGTTGTTGTTGCCCACGACCTGGCGCAAATACATGTCCTGCACCGGGTTGCCGGCCGCGGAGATCGTGAACTTGCCGCGCGGGCTGTCGACGCTGACCTTGTGCATCGCGGCGGTCAGCGCGTCGCGCTTGCTCAGGTCGCCCTTCACCGCGTTGACGCCCGCGACCAGGATCTGCGCCGCGTCGTAGCCCTGCACCGCGTAGACGTCGGCCTGCGCCTTGTAGGTCAGCGCGAAGCTCTTGCGGAACGCGTTGTTGCGCGGGGTGTCCAGGTTGTCGGCGTAGTGCAGCGTCGTGAACAGGCCTTGCGCCGACGCGCCCTGCGCCTCGAGCGTGCCGTCGGTCAGGAAGCCCGAGCCGAACAGCGGGATCGTCTTGTTCAGGCCCGCGGCCGCGTAGTCCTTGACGAACTTGACCGCGCCGCCGCCGGCGAAGAACGCGAACACGACGTCCGGCTTCTGCGCCGCGATCTCGGTCAACAAGGCCTGGAACTCGACGTTCGGGAACGGCAGGTTCAGGTCCTTGACGACCTTGCCGCCGCTCTTCTCGAAGGCCTCGGTGAAGCCTTTCACCGTCTCCGCGCCGGCGGCGTAGTTCCAGGTGATCGTCATCGCGCGCTTGTAGCCCTTTTGCGCCGCGACCACGCCGGTCGAGTAGCCGGGCTGCCAGTTCGTGAACGAGCTGCGCACGATGTTGGACGCGCACATCGGCCCGGTGATCGCGTCGGCGCCGGCGTTCGGGATGATCAACAGCGTGTTGCTCTCCTTCGCCGCCTTCGCCATCGCGAGCGCGACGCCGGAGTGCACGGTGCCGACCAGCACGTCGACGTTGTCGCGCTTGATCAGCTTGTTGACGTTGTCGGTCGCCTTGGACGGCTCGGATTCGTCGTCGACCTTGAAGTACTGGATCTCGCGCCCGCCGAGCTTGCCGCCCTGTTCCTGGATGTAGAGCTTGAAGCCGCTCTCGATCATGTTGCCCAGGCTCGCATAGGTGCCGGTGTAGGGCAGCATGAAGCCGACCTTGATCGGCCCGGTGTCGGCGGCGTGGGCGTTGACCAGTGCGGCCAGGCCCAGCGCGGCCATGGCGAAGGTGATCGGGTTCGAACGCATGCGGGTCTCCTCGTCAGTGTTGTGAATGTTGTCGAATGAAGCGGCCGGCCTCGCGCGCCAGGATCGCGGGCTGGTCGCGCTGCGGTGAGTGGCCGCAGCGCGGGATCACGAGCAGTTCGGTCTGCGGCACGCGCGCGGCGATGCCGCGGATTTGCGCGAGTGTGCCGTATTCGTCGTCCTCGCCCTGAACCGCGAGCACCGGGCAGCGGATCGCGGCGAGCTCGGGCTCGATGTTCCAGGACCGGAACGCGGGACTGAGCCAGGCGTCGTTCCAGCCGCGAAAGGCCGAATCGGGGTCGGCGTGGTAGCGCGCCAGGCGCTCGCGCAGGTCGGTGCTCGCATAGGTGCCGGTGTAGGGCAGCATGAAGCCGACCTTGATCGGCCCGGTGTCGGCGGCGTGGGCGTTGACCA
>DASYCA010000416.1:0-17650 GCA_036500445.1 Burkholderiaceae bacterium | reverse complement strand
GGCCGGCCCGGGGACGGACTTCCACGCGACCGCGAGCGGCCAGGTCTCGATCACCCCGCAGCAGGTCGACCTGAGCGACCACGCCGCGCTGCCGGATTGGCGTGCGTGGCTCGCCGCGGCACCGGCGCGGGGCGCCGCATGAGCGGCGGCGAGCGCGGAGCACCGAAATTTCCGCTCCGGCTGGACGCGTTCGACCCAAAGCGGGCGAAGGCCGCGCCGCCCGCGCTGAAGCCCACGCTGAAGCCTACCCCGAGGCCCGCGCCCCCGCCGGCCGCGAGCGCCCCCGCGCCCAAGCTGCACCCGACCGCCGTCGCCGCGCGCGCGGTGCTGCGGCCTCAGCGGCTGGTGCAGAACGCCCACGCCGATGCGAGCGCCGGCGCCGCGCGCCGCAGCGCGCCGTCCGGCTTCGGGCTCGATTCGGCCGAGATGCGCCAACGCATGGTGCAGCGGCTGCGCGAGGGCGGCGCCGCCGAGCCGAGCGTGCTCCAGGCGATGGCGACGGTGCCGCGGCACCAGTTCGTCGATGCCGCGCTGGTCGCCCAGGCCTACGAGGACACGAGCCTGCCGATCGGCCATGGGCAGACGATCTCCAAGCCCTCGGTCGTCGCGCGCATGATCGAGCTGCTGATGGGCGGTGCGAACGCGCGCCACACGCGAGGCCTCGGCCGCACGCTCGAGATCGGCACCGGCTGCGGCTACCAGGCCGCGGTGCTGTCGCTGCTGTCGCGCCAGGTCATCAGCATCGAGCGGCTGCGGCCGCTGCACGACAAGGCGCGCGAGCTGCTCGCGCCGCTGCGCAGCGCCAACCTGCGGCTGGTGTATGGTGACGGCATGCACGGGCACCCGCCCAACGCGCCGTACGACAGCATCATCGCCGCGGCCGGCGGCGATGCCTTGCCGACGCAGTGGCTGGACCAGCTCGCCGTCGGCGGCCGGCTCGTCTCGCCGATGCGCCAGCCCGGCAGCGAGCGCCAGCTGCTGATGGTCGTCGATCGGACCGAACACGGATTCACCCGGAACGCCTGCGAGGCGGTTCACTTCGTCCCCTTAAAATCCGGCATGGTGGCCGGATGAGGCGGGGCGGAACATTCACACGAGAATTGCATGCTGATTGAATCGAAATGGGCCAGTGCGTTGCTCCTCGCGGCCACGCTGCTGGCCGGTTGCACTACCACGCCGCATCGTGCCCCGGTCGAAGATCGCACCCCGAGCGCGAGGCCGCAGGCGGGCTCGGCGTCGTCACCGGGCTCGGCCGCCTCGGCCCCCGCCGAGGTGATCGTGGCCAAGCCCTTGCCGGGCGCCGAAAACGCCGGCAAGCCCGGCTACTACGCCGTCAAGCCCGGCGACACGCTGATCCGCATCGGCCTGGAGAGCGGCCAGAGCTCGAAGGACCTGATCAAGTGGAACAGCCTCGAGAACGGCAACGTGATCGAGGTCGGCCAGGTGCTGCGCGTGGTGCCGCCCGGCGTCGATGGCGCGGGCGCGGCGACCAAGCCGATCGCGAGCTCGCGCATCGAGGCGCGTCCGCTCGATGCCAAGCCGCTGCCCGCAGGCGCGAGTGCCCCCCCGGCCGCAGCGGCCACGAGCGCGTCGACCGCCGCGAGTGCCTCCACGGTCGTGGTGCCGGCGATTCCGGCGGCGACCAGCGGGCCGGCCTCGGCGTCCGATGAAGACGTGCGCTGGGCCTGGCCGGCCAACGGCAGCGTGGTCGCGCCCTTCGACGACAGCAAGAACAAGGGCCTGTTGATCGGCGGCAAGGCCGGCGACCCGGTCTACGCCGCGGCCGACGGGCGCGTCGTCTACGCCGGTTCGGGTCTGCGCGGCTACGGCAACCTGATCATCCTGAAGCACAACAACACCTACCTGACCGCGTACGCGCACAATCAGGCCTTGCTCGTGAAGGAAGACCAGAGCGTGCGCAGAGGCCAGAAGATCGCCGAGATGGGTTCGACCGATTCGGACAGCGTGAAGCTGCATTTCGAGATCCGCAAGATGGGCAAGCCGATCGACCCGGCCAAGCTCTTGCCCCCGCGCTGACGCGCGCGCTCATGAACCGGAACCGCCGATGGCCAGAAAGCGAATCCCGCTGGACGGCCACGCGGCCGCCTCCGACCCGCCGCTGCTCAACGGCACGGCGCTGCCGGCCGATGGCGCAGCCGCCGGCCCCGAGCTCGACGCCGAGCCGGCGGCCGTGGACGGTGAGGTCGTCGTCGATGTGCGCATCGAGCTGCCCGCCGGCGACGCCGAGGTCGGCAACACGCTGCAGACCTACCTGCGCGAGATCCGCCGCGCGCCGCTGCTGACGCCCCAGGAAGAGTTCGAGGCCGCGACGCGCGCGCGCGCCGGCGACTTCGCCGCGCGCCAGGTGATGATCGAGCACAACCTGCGGCTGGTCGTCAGCATCGCGAAGAACTATCTCGGCCGCGGCCTGCCGCTGACCGACCTGATCGAGGAGGGCAATCTGGGGCTGATGCATTCGATCGGCAAGTTCGAGCCCGAGCGCGGCTTTCGCTTCTCGACCTACGCCTCGTGGTGGGTGCGCCAGAGCATCGAGCGCGCGATCATGCACCAGGCCCGCCTGGTGCGGCTGCCGGTGCACGTGGTGCGCGAGCTCAACCACGTGCTGAAGGCGCGCCGCGCGCTCGAGTCGATCAGCGCGAGCGAGGGCCGCAGCGACCAGCCGGTGCGCGTCGACGAGATCGCCGCCGCGCTCGGCCGCGCGGTCGATGAGATCAGCGCGCTGCTGAAGTACGCCGAGCAGCCGACCTCGCTGGACGCGCCGATCGAGCGCCACAACGGCGAGGGCGGCGGCGAATCGGTGCTCGACGGCGTCGCCGACGACGGTGCCACCGACCCGATGAGCCTGATGCTGAGCCTGGAGGTCGAGTCTTTGCTCGCGCACGGCCTGGACGAGCTCAACGAGCGCGAGCGCGAGGTCGTCGCCGGCCGCTACGGCCTGGGCGACCGCGAACCCGAGACGCTCGAGGTGCTGGCCGAACGGCTCGGCCTGACGCGCGAGCGCATCCGCCAGATCCAGCAGGAGGCGCTGCTGAAGCTGCGCCGCCGCATGGCGCGCCAAGGCGTGCACCGTGACTCCCTCTTCTGATCGATGACGACACCGCCGCCATTGACCCGACGCATGGCCGGACTGCTGGCCAACATCCGGCGCGCCGAGCGCGTGCCGTTCCACGACATGAGCCCGACCGAGGCGCGGGCGAGCTACGAGGCTGCCGCCGAGATCCTCGATCCGCCGCGCGCCGCGCTCGCGCGCGTCGAGGCGCTGCGCATCCCGGCCGCCGACGGCACGCCGCTGCGCGCGCGCCTGTACGCGCCGTCGACGGCCATGTCGCCGCTGCTGCTGTACCTGCACGGCGGCGGCTTCACGATCGGCAGCCTCGAGACGCACGACAGCCTGTGCCGCCAGCTCGCGCTGCGCAGCGGCGCGGCGGTCGTCGCGCTCGACTACCGGCTCGCGCCGGAGCACCGCTTCCCGTGCGCGGTCGACGACGCGTGGAGCGCGATGACCTGGCTCGCCTCGGAGGCCGCACGCCTCGGCCTGGACGGCACGCGCCTGGCGGTGGGCGGCGACAGCGCCGGCGGCACGCTGGCCGCCGTCTGCGCGATCCACGCGCGCGACATCGGCCTTGCGCTGCGCCAGCAGCTGTTGATCACGCCGGGCACGACGGCCTACGCCGACACCGACTCGCACCGCCGCTTCGCGCACGGCTACCTGCTCGAGGCCGAGTCGATCGCGTGGTTCTTCGACCAGTACATCGATCACGCCGAGCGGCGCGACTGGCGCTTCGCGCCGCTCGAGGCCGACGCGCTGGAGGGCGTCGCACCGGCCTGCGTGCTGCTCGCCGAATGCGATCCATTGGTCGACGAGGGGCTGGCCTATGCCGATCGGCTGCGCAGCGCCGGCGTTGCGGTCGAGCTCGAGCTCACGCGCGGCGTGACGCACGATTTCATCAAGCTCGGCCGCGTGCTGCCCGAGGCCGGCGAGGCGCAGGCCTGGCTCGGCGCCGCGCTGCGGCGGGCCTTCGACCTCGATCTGGAGACCCTCGCATGACCCGCACCGACTTCCGCTTCTTCGAGCGCCTGCGCGTGCGCTGGGCCGAGATCGACGCGCAGCAGATCGTGTTCAACGGCCACTACCTGCTGTACCTGGACACGGCGCTCGCCGGCTACTGGCGTGCGCTCGCACTGCCGTATGCGCAGACGATGGCGCAGTTCGGCGGCGATTTGTATGTGCGCAAGTCCACGCTCGACTACCTGGCTTCGGCGCGCTACGACGACCTGCTCGACATCGGGCTGCGCATCGCGCGCATCGGCAACTCGTCGATCGTGTTCGAGGCCGGCGTGTTCCGCCAGGATCAGTTGCTGGTCTCGGCCGAGCTCGTCTATGTGTTCGCCGACCCGCGCACGCAGACGAGCCGTGCAGTGCCGCCGGCCTTGCGGGACGCCTTGCTCGGCTTCGAAGCCGGCGCGGCGATGGTGGAATTGCGCGTCGGCGAATGGGCCGCGCTGACTGAACCGGCGCGCGCGATCCGCACCGAGGTCTTCATCGGCGAGCAGAAGATCCCGATCGAAATGGAGTGGGACGAGGCCGACCACGACGCCGTCCACGCGGTCGCGTTCAACCGCCTCGGCCTGCCGCTGGCCACCGGCCGGTTGCTGCGGCACGCGCCGGGCATCGCGCGGATCGGGCGCATGGCCTCGATCCAGGCGCTGCGCGGCAGTGGGGTGGGGCGCCAAGTCCTGGAGGCCTTGATGCAGGCGGCGCGCGCGCGTGGCGATCGCGAAGTGGTGCTGAGCGCGCAGACGAGCGCGTCGGCGTTCTATGTGCGGGCCGGCTTCGCGCCGCGCGGGGCGGCGTTCGAAGAGGCGGGAATCGCGCACATCGAGATGGCGCGCGCGCTCTGACGCTCGTTCCGCGTCAGGCCGCCCGGCTCAAAGCGAGCCGAATCCGGTCATTCCGCGCCGCCGGCTGCCCGGCACCGGCTTCAGCAAACTGCGCACGCGCGTTTTCTTGACCGCCGGCGCCTCGTCCGACGCCGCTGCCGCCAGCTCCGAGTCCGAGACCGCCGCCTGTTCGAAGGCGCCCGAGGCCGGCGCGTCGGTGTAGCGCGGCGGCCAGTTGCGCAGCGACGCGCGGCGCAGCAGCGCCACGCCGACGCCGCTGCTGAAGCTGCGTTCGAACACATGCGTCGTCAGGTGGCGGCCGGTGCGCTCGGCGATCACCAGGGTCGAGCAGCGCGTGCCGTACGCGCGCTCCGGGTTGCGGATGAACGCGCTCGACAGCCGCCGCTCCCAGTCGAGCGGAACGCCGGTCTGCGGCAGCTGGTCGTCGCCGGCCGGGTTCCGATCGGCGAGGGCGGCGAACAGCTGGCTCGCGAGTTCATCGACCGAGGCGGCCGCGGTCATCGATGCTTGCAGTCGCGCCTTGAGCTGCTGGACCTTGGGCCAGGGCGTGTCCAGCAGCGCGTTCGACAGGCCGTAGAGCCCCCGCTCCAGCTGCTTCGGGTACGCGACGGTGTTGGAGGCCCAGAAGCATTCGCCGCGCTGGAAATCCGCGGCGATCAGATTGAAGCCGTTGTAGCCGGACAAGGCGGTGCGCATCCAGAAGTCGCCGGTGTCCTGGCGCGCGGCGAGCCAGTCGGTGACGATGCGGCCGCGCGAGGGCGCCTCGGGGTCGGCGCGCGGGCCGCCGCGGACATTGGTCACCAGCGCGAGCCGGCCCTGCGTCGTGAGGCCGAGCCAGGTGCCGCCGGATTCGAGGTCGCGGCCGCCGAGCACCGCCGGGTCGCCGGGTTGCGGCGTCCACCAGTCCAGGCGCGCGGTCTCGCGCTTGAAAAACTCGTCGCGGTTCGAGGCCAGCACCAGCGGGAAGCGCCGGCTCTGGTCGAGCGCGAGCGCTACGAGGCACATGGATCGATGGCGTCGAAGACCTCGATGTGGCGCTCGCCCTGGATCAGCGGCTGCAACGCGAGCGCCTGCGCGGCGATGCGCGCGCGCAGCGTGTCGTCGATGCCAGCGTCGATCGCGTAGGTTTCCATCCAGGTCTGCAAGCCCTTGTCCAGTTCGGGGTGGCGCAGCACGCGGGCCTGCAGGTGCGGGAATTCGATGCGCAACTGCACATGCATCCCTCGCACCACCGCAAGCGCCGCGGCCGCGTTCGCCTCGGGGACGCGATAGTAGATGAAGAGTTCGGTGCTCATCCGGCCGGCGCGTTCGATCCGCGGCTCAGGCGGGCAAAGTCGTGTCGATCGGCACGGAATAGGGCAGTTCGTGCCGTGCCAACGGGGGACCGTCGACCGAGCCGGCATGCAAGGTGCCGGCGTCGAGCGCGGCGAGCTTGACCTCGATCAGCGCGACCGAACCGCCCGCGTCCGGCGCCGCGTTGACGACCATCCCGGCGGGCTGCCCGGCATCGGCGCTGTGGAACACCTCCTGGCCGGGTTGCAGCGTCTGATCGCTGCCGAACAGGAACATGCGGCGCTTGATCGTGCCGCGGTACTGGCTGCGCGCGACGACCTCCTGGCCTGGATAACAGCCCTTCTTGAAATCCACGCCGCCGACGACCTCGTAGTTCAGCATCTGCGGCACGAACTGCTCGACCGTCGCGGCCTCGATCAACGGGATGCCGCTGCGGACCTCGAACGCGCGCCAGGCGTCGAGCGGAATCGGCGCCGCCGTGGGCGCCGCGTCGTGAGAGACCGCGACCATGCAGCGCGCCACGCCATCCACGTCGGGCAGCCGCACCAGCGTGCCGCCGGCGACCGGCCGTTGCGCCCACACCGGCGTGTCGCCGATCAGCGCGCGGGCGCTGTCGCCGACGAGGCCGTGCAGCGCGAGCTCGGCGCTCGCATCGCTCAGCTTGCACTGCGCCCTCAGCACGAACATCGACAAGCGCTTCAGCGTTGCCGGCAGCACGCTGGCGGCGCACGCCAGCAGGAATTCGTCGCTCGCCAGTTTCCAGACCACGAAGCTCGCCTGCAGCCGGCCCTTGGCCGAGCAGAAGCCGGCCAGGCGGACCTGCGCGTCGCCCATCAGCGCGACGTCGTTCGTCAATTGACCCTGCAGGAACTTGACCGCGTCGGCCCCTCGCGCGCAGATCAGGCCCCAGTGCGCGAGCGGCACGGCGCCGCCGGTCGACATCGATGTGGTGGTGTTCATGTGCGGATTATCATCACGGCCCATGAATCCTGCCTGCGAGGGGCCTAGGCGCCGATGAAACCCTGGCGCGCCCTGATGGCGCTGGTGTTGTGTGCGCTCGCGGTGGCGGCGGCCGCCGCGGGGTGGTGGCTGACGCGCCCGCTGCCGCTCGCCGCGGACTCGGTCGAGGTCTCGGTCGAGCTCGGCACCTCGCCGCGCGGGATCGCGCAGGCCTGGGTGCAGGCCGGCGTGAGGGCCTCGCCGACCTTGCTGTACGAGTGGTTTCGCTGGTCCGGCCAGGCACGCCGGATCCGCGCCGGCAGCTACGAGATCGGCCCCGGCGTGACGCCGATCGGCCTGCTGAACAAGATGGTGCTGGGTGACGAAACGCTCGCGACCGTGCGGCTGATCGACGGCTGGACCTTCCGCCAGTTCCGCAGCGAGCTCGCGAAGGCCGAGGCCCTGAAGCCGACGACGGCGGCGATGACCGACGCGCAGGTCATGCAGGCGATCGGCGCGCCCGGCGTGCCGCCGGAGGGCCGCTTCCATCCCGACACCTACGCGTACAGCAAGGGCAGCAGCGACCTGGCGGTGCTCAAGCGGGCCTATCGCGCGATGCAGACGCGCCTGGACACGGCCTGGGCCGAGCGTGCGCCCGACACCCCGCTGCAAAGCGAGAACGACGCGCTCGTGCTGGCCTCGATCGTCGAGAAGGAAACCGGCGTCGGCGCGGACCGCGGCCGCATCGCCGGCGTGTTCACCAACCGGCTGCGCCTGGGCATGCCGCTGCAGACCGACCCGACCGTGATCTACGGCCTGGGCGAGACCTTCGACGGCAACCTGCACAAGCGCGACCTGCTCGCCGACTCGCCGTTCAACACCTACACCCGCACGGGGCTGCCGCCCACGCCGATCGCGATGCCCGGCAAGGCCGCGCTGCTCGCGGCCGTCCACCCGGACCCGACCAAGGCGCTTTACTTCGTCTCGCGCGGCGATGGCAGCAGCGAATTCAGCGAAACTCTGGTCGACCACAACCGGGCGGTGAACCGCTACCAGCGCCGCGGCAGCAAATGACGAACAGCACATGACGACGGCCCGATTCATCACGCTCGAAGGCATCGACGGGGCCGGCAAATCGACCCATCTGGAGGCCCTCACGCAGCGCCTGCAGGCCGGCGGCGCGAGCGTCGTCGGCACGCGCGAGCCGGGCGGCACCGCGCTCGCCGAGCGCGTGCGCGAGCTGCTGCTGCACGCCTCGGAGATGGACGTGCTGACCGAGGCCTTGCTCGTCTTCGCCGCACGCCGCGACCACCTGCGCGAGGTCATCCTGCCGGCGCTCGCGGCCGGCCGGACGGTGCTGTGCGACCGCTTCACCGACGCGACCTTCGCCTATCAAGGCGGTGGCCGCGGCGCGCCGGAAGCCGTGCTCGATCAGCTCGAGCGCCTCGTGCAGGGCGAGCTCCAGCCCGACCTGACGCTCTGGTTCGACCTGCCCGCCGCGACCGCCGCGCAGCGCCGCGCCCAGGCCCGCGCGGCGGATCGTTTCGAGCAGCAGGACCTGGCGTTCTTCGAGCGCGTCCGCGCGGCCTACGCGGCACGCGCGCGTGCGACACCGGGCCGCTTCGCGCGCATCGATGCCTCGCTCGCGCGCGAGGCCGTCTGGGCGCAGATCGACGCCGCGTTGAAGGCGCGCGCATGGTAGGCCCCGACGGCGCGCTGCCGCTGCCCTGGCTCGCGCCGGTGCTGAAACAGACGCTGGGCTCGCAGCACGCGCACGCGTTGCTGCTGCACGGGCCGCGAGGCGTCGGCCAGTTCGAGCTCGCGCTGACCCTGGCGCAGGCCTGGCTCTGCGAGGCTGCCGCACCGGCCGAGAAGCCCTGCGGGCACTGCGCGAGCTGCAAGCTGGTGCAGGCGCGTTCGCACCCCGACCTGCTGGTGCTGGTCCCCGAGGCCTTGCAGCAGGAGCTGGGCTGGAATGCGGCCGAGGGCGAGGAGGGCGCGCCCGAACGCGCGAGCAAGACGAAGCCGAGCCAGGAGATCAAGGTCGAGGCCGTGCGGCGCGCCGTCGGCTTCGCGCAGATCACCTCGGCGCGCGGGCTCGGCAAGGTCGTCGTGCTGCACCCGGCCGAGCGGATGAACGGCATCTCGGCCAACACCTTGCTGAAGACGCTGGAGGAGCCGGTCGGCGCGACCCGTTTCTTGCTCAGCTGCGCCGCGCCGGACGCGCTGCTGCCGACGATCCGCAGCCGCTGCCAGGCGGTGCCGCTGAGCCTGCCGCCCGCCGAGGCCAGCCTGGCGTGGTTGAGCGCGCAGGGCGTCGAGGGCGCCGAGGTGCTGCTGGCAGCGACCGGCGGACAGCCGCAGGAGGCGCTGGCGTGGTCGCGCCAGGGCATCGACGCCGCGCTGTGGGGGCGGCTGCCGGCCCTCGTCGCGCAGGGCATGGCCCAGCCGCTCGCGGCGTGGCCGCTGCCGCGCGTCGTCGATGCGCTGCAGAAGCTGGCCCACGACGCGGCCTGCCTCGCGTGCGGCGCCGCGCCGCGCTATTTCGCCGCGAGCCAGTTCGGGCCGGGTACGGCCGAGCCGGGTGCGCTGAACGCCTGGATGGCCGAGCTGCGGCGCATCGCGCGCCACGCCGAGCACCCGTGGAACGCCGGGCTCGTGATCGAATCGCTGGTGCAGCAAGGCCAACGCGCCCTCGCAACGCGTGCGAAAAGCGCGCCGCCGGGGCGGGGCGTTTCGGTACACTCGCGCACATGAGTGAACCGACCACGCGAGGCGCGCCGCTGACTTCCGCGGTGCCTGCGGCCACGACGCGGCCCAGCGTCATCCAGCTCGTGTTCCGCGAGAAGGGCGCGCTCTACGCCGCCTACATGCCGGTGTTCGCCGACGGCGGGCTGTTCGTGCCGACGACGCGCGAGTACCGGCTCGGCGACGACATCTACCTGCTGCTCTCGCTGCCCGACGACCCGCAGCGCTACCCGGTCGCCGGCAAGATCGGCTGGCTGACGCCGGCCAACGCCTCGGGCGGCCGCACCCAAGGTGTCGGCGTGCGCTTCCCGAACGATGAAAAAACCCGCGGCCTGAAGGTCAAGATCGAGGAGGTGCTCGGCACCTCGATCTCGTCGGCCAAACCGACCCAGACGATCTGAGCACGCCGGGCTCCCGGCGCTGAATCGCCCGGCCGCGGGCCTCCCCACTCCCATGTACGTCGACTCCCACTGCCACCTCAGCTTCCCGGAGCTGCGCGAGCGCCTGCCCGCGATCCGCGAAGCGATGGCCGAGGCGCAGGTCGACCGGGCGCTGTGCATCTGCACCACGCTCGAGGAATTCGACGATGTGCACGCGCTGGCGACCGGCCACGACAACTTCTGGTGCAGCGCCGGCGTGCACCCCGACAACGAGGGCGTGCGCGAGCCGAGTGTCGATGACCTGGTCGCGCTGGCCGCCAAGCCACGCGTCGTCGCGATCGGCGAGACCGGGCTCGACTACTACCGCCTGAACGGCCGCAGCATCGCCGAGATGGAATGGCAGCGCGAGCGTTTTCGGACGCACATCCGCGCAGCGCGCGCGACGCAGCTGCCGCTGGTCGTGCACACGCGCAGTGCCTCGGACGACACCGTCGCGCTGCTGCGCGAGGAGGGCGCCGAGGCGGGGGTGTTCCACTGCTTCACCGAGACCGAGGCGGTCGCGCGCGCCGCGCTCGACCTCGGCTTCTACATCTCGTTCTCGGGCATCCTGACCTTCAAGACCGCCCAGGCGCTGCGCGACGTGGCGGCCTTCGTGCCGCTGGAGCGCTGCCTGATCGAGACCGACAGCCCGTATCTCGCCCCGGTGCCCTACCGCGGCAAGACCAACAGCCCGGCCTACGTGCCCTTCGTCGCGAAGCAGATCGCGGCGCTGAAATGGATCCCGGTCGAGACCGTGGCGCAGGCCACGACGGCCAACTTCGAGCGGCTTTTCAAGCTGCCGCCACGCTCATGAATGACATTCGAAATTACTTCAATAAATCGCTTCATCTCATTGTTGTTATTGGACTTTGTGTTGCATTCTCTGGTGCACGCGCCGGCTCGTTCGATGACTTCTTCTCGGCGATCCGCAACGACAACGCGAGCAAGCTCGCGAGCCTGCTGAGCCGCGGCTTCGATCCGAACACCCGCGACGAGAAAGGCCAGCCCGGCTTGACGATCGCGATGCGGGAGCAGTCGCCGAAGGCCGCCGCCGCACTGCTCGCCCGGCCGGACATCGATGTCAACGCGCTGAATTCGGCCGGCGAGTCCGCGCTGATGATGGCCGCGCTGAAGGGCGACATGGCGGACGTTCAACTGCTGCTGGCACGCGGGGCGAAGGTCAACCAGCCCGGCTGGTCGGCGTTGCATTACGCCGCCACGGGCCCCAACGTGAACATCGTCCAGCTGCTGCTAGACCGCGGTGCCGCGATCGATGCCGCGTCGCCGAACAACAGCACGCCGCTGATGCTCGCGGCGCAGTACGGCCCCGAAGACAGCGTCCGTTTGCTGTTGAAGCGTGGCGCCGACGTCAAACGCCACAACCAGCTCGACCTCGGCGCCGTGGATTTCGCACGCAAAAGCGGTCGGGAACCGGTCGTCAAATTGATCGAGCAGGCGCAGCGCTGATCCCCGTGGATACGGGGGTGGACGAGGGCGCGTTCAAGGCTGCGCCTACGGGCATGTAGGAGTTTGCCTGACAGGGGGTTTGTCCCTGGGCCCAATGGGTGATGAACGGGGTGGCCACTAGAGTGCGCTCATTCGCCCCTCAACCCCACTGGAAGGCCTGCTCATCATGTCGACCGTTCAAGCTGTCTCGAATCCGTTTGCCCTGTTGATGGATCCGGAGTCCGTGCTGGAAGCCGTCGCCCGCTCGGAGCGCCTCGCGCGCCTGCAGAGCCGGATCTGGCGCCCGCTGGACAAGCCGCTGGTGACGGCGCGCGACGCCAGCACCGCGGCCGATGACGAAGCCGTCGACCGCGCCGAGGAAGCGCCCGAACTGCTCGACCCGTTCCACCCGCTCGCGCCGCTCTGACCCGGGCTTGCGTTTCGGGCGGGCGTGCTGGATCTTTGATCAGCGCGCGCCGAACGCCGCGCCCTCGAACAAATCCTTGAACTCGCGCGGCTGCGAGCGCCAGTATTGCGGCGGCACCCGGACCTGCGCGCCCAGCGTCGCGGCCGCATGCCATGGCCAGCGTGGGTCGTAGAGCATCGCGCGGGCGAGCGAGACCGCATCGGCCTCGCCGTCCCGGATGATCGCTTCGGCCTGTTCCGCGTCGGTGATCAACCCGACCGCGATGGTCGGCAGGCCGACCGCCTCCTTGACCTGGTGCGCATACGGCACCTGGTACCCCGGCCCGAGCTTGATGGCCTGCTGCGGCGAGACGCCGCCGCTGGAGACGTGAATCGCCGCGCAGCCGCGTACCTTGAGCGCTTGCGAGAGCGCGATGGTGCCGGCGATGTCCCAGCCGCCCGGCACCCAATCGGTCGCCGAGACGCGCACCCAGACCGGCTTGTCGGCCGGAAAAACCTCGCGCACCACCTCGAACAGCTCGAGCGGAAACCGCATCCGGTTCTCCAGGCTGCCGCCGTACGCATCGGTGCGCTGGTTCGCCAGCGGCGACAGGAACTGGTGCAGCAGGTAGCCGTGCGCCGCGTGCAGCTCGACGCCGTCGAAACCGAGCCGCGCTGCGCGCCGCGCCGCCTGTGCGAAACCGTCGCGAACGTGCTGCAGCCCGGCCGCGTCGAGCGCGGTCGGGGCCTGCTCGTGCGGCGCATGGGGCAGGGCGGAGGGCGCGACCGCCTGCCAGCTGCCCGGCTCGCCCAGCGGCACCTGGCTGCCGCCCTGCCAGGGCGCGCGGCTCGAGGCCTTGCGGCCGGCGTGCGCCAATTGCAAGCCGAGCTTGATCGGCGAATGGGTGCGCACCGCGGCGAGCACGCGTGCGAGGGCGTGTTCGTTGGCGTCCGAATAGAGGCCCAGGTCCACCGCGGTGATGCGGCCTTCGGGAACCACCGCGGTCGCCTCCAGGATCATCATCCCGGCGCCCGAGAGCGCGAGGTGGCCGAGGTGGATCAGGTGCCAATCGGTGGCGTTGCCGTCGACCGCCGAGTACTGGCACATCGGCGCGATCAGGATGCGGTTGTGCAGCGCGAGGCTGCCGATCTGCAGGGGTTCGAACAAGCGACTCATGGGGGGCGGACTCCTTCGGCAAACGATCGCGCCGATTGTGGGCTCATCGCTCGGCGGACGTCGGCGTGGCGCCGAGAGCACTGTCCCATTGGCTGGCAATCCGGTCCAGCAGCTCACCGGCTTCGGCGAGGCGCTTCGGGTGCAACTCCCACAGCCGCTCGCGCCCGAAGCGGTGGCCCTGCACCAGGCTGGCCGCGGCGAGCACCTCGAGGTGCTTCGTGATCGCCTGGCGCGTCAGCGCCGAGCCGGCGCACAACTGCGCGGTGGATGCCGGGCCAAAGCGCGACAGGCGCAGCACCAGCCGAAGCCGGGTCTCGTCGCCCAGCGCCGCGAAGCCGGGCGCCATGACTCGGCTTGCAAGAGAGTCCGAATTGCTGTTCATGAGCAACCTGTGAGTTGCATTTTGAGCCCGAATTTCATCGATATGCAACCTTGCGCTTGCAGACTGATCGGGTTTCGAGCCGACCGGGCATGACGCTTGCGGGTTCTCGTACAGTTCCGGATCGCGTTCGCGCACACAGGAGACAGACGGTGGCAAAGATTCCTGCAGGGGTGGGGCCGCGGCATCCACAGGTCGTCGTGTTGTTCGGCGCCACCGGCGATTTGGCCAAGCGCAAGCTGTTGCCCGGGCTGTTCCACCTGTCCACCGTCGGCTTCATTCCGGGCTGCCGGATCATCGGCGTCTCGCTCGACGACATCGACGTCGAGGCGTTCCGCACGCTGGCGCGCTCGGCGCTCGACGAGTTCTCGGCCCGCAAGATCACCGACGCCGACTGGACCTCATTCGCCGCCAGCCTCGACTACGTGTCGCTCTCTGCCGGCCCGGCCGCGCTGCGCGCCGCGGTCGACCAGGCCGAGAAGGCGTTCGGCGGCGAGGCCCGCCGGCTGCACTACCTGAGCGTGCCGCCGAGCGCGGCGCTGCCGGCGGTGCGCATGCTGGGCGACGCCGGGCTGGTCGAGCGCTCGCGCATCATCATGGAGAAGCCCTTCGGCACCGACCTGGCCAGCGCGGTGACGCTGAACGCCAAGCTGCACGAGGTGTTCAGCGAGGACCAGATCTTCCGCATCGACCACTTCCTGGGCAAGGAGCCGGCGCAGAACATTCTGGCGTTCCGTTTCGCGAACGGGCTGTTCGAGCCGATCTGGAACCGCAACTTCATCGACCACGTGCAGATCGACGTGCCCGAGACGCTGGGCCTGGGCAAGCGCGCGTCGTTCTACGAGCAGACCGGCGCGTTTCGCGACATGGTCGTCACGCACCTGTTCCAGATCCTCGCGTTCATGGCGATGGAGCCGCCGACCTCGCTCGAGCCGGGGCCGATCAGCGAGGAGAAGAACAAGGTATTTCGCAGCCTGCTGCCGCTGCGGCCGAGCGATGTGGTGCGCGGCCAGTACACCGGCTACCGGGCCGAGGAGGGCGTGAACCCGGAGTCGGAGACCGAGACCTTCATCGCGCTGAAGTGCGCGATCGACAACTGGCGCTGGGCCGGCGTGCCGTTTTACCTGCGCACCGGCAAGCGCATGGGCGAGGGCCAGCGGATCATCTCGCTGGCCTTTCGCGAGCCGCCGAAGAGCATGTTCCCGGCCGGCTCGGGCATCGGTGCGCAGGGGCCGGACCACCTGACCTTCGACCTCGCCGATGCGTCGAAGATGTCCCTGTCGTTCTACGGCAAACGGCCCGGGCCGGGCATGCGGCTGGACAAGCTCAGTCTGCAGTTCGCGATGAACGACACCGGGCTGCTGGGCGACGTGCTCGAAGCCTACGAGCGGCTGATCCTCGATGCGATGCGCGGCGACCGCACGCTGTTCACGACGGCCGAAGGCATCGAGCGGCTGTGGGAAGTCTCGACGCCGCTGCTCGAATCGCCGCCGCCGGTGCGTTTCTATGCGCCCGGATCGTGGGGGCCGAACGCGATCCACCAACTCGTCGCGCCGCGGGCGTGGCGGCTGCCGTTCGAGCGCGCCTGGCGGGATCCGAACAAGAGCGGCGCCTGACGGCGAGCGGTCGCGGCGTTCGACGATTCCAGTAGGAAGTCACGAACGGCCGGGCATCGAATTCGTTAGCGGCGTGACGTCCTACAGACAAATCGGAAGCGCAGGAGAAAAGATGCGGGTTCGTTTGCAGGAGGCGATATGGAGACGTCACCCCCGGTCCTTCACCCGCAATTCGAGGATTCCGCCTGGAAGTGGGCGTTTTCGGACACCCTGATCCGGTTGTTTCCCGAGATGAATCCCGACGCGGCGGACGAGGTCGCGGACTCGGAGTTTCGAGAGCACCAGGAACTCGGGCCCAAGCTGGCTGCGCATCGCTGGTTGCAGTTGAAGCGGGACGTCGTGCGGTAGGTGCGATCGCATCGTCGGTGAAATGACGACAATGTATATGTAAGTCCGTTCGAACGGGCGTGATATTCCGGCGTAACTACGTTACGCCAAAATATCACGATCCAGATAATGACGATAAACACCGTCATCAGCAGGATATATCTACTCACGCCGTGACGGAAACCAACTGCCAAACGCGCAGTTTCTCGTCATATGAATAATCCCCCGGAGCCCTCGGATAGAACCGGTCCACCGCGCCGGCCATCAGCTCCCACAGCGACGAGTCCTTACCCTCCCCATCACCAAGGGTGAACACAAGTCGGCTGACCAACCACACATCAACGCCCGGGAACTCAGTCCCGCGAGACCGCTCCCGAGCCATGAACCGCAGCCCGCGGGCGATCGCCTCTGTCAACGACTTGTCAAGAGCGGTGCTGACACGCATAACACCGTCTGACGGTTGCTGAGTGAAGACGATTTCAAACAGGTCCTCCTGGACCTTAGAATCTTTCTTAGCCATTTGGGTATTCCTAATCGAGAGTCGAATGGTCAGGGGAGGTTTGCGGGTTCCAGCCCAACAATCTCCCCGCTAATCTCTAGGCGCGACCGGTTCCAGCCAGCCGCGCCAGGCGCCCCGCCAGGGACGTCAGCTGACCCCCTTTCCGTGGCATTGCTTCCACTTCAAAGGCTCGCCACACGGGCAACGAGCCGAGCGCCCGCCAGCTGGAGGCTTGGGATAGGGGTTCGGAGCCTCAGAAACAGCCTCAGGCGCCGCAACAGGCTCCAGCCGAGGAGAAGGGCGCCCAGCGACCTCCGAAGGCTCAGAGACACGCCGACCAACGTAGTGCTGCACCGGGTGCACAGGCCGGTCCAAGTAGTCACGCAAGGCAATGGCCATCAACGCATTGACAGACATGCCGACCTTGGCCGCGAACCGGTCAGCCTCACGCTTGAGCGGGTCTGGAATGCGAAGGGTCGTGGTTGCCATAGAGTAACGATATCAGAATGCCATCATCAAAGGGGAAGGGCTTGCACCCGGTCTGGTCTGTGCTGTGTTCTGAAGTGTCCTTGGAATAAATTTAGGCCGCCTGCGGCGGCCGTGGGCTCGCTCCGCTCCCCCTCGGCCGCCCTCCGGGGCCCAGCATCCCCGGAAATCTCACGAAAACCACCACGCAGACCAAGCGCGCGCCAGACCCAAAAAGAAAGCCCCGGCGACTGTTTGCAGCAGTCCCAGGGCGGTGACTAGAACCTACCCGAGAGGTCCAAGTGCTGAGAATTGTAGAGCGCAACCCCCTGAAAAGATGCTCCCAGGGCGCGAGCAACCGTCGTCACCAGGTCGACGTAACAGCACGCGATCGCCCAAGGTGACAGCTTCACCATCGCTGCAGCTGGCTTGACCAGAAAAACGGCCGCTCCGCTCACTTGGGGCTGCGCCCCGGTCCCCGCCTTGAGTTCAGCCACGCGGACCGTCCAACAGAGCGCTGTTGGCCGCTCCAGTGGTCAGCCGAGACAGGTGCTCGACGTTGGCCTCGAGACGCGCCACCTCGCGCCGCAGGCCCGCCACGTAGCCACACGCCACGATCGCATCGTTCGACGCCTGAACGTGCACTGCGGCCCGACCCCAGTTCGTCAACCAGAACAACGCCAGGGACGGCAACCGCGGGGCGACACCATTCGCGGCCCACCGGTAGACGCTGCGCTCGCTGATGCCCAGGACGCGCGCAACGCGCTTGGCCGGCGGACATCCGAGATCGTCGAGCATCAGCTGCCACGTTGGCAGTACCCGAGGGGCGTGCTCGACGCTGTAAAGCTGAATCTTCATAGGTGGCGGCCTCCCGACGCCTGCCTATGCAATGACGACAATGTATATTATGTAAACTCAATGCTGCGGGCCCGCCGCCGCGCCATCGGTCGACGTCCATTTGCGCGATTTCCCGCCGATTTCCTGCCTAAATTCCCGCCTGCTCCCCGGCAAGCG
>DASYCA010000415.1:0-1952 GCA_036500445.1 Burkholderiaceae bacterium | reverse complement strand
CGCCGACTTGAAGCGCGCAGAATTCAAAGCATGACTCTTTCGACGCTTCCGGTCGTGGCGCCGGCCGACCTGGCCCGCGTGCGCGAGCTGCTCGAGGGCGGCCGGCGCGTGCTGCTCGGGCTGGTCGGGCCGCCGGGCGCGGGCAAATCGACGCTGGCGCGGAGCCTGCAGCAGGCCTTCGGCGACCTCTCGCAGGTCGTCCCGATGGACGGATTCCACCTCGCCAACGTCGAGCTGGCACGGCTCGGGCGCGCCGCGCGCAAGGGCGCGCCCGACACCTTCGACGCCGCGGGCTATGTCGCGCTGCTGCGGCGCCTGCGCGATCAGCGCGCCGGCGAGATCGTCTACGCGCCCGAATTCCGGCGCGAGATCGAGGAGCCGGTGGCCGGGGCGATCCCGGTCCTGGCGCAGACGCGCCTCGTGATCACCGAAGGCAACTACCTGTTGCTGGACAGCGGCCCCTGGGCCGAGGTCGCCGCGTTGCTCGACGAGGCCTGGTACGTCGAGGTCGAGCACGCGCTGCGCACCGAGCGCCTGACGCAGCGCCACGAGGCCTTCGGCCGCAGCGCGCGGCAGGCGAGGGACTGGGTCGCCGGCACCGACGAACCGAACGCGCGCCTGATCGCGGCGACGCGCGATCGGGCCGGGCGGATCTTCCGGTGGGACGAAGGCGCCGGCGACGCCGCCGCGTGAATCTCGGCACGGTTCGACGCGTGCGTCGCTTTCGCGAGACTGACACGATTACGTCATCTTCGATGCCTAGAGTCCACGGCGAACACCTTTCCGCCCCTCCACTCCGGAACCCCCATGCGCATCACACAGAAGACCGTCCTCACCACGTCGCTGACGATTCTCGCGGCCTCGATCCTCGCCGCCTGCGGCGGCAGCGACGACGACACCCCCGCGGCTGCCGCGACCACCACGTACAGCGGCAAGGTCGTGGCGACTTCCGCCGCGTCCAGCACGACCGGCAACCCGACCTTGACGGCCGGCTACTACTCGGGTGCGACGGTCTTCATCGATGCCAACGGCAATGGCGTGAAAGACGCCGGTGAGCCGTCGGCCATCACCGACGCCAGCGGCAGCTTCACGCTCACGGCTGAGACCAGCGTGACCGGCCAGCTGGTCGCCGACATCCCGACGTCCGCGACCAACACGGCCTCCAAGGCCGCGGTGCCCGCGCACCTGATCCTGCGCGCCTCGGCGGCGCAGGTCGCCGAGCAGGGCAACACGGCCATCGTGATCAGCCCGCTGTCGAGCGAGGTCCAACGTCTGGTCGAAGCCAACGGCTCCGCCTACGCGGCCGAAAAGACCAACGTCGCGGCGCGCCTGACCGGCCCGGCCTTCAGCAAGGGCGCTGCCACCGTCAGCACCACCGACCTGCTCGCCGATGCGGGCAAGCTGACCGGCGCGGAACAGTACGCGGTGCTGTACGAAGACAATGCGCTGGTCAACCGCTACGTGCTCGCCACGACCAAGCTGGATCGCGGCGACAAGTACCCGGACGCGCTGGCCGTCCCTGGCGGCGATCCGCGTCTGGCAGGCGTTGCAGGCGTCACGACGGGTGAGACGATCCCGGCCGATACGCGCGCCAAGATCACCTTCGCGCAGGCCCAGCAAGCGGCCTTCAACATCGAAGGCGTGCCGGCTTACGACAACATCTTCGTCATCATCGAAGAGAACAAGTCGACCGACGCGATCCTGGGCAACACGGCGTTCGCGCCGTACATGAACCAGGTGCTGACGAAGTACAACCAGCTGACGACGTACTACGCGACCGGCAACCCGTCGGAGCCGAACTACACCGCGCTCGGCGGCGCCGACGACTGGGGCATCGTCGACGACAACTGGTTCGGCTGCGGCGCCACCGGCGCGAACGCACCGAAGGACGTCGCCTTCGCGGGCGGCACCGCCTCCGACGGCCAACCGCTCGTCCCGACCGGCGCGCTCCC
>DASYCA010000414.1:0-48392 GCA_036500445.1 Burkholderiaceae bacterium | reverse complement strand
GGCCGCTCGACAACGTCGGCGTGCAGTACGGCTTGAGCGCGCTCAACGCCGGCACGATCACGACGGCGCAGTTCATCGACCTGAACCGCGCCATCGGCGGCTACGACAACAACGGCAACTACGTTGCCGCGCGCACCGTGGGCGACCTCAGCGCGATCCGCATCGCCTACGAGACCGGCCGCATCGCCTACGGCGGGCGCGGGCTGCGCCACACGCCGATGATCGACTACCGCGGCTACGTCGACCAGCCCGAGAACGGCAACGAGGTGCACGCGCGCTTCCACTCGTTCTCGATGCGCGAGCGGCTGCTGAAGGCCAACGGCAACTTCGACAACCAGGTGATGCTGGTCGAGGACGGCCTCTCGGCCGGCACCACCGGCCTGTTCGGCGACACCAGCCCGGTGCTCAGCCACGCGCTGACGCAGATGGACCAATGGGTCACCGCGCTGATGCGCGACGACTCGGACAAGCCGGCGCTGCGCAAGGTCCGCGATGCCAAGCCGGCCGACCTGGTCGATGCCTGCTTCACGAACAACGGCAGCGTGAAGATCGCCGAGCAGCAGGTCTATTCGGGCGCGACGAAGTGCAATGCGCTGTACCCGGCGTTCGCGACGCCGCGGCTGGTGGCCGGCGCGCCGCTCGCCAACGACGTGCTGAAGTGCAAGCTGAAGCCGGTGCGGACGTCGGACTACGGGGTGCGGCTCAGCAACGCCGAGCTGGCGAGCCTGAAAGCCATCTTCCCGAACGGCGTGTGCGACTACTCGCGCCCCGGCGTCGAGCAGGAGCCGACCGAGGTGCTGTGGGGCTCGTTCGGCAGCTAGGCCACCCGGAGACCGGCGCTTCGATCAGACGCCCAGATAAGCCTGCCGGACCGCCGGATCGTCGATCAGCGCCCGCGCATCGCCGCTGCGCACCACCCGGCCGGTCTCCAGCACATAGCCGCGATCGGCGCCGGCGAGCGCGAGCTGCACGTCCTGCTCGACCAGCAGCACGGTCACGCCCTCGTCGCGAATCGTCCCGAGGACCTCCATCAACTGTTCGACGACGATGGGCGCGAGGCCGAGGCTCATTTCGTCGACCATCATCAACTTGGGGGAGGCCATCAGCGCGCGCGCCATCGCGACCATCTGCTGTTCGCCGCCCGACATGCTGCCGGCGAGCTGGCCGCGGCGCTCCTTCAGGCGCGGGAAGATCGTGTACATGCGCTCGAGGTCGCGCGCGATCGCGGCCTTGTCGGCGCGCCGGTACGCGCCCATCAGCAGGTTGTCCTCGATGCTCATGCGGTCGAACAGCTGGCGCCCTTCGGGTACCTGCACGAGCCCGAGCCCGAAGACCTGGTCGGGGGTCAGCTGCGAGACGTCCCGGCCGTCGAAGACGATGCGCCCGGTGCTCTCGATCACCCGCGAGAGTGCGCGCAGCAGCGTCGTCTTGCCGGCGCCGTTGCTGCCGACGAGGGCGACGATCTCCGCCGGATGGATCTCGAGCGAGGCGTCGTGCAGCGCCTGCATCCCGCCGTAGCCGGCGCTCAGCCCTTCGACGCGCAGCAGCGGTTTCATCGCGGTGCCGCTCACGAGCGCCTCTTGCCGAGATAAGCCTCGACGACGGTCGTGTCGGCGAGCACCTCGTCGGGCCGGCCATCGGCGATCTTCTCGCCGTGGTGCAGCACCAGCAGGCGGTCCGACAGGCTCTTGATCGCCTTGATGACGTGCTCGATCACCAGCACGCTGATGCCCTGGTCACGCACCTTGCGGATCACGTCGATGACCTCGTCGATCTCGACCAGGTTCAGGCCCGCCATGACCTCGTCGCAGAGCAGGACCTTGGGCTGCATCGCCAGCGCCTTCGCGAGCTCCAGGCGCTTGCGCCCCGGGCCGCCGAGCTGGTCGGCGCGCTGGTCGACGAAGGCGCCGAGGCCGACGAACTCGAGGCAGGCGCGCGCCTGTTCTCGTGCCGGGCCGAGCTTGGCCTGGCCGCCGTCGCGGCCGAACAGCGCGCCGACCGCGACGTTGTCGAGCACCGACAGGCCGGGGAAGGGCCGCATGATCTGGAAGGTGCGGCCGATGCCCAGGCGCGCGCGCCGGTAGGCCGGCACGCCGCCGATCTCGCGGCCCATGAACAGCACCTCGCCCGCGCTCGGCGCGAGCGTGCCGCTGATCAGGCTGATCAAGGTCGTCTTGCCGGCGCCGTTCGGGCCGATCAGGCCGAGGATCTCGCCGGCGCCGAGCGTGAAGCTGACGTCGTTGACCGCGATCAATCCAGCAAAACGCCGCGTCGCGTGCCGCACCTCGAGCACGGGGGGGGAGGTGGCGACCGTCATAGCCGGTGGGCCCGGATGTTGCGCTTGAAATAGGCCCAGCGCGACCGGCCGACGTTTCGCACCAGGTCGGCCAGGCCGCGCGGCATCAGCACGACCGCCGCGACGATCACGACGCCGAAGAACAACCCCGCGATCGTCGTCACCTCGCTGGCCAGCAGCTCGGAGACCGCCGACAGCGAGAACGCGCCGACGATCGGCCCGAACACGGTGCCCGGCCCGCCGAACACGGCCATGATGATCATCTTGACGTTCAGCCCGATGTCGAACGCGCTGTCCGGGTCCAGGAAGGTGACCCAGTACGCGTGGATGCCGCCGGCCAGCGCGCTGAAGATGCCGGCGAGCGCGAACGCCAGCACCTTGAACAGGGTCGTGTTGACGCCCATCACCGCGGCGCCTTCCTCGTTCTCGCGGATCGCGATCAGGCCGAAGCCGAAGCGGCTGCGCGTGAGGCCGTAGACCGTCGCGGTCGCGGCCACCAGCAGCGCGAGCGCGAGCTCGTAGAACAGCCGGTCGTTGTTCAGCGGCGGCAGCACCAGGCCGACGTTGCGCCCGGCCAGGCCGATGTTGGAGACGATCGCGGTCATGACCTGCGCAAGCGCGAGCGTGGCGATCGCGAAGTAGTGGCCGCGCAGCCGCAGCACCGCCAGGCCGAGCGAGAACGCGAAGACCACGGCGAGCGCCACGCCCAGCACCAGGCCGACCGCGAACGGCAGGTGCCACTGCACCATCGCGATCGCGACGCCGTAGCTGCCCAGGCCGTAGAACACCGAGTTGCCGAACGACGCATAGCCGGTGTAGCCGCCGATGATGTTCCAGCCCTGCGCCAGCACTGCGAGCAGCAGGGTGTTGATGCCGAACTGGATCAGCACGTCCGAGCCGAACCAGGGCAGCGCGGCGAGCACCGCGAGCGCGCCGATGACGAGCGCGGGCAGCAGCAGCTTCTTCATGCCGTCTTCCCCAGCAGCCCGCTGGGCCGCACGATCAGGACCAGCAGCAGGATGCCGAAGCTCGCGACATCGGAGAAGGTCGGGCCGATGTAGAGCGCCGTCAGCGATTCGACGACGCCCAGGAACAGGCCGCCGACGATGACGCCGAGCGGGTTGTCCAGCCCGCCGATGATGGAAATGGCGAAGGACTTCGCGGTCAACGACGCGCCGATGTACGGGTTGATTTGCGAGACCGTGCCGTACAGCCCGCCGGCGGCACCCGCGAGCGCGATGCCCAGCCCGAAGGTGACCGCGTACAGGTGGCGCGGCTCGACCCCGTAGAGCCGCGCGGCGACCAGGTTCTGCGCGGTCGCGCGGATCGCCCGGCCCAGCCGCGTGTGCAGCAGGAACAGCCACATCGCCAAGGTCAGCACGATCGCCACCGCGAAGGCCAGCACGCGCGCGAGCGGAAAGGTCAGCGGGCCGAGCTGGAAGCTGTTGCCGGCATAGGGCGGGTTGATGGTGCGGAAGTCGGCCGAGAACGCGAGCTGTGCGAGGTAGGTCAGCACCACTTCCAGCCCGAAGGTGATCAGCAGCGTGTTAAACATCGGCGCGCGCACGACCAGGTTCAGCAAGCCGCGCTGCAGCGCGTAGCCGAGCGCGAACAGCAGCACGGCGGTGAGCGGCAGGCCCAGGAAGGGATCGATGTGCGCGTCGGTGTAGAGGAACCACGACGCGTAGGCGCCGAGCATGATGAACGCGCCGTGGGCGAGGTTGACGATGTTGAGCACGCCCCAGACCAGCGCGAGCCCGAGCGCCATCACGGCGTACAGGCCGCCGAGCAACACGCCGTTCAGCAGGATCTGGGCGAGCAGCGCCACTTCAGCGGGCGTTCCAGGCCGTCATCGGGTACTTGGGCTGCTTGACGAAGCCGTTCGCGCCGTAGACCTCGGCCAGTTCGTTGCCCTGCACCTGCACGACGACCTGCGGCAGATCGATCTGGCCGTGCGCGTCGAACGCGATCGGGCCGTACAGGCTCGCGAACTTCGATTTGGCGAGCGCCTCGCGCACCGCCTTCGGATCGGTGCTGCCGGCCGCTTCGATCGCGTGCACCAGCGCCTCGACGTCGGCGACGCCCGAGGCCGCGTGGTAGTCGGGCTCGTAGCCGAAGCGGGCCTGGTACTCCTTCGCGAACTGCTGCGCGTCGCCGAACCAGCGGTCCTTCAGCGTCGGCGAGGGCAGCCAGGCGGTCATCCCGAAGGCGTAGTCGGCGTCCTTGCCGAGCGCCTTGCGGAAGTCTTCGCTCGGCACGCCGACGGTGAACGAATAGAGCTTGGGCGCGACCGCGAGGCTCTTGGCCTGGCGCACGAAATTCAGGATCTCGGTCTCGTGGCCGGCGACGAGCACGACGTCGGCTTGTTTGCTCTTGATCTGGGAGAGCAGCGAGTTGAAATCGGTCGCGTTGGTGCTGTAGCGCTCGTCGAGCACGACGTCCAGCCCGGCCGCCTTCAGCTTGGGCCGGGTGCCGTCGGCGACGGAGACGTCGAACGCATCGTCGGCGTAGAGCAGGGCCACCGTCTTGGGCACCGGCTTCAGGGCCTTGAGCATGTCGATCGTGCTGGCGTAGTAGTTGCTGGCCGGCGCGAGCGTGCCGAAGATGTACTTGAAGCCGCGCGAGAAGATCTGGTCGGAGGCGCCGCCGCCCTGGACCATCGGCACCTGGTACTTCTCGGAGACCGCCGAGTCGGCGAGCGCGAAGTTGCTCGCGAACGGCCCGAGCAGCAGGTTGATCTTGTCCTGCGAGACGAGCTGTGTGTACTGGCGCACGCTCAGGTTGACGTCCGACTGGTTGTCGTAGAGCTTGAGTGCCAGCTTGTGCGACTGGCCTCCGACCTTCACGCCACCGGCGGCGTTGATCTTGTCGACCGCGAGCTGATAGGCGTCGCGGTAGTAGCGGCCGGTGTTGGCGACCGGGCCGGTCAGCTGCACCGAGGCGCCGAGCGTCACGTCCTGCGCCGCGGCGCCGTTCGTGAAGCTGGCTGCGGCGAGCGCCGTCGAGAGAAGAAGAAGGGGTTTGAGCATGATGATGTTGTTCAGCTTCATGAAGTCCGGGATTCGCCTCGATGAAACAGGCCTCTGCCGCGCCTTGCGGGCAGGCAGAGGCCCGGGCATCGAGCAACGGCTACTTCGCGGCCGTGATGTCGTAGACGAGGTTGACCGGCGACGGGCCGAACGAGCCGGCGGCCACGACCGGGGTCTGGTTCTGGCCGGGCTTGGACCAATCGCACACGCCGCTCGGGAAGATCGTGTTCAGGCGCGTCACCTCGGTGGGCGTGAAGCTCACAGTGTAATCGCTCGTCGACACGGGCTTGAGCGTGCATTGCATGATGTTGGCAGCAACCGGCCCGCCCGCGATCCGGCGCGGGAACGTCCAGGACGGAAACAAGGTATTGCAGGGCGTGTTCGCGGTGCTGCTGAGCGTCTGGGTCTCGGCGATGAACGCGGTCGGGCTGCTCCAGCAACCGTCGACGACGGCGGCCGGCCGGTTGCGGATGACCTTGTCGCGCTGGCTGCCGCTGGCGGCGTCGGTCTTGTACGCGGTGACCCACTGGATGAAGTCGGTCCACGCCGTCGCCGCGGGCACCGGGTTGCCGCGCCACATCACGTGGTTCTTCGTGTCGCCGGCGGCTTGCAGCAGCCGCTCGCGCATCGCGAAGTGGAACCACTGGTAGTGGTAGCCGCCGTCGTCGTTGTAGATGCCGCTGACGTCGAAGATCGGGATCTGCGTGAGCCCGGCGCTGACGCTGTTCTGCAGGCCGGCCTTCTGGCTGCGCGTGATCGCGCCGGCGTCGCCGACGGTGCGCGCCGCGACGTAGTTCGCGTCATGGTCGTAGCCGCCGATGGCCTGGTTCATGTCGAGGAACTGCGTCGTCGTGATGCTGCCGGCGTTCAGCGCCGCCAGACCGTACTGGACGCCGACGTTGTCGAACGGCCGCAGCGCGAAGCCGGTGCCCGCTTCGACGCCGTAGATGTTCTTCGACGTGTCGTACACCGTCGGACGCGCGCCGGTCGGGTTGGCGACCGGGTCGTAGCGCAGGCCCGGCGCGACGTCGGGGCTCCAGGTGGCGGAGGCGTAGCCGGTCACGTCGACGCGGTTCGCGACCGGGTCGGTGCGACCGGCCTGGTTGGCCGCGTCGAGGAAGGCCGCGACGCTCTTGTAGCCGCTGACCGCGGCCTTCTGCGCGTCGGTGAATCCGGTCGGGTTCGTGACCGCCCAGTAGTGCGACAGCAGGTGGCCGTCGGAGCCCGAGAACGCGATGCCGAGCGGGTCGGGGAAGGTGCAGGCGATCAGCACGCCGTCGAACAGGCCGGGGATGCGGTCGGCCGGCTGCGAGCTGCCGTAGGAGCCGCCCGAGCAGCCCGCGCTGACGGTGAAGTCGGGCACGCCGTAGCTCTTGATGAAGTGCTCCTTGGACATCATCGCCGCTTCGCTCTCCAGCACCGCGTTGCAGTTGTTGGAGGCGTGTTGCAGCGTGTTCGCGAAGGTCGCGTAGCCTTCGCCGAGACGGGTCGGGTCGAGCAGGTTGAAGTTGAATCCGGCGAGCGACAGGTTGCCCTGCGCGTTGCCCTGGATGTACCAGCCGCCCGGGCAGCCGAAGCCTTCGATCGCGATGAGCTTGCGGTTCCAGGCCTTCGGCGGCGCGATCGGTGCGGGCGCGCCCTCCTTCGTCGGGTCGTGCAGCACGGCGCTCTGGTAGATGCCGCGGTCGACCGTCGAGGTCTCCACGCGAACCACGAAGGGCACCGTGAGGCCGGCCAGCGTGGTGGTGTTCGCGGCGTCGGTGGGGATCGCCGTCGTGCTGGGCATCGCGACCAGCGCGGTGCCGCCGGTCTTCAAGTACATGTAGGTCACGACCGGTGTGGCGCTGCAGTCGGCGTCGAGTGCCGCACCGAGCTTCGACCCGTCGGGCAGTGCGAAGGACGTGGTCTGGCAGACGAAGGGCGACTGGTGCGGGCCGGAGATGATCGGCCCGGCGATCGGGTAGCCGGTGAGCGCGAGCGTCGTCGATGCGCCGCCGGTGCTGGCGACCAGCGTGTTGGCTCCGGTCTTCACGCCGGCGACGACGCCGATCATGTGGCCGGCGTGCAGCGGGTCGGCCTTGAAGACGGACGAGACGTCGGTGCCGTTCAAGCTCGCCTTGACGGCCGCGGTGCTGGTGGTCGACGGCAGCGCCACGTCGACGAGGACGGTGCCGCCGGAGACGTAGTCGGGGGTCGACGACAGCGCCTGCACGGTCGGCCCGGGGCTGGTCGGGTCGTCGTCGTCGTTGTTCGAACAGCCCGCGAAAGCCGTCAAGGCCACGCTGGTGGCGAGAAGCCACGGGAAGGTCATGCGCATGGTGAGGGTGTCTCCATATTGCCGCCACATTGAAAGCGTCCGGCCTCGCATTGCGGAGGCGAGGACCGCGGGCGCTGGGCGGATCAGCGTCGGCGGCTCGGGTCTGACCGGATCGTTTCGAACACGTCACCATTGCAACCGCCGTGCCACGGGCCACGCGCGCCGGCGAACGCTGCAAACCCTTGATTTGAAAGGGGTTCGTGGCCTGGGTCGGAGTCGACTCCAAGGCCTGTGGATGGATCGCCGCACAATCGCCGAAAAATCGTCCGGATCTCCATCGATGCTGTTACGCGGGACCCAGGGCATCTACGGATATCCCCCGCGTCGCGGACCGCTAACGTGCTCGGTTTCGGGACCGACGCCGTGATGATCCGACCTCTGCGCGGTCGTGTGCTCGCGCTCGCCGCGTGGACCGCGCTGATGATCGTCGCCGCGGCGGCGGGCTACTCGACCGCGAAGCGCATCGCGATGGCCTCGCTCGCCGAGGCGACCTCGCACCGCATCGACATCTACTCGGCCAGCCTGCAGGCCGAGCTGCACCGCTACGACTACCTGCCGGCCACCGTCGCGCTCAGCAGCGAGGTGCGCGAGCTCTTGCAGCATCCGTCCGACCCGGCCTTGCAGGCACGTGCGAACGACTATCTGCAGACCATCAATGAAAAAGCGGGGGCCTCCGCGGTCTACGTGATGGACACGCAGGGCCTGACGCGCGCCGCGAGCAACTGGAACCAGCCGCTCAGCTTCGTCAACATCAATTTCTCCTACCGGCCCTACTTCAGGGACGCGATCGCCGGCCGGTCGGGGCGCTTCTACGGCATCGGCACCGTGAGCCGCGAGCCCGGCTACTACTTCGCCGACGGCGTCGAGCGTGACGGCCGTGCGATCGGCGTGACCGCCGTCAAGGTCGATCTGGACAAGCTCGATCAGGCGTGGTCGCACGACGGCGAGAAGATCCTCGTCGTCGACGGCAGCGGCATCGTGTTCCTCGCCTCGGAGAAGGCCCTGAAGTTCCACGCGCTGGCCAACCTGTCGCCGGACACGCGCTCGCGCCTGGCGTCGACCCGCCAGTACGCGGAAGCCGGATCGATCGACCGGATCGCGCTGCGGCCGACGGCCGAGCTGTCGCCGGAGACCTCCGTGGTGGAGTTCGGCGGCGCGCAGCCCGGCACGCGGTCGGCCGCGCCGCCGGGCGCCGTCGAGTACCTGATGCAAAGCCGTCCGGTGGCCGGGACCGACTGGCGCATGCTGGTGCTCTCCGACGCGCAGTACGTCGAATCGGTCGCGCGAACCAGCGCCGCCGTCGTGGTGTTCGCGATCGGCTCGGCCGGGCTGCTCGTGTTCTCGCTCAGGCAGCGGCGCCACCTCGCGCAGCAGACGATCGCCGCGCGGGTCGCGCTGCAAAAGGCACACGACGAGCTCGAACGCAAGGTGGCCGCGCGAACCGAAGCGCTCAGCGACGCGAACGGGCTGCTGCAGTCGGAGATCGGCGAGCGGCGCCGCGCCGAAGAGGCGCTGAAGGCGACGCTGGACGAGCTGGTGCACGCCGGCAAGATGGCCGTGCTCGGGCAGATGTCGGCCGGCGTCACGCACGAGCTGAACCAGCCCTTGTCGGCGCTGCGCACGCTGTCGGCGAACACCGTCGAGTACCTCGAGCTCGGCCGCCACGACCAGGTGGTCTCCAATCTGCGCATGATCGGCCACCTCTCCGAGCGCATGGGCGACATCACCTCGCAGCTGAAGAAGTTCGCGCGCAAGTCGGCCGTCGAACTGCACCTGGTCGCGATCGGGCCGGTGCTCGACGACGCGCTCTTCCTGCTCGACCAGCGCATCCGCGACGGGCGCATCGCGCTGCACAGGCGCATCGTGCCGGAGAACCTGAGCGCGCTGTGCGACGCGAACCGACTCGAGCAGGTGCTGGTCAATCTGCTGACCAACGCCGTCGATGCGGTCGAGCGCGATGGGCGGCCCGCGCCCGGCGCCGCGCCGGCGCTGATCGACATCACGGCGGCGCTGCACGAGGGCTGGGTCGCGATCGAGGTCAGCGACAGCGGCCCGGGCATCGATTCGAGCGTCGCGCCGCACCTGTTCGAACCCTTCTTCACGACCAAGCCGCAGGGCGCGGGGCTCGGCCTCGGCCTGGCGATCTCGGCCGCGATCGTGCGCGGTTTCGGCGGGACCCTGCGCACGCAGCCCGGCGCGCTCGGCGGCGCGAGCTTCGCGCTTCGCCTGCGCAGCAGCGTCACTCAGCTCTTTCCGGCGGAAGACCGCCCGATCAACGAGGCAACACTCCATGGTTGAACCGACACTGGTCCTCTTCGTCGAGGACGACCCCGCCGTGCGCATGAGCACGACCCAGGCGCTCGAACTCGCCGGCTATCGCGTCGAGGCCTATGGCTCGGCGGAGCAGCTGCTGCCGCGCCTCGTGCCGGGCCTGCCCGCGGTGCTGGTGTCGGACGTGAAGCTGCCGGGCATCGACGGGCTCGAGCTGCTGGTGCGGGCGCTCGCGGTCGACGCCAGCCTGCCGGTCATCCTGGTGACCGGCCACGGCGACATCTCGATGGCGGTGCAGGCGATGCGGCGCGGCGCCTACGACTTCATCGAAAAGCCGTTCCCGCGCGAGGAACTCAACGAAGTGGTCGGGCGTGCGCTCGAGAAGCGCGCGCTGAGCCTGGAGGTCGAATCGCTGCGCCGGCGGCTCGACGGCTACGAGGCGATCGAGGCCAAGCTGATCGGCCGGTCGTCCGCGATGATGCAGCTGCGCCGCCTCGTGCTGGACCTCGCGCCGACCGATGCCGACATCCTGATCACCGGCGAGACCGGCACCGGCAAGGAACTCGTCGCGCGCTGCCTGCACGACTACGGCAAGCGCAGCGCCGGGCAGTTCGCGGCGCTGAACTGCGGCGGCATGCCCGAGGCCCTGTTCGAGAGCGAGGTCTTCGGCCACGACGCGGGCGCGTTCACCGGCGCGGCGAAGCGGCGCATCGGCAAGATCGAGCACGCGGCCGGCGGCAGCCTGTTTCTCGACGAGATCGAGACGATGCCGCTGGCGCTGCAGGTGAAGCTGCTGCGCACGCTGCAGGAGCGCCAGTTCGAGCGGCTCGGCTCCAACGACCTGCTGCCGATGGACTGCAGGGTGATCGCGGCGACCAAGTCGGACCTGCTGCATCCGCCCAAGGACCAGCCCTTTCGCACCGACCTCTACTACCGGCTGAGCGTGGTCGTGCTGGAGGTGCCGCCGCTGCGCGAACGGCGCGAGGACATCCCGCTGCTGTTCAGCCATTTCCTGCTGCAGGCCGCGCTGCGCTACGAGCGCCCGGTGCCCGAGGTCGTGCCCGCGCGAATGCACGAGCTGATGATGCACGCGTGGCCCGGCAACGTCCGTGAGCTTCGCAACACGGCCGACCGCACCGTCCTCGGCTTGCCGCAGTTCGGCACCGACGGCGGCGTCGCGAAGATCGAGGGTCGGTCGCTGGACGAGCAGGTGGCCGCGTTCGAGAAGCACCTGATCGAAGAAGCGCTGAACGCGAGCGACGGGCGGGCCTCGGCGGCCAGCGAGCTGCTGCGGCTGCCGAAGAAGACGCTGTACGACAAGATCAAGCGCCACGGCCTGTCGCCGGACGCGGGGCGGGCGCGCGAATCCTGAGCCTTCTTCGGCCAGGGCTCGCGGCTCGCGTGGGCTCGGCTCAGAACGGCAGTTGGCCCAGCAGGCCCGTCTCACGCGCGATCTGCGCGAGATCGGTGAGCGTGTCCTCGGGCAGCACCAGCCCTTGTTGCCGGTGCTTCAGGTCGTTGCGCGCCTCTATCTCGCCCGGGTAGAAGACCTCGTCGAAACCGGTCGCGGCGGGCACCGCCTTGATCGCCTTGACGAGCTGCTCCATGCGCGCGGCGAATTCCTCCGGCGGCTGAAAGGCGGCGACGTCCATCGCGATCATCAGGTGGCCGCACTGGCTCAGCTTGTCCGCCTGATACGGCCCATTCACCTGGGCGCCGAAGCCGCTGCCGGTCAGCACGCCGGCGAGCACGTCCATCATCATCGAGATGATGTAGCCCTTGTGCTGTGCCATCGGCAGGATGATGCCGTCGATCGCCTCCTGCGCGTCGGTGGTCGGCGCGCCGGCCGCGTTGATTGCCCAGCCTTCGGGGATCGCCTCGCCGCGCTGGCGCGCGAGGTAGATCTTGCCGCGCGCGACGCCGGTGTTCGCGATGTCCAGCATCATCGGCGCGTGCCGGCCGGCCGGCGCGGCGATCGACCACGGGTTGTTGCCGACGGTCTTTTCGCGGCCGCCCCAGGGCGCCATCGCGGGGCTCGCGTTGGTCGTCAGGAACGCGACGCAGCCGGCCTCGGGCGCGCGGCGCGTGTAGTACATCGCGGTGCCGAAGTGGTTCGAACGACGCACGCCGACGGCGCCGATGCCGTGCGTTTTCGCGCGGCGGATCGCTTCGTCGGCGGCGCGTGCCGCGAGCACCTGGCCCACGCCGTGGTGGCCGTCGATCACCGCGACGGCGCCGCCGTCCATCACGAACTCGGGCGTCGTGATCGTCCTCATCGCGCCGGTTTTCAATCGCGCGAGGTACCAGCCCAGGCGCAGCACGCCATGCGACTGGTGGCCCCACAGGTCGGCCTGCACCAGCGTGTCGGCGAGCAGCCGGGCCTCGGCATCGGGCACGCCGGCCTGGGCGTAGACAGCGGTGGCGAAGCCGGCGAGGGCGATGGGATCGATCGGGATCGTGGTCATGGCAGTGGGCCCAAGGGCCAGTCAGAGACTCCCTCTCCCGCTGGGAGAGGGTTGGGGTGAGGGCTAACGAGCGCGCACCACCGCACGCATCCGCCGCTCATGCCTCGGCCTCGCCGACCAGAAAATCGAAATCGCAACCGTCCTGCGCCTGCAGCACCGTGCGCCGGTACAGCGCCGCGTAGCCGCGCTTGGGCTCCGGCGGCGGCGACCAGGCTTGCAGCCGGCGTGCGATCTCTTCGGGCGCGACCATCAGGTCGATGCGTTTATTGGCGACCGACAACACGATCCGGTCCCCGTTCTGCACCACCGCGAGCGGACCGCCGACCGCCGCCTCGGGCGAGACGTGCAGCACGATCGTGCCGTACGCGGTGCCGCTCATGCGCGCGTCCGAGATGCGCACCATGTCCTTCACGCCGGCGCGCGCGAGTTTGCTCGGGATCGGCAGGTAGCCGGCCTCGGGCATCGCGGCGCCGACGGGGCCGGCGTTCTTCAGCACCAGGATGTCGTTGGCGTACACGTCGAGGTCGGGGCTGTCGATGCGCGCGGCCAGGTCCTCGAGGTTCTCGAACACGACGGCGCGGCCCTCGGTTTCGAACAGCGACGCGGTCGCCGCGGCGCGCTTGAACATCGCGCCGTCCGGCGCGAGCGTGCCGGAGAGCGCGATCAGCCCGCCGACCTTGGAGATCGGGTCGGCGAACGGGCGGATCACCTGAGGGTCGATCCAGCCCGCCGGCTCGTCCAGCCGCTCGCGCAGGCTGCGGCCGTCGATCGTCATCACATCGAGGTGCAGCAGCGGGCGCAGCTCGCGCAGCACCGCGCCGACGCCGCCGGCGTTGTGGAAGTCCTCCATGTAGCCGCTGCCGACCGGTTTCAAATCGACCAGCACCGGCGTCTCGTCGGAGATCTGGTTCAGGCGCTCGGGCGAGATGCGGATGCCCAGCCGCCCGGCCACGGCGGTCAGGTGCACGATCGCATTCGTCGACCCGCTCAGCGCCATCAGCATCCGAAAGCCGTTCTCGACCGCCTCGCGCGTCATCACCTGGCGCGGCGTGATCGGGTGATGCGCCAGACGCACCGCGGCCTTGCCGGATTCCTCGGCCGCGATCAGGCGCTGCGAATCGACCGCCGGGATCGCCGCGGTGCCCGGCAGCGACATGCCCATCGCCTCGGTGACACACGCCATCGTGCTGGCGGTGCCCATCACCGCGCAGGTGCCGGCGGTCGTCGCGAGACGCCCCTCGACCTGCGCGATCTCGATCGCATCGACTTCGCCGGCGCGGAACTTGCCCCAGAAGCGGCGGCAGTCGGTGCAGGCGCCGAGGCGCTCGCCCTTGTGGCGGCCGGTCATCATCGGCCCGGTCACGACCTGGATCGCCGGTTTATTCGCCGAGGCCGCGCCCATCAGCTGTGCCGGCACGGTCTTGTCGCAGCCGCCGATCATCACGACCGCGTCCATCGGCTGGGCGCGGATCATCTCTTCCACGTCCATCGCCATCAGGTTGCGAAACATCATGCTGGTCGGGTTCAGGAACACCTCGCCGAGCGAGACGGTCGGGAACGCGCGCGGCAGCCCGCCGGCCGCGAGCACGCCGCGCTCGACGGCGGCCTGCAGCTCCGGCATGTAGCGGTGGCAGTTGTTGAAGCCGCTGGGCGAGACGGCGATGCCGATCACCGGCTTGCTCAAGAGCTCGTTGGACAGGCCCATCGAGCGCGCCATCGAGCGCCGCAGGTAGCGCGCGAAATCGCGGTCGCCGTAGTTCGTCAGGCCGCCGTCGAGGCCGAGGGGTTCGCTCATGATGAAGGTCGATCCTTGGAAGTGAATGCGAGGGGCCTGGGTGGCGTCAGAACTGCAGGAAGGTGACGCCCAGCCCGACGCTGGACTGGAAGAAGTTGTAGTCGGTCAGCGTTTCGCCGTAGCCGCTGAAGACCTGGGCGTACCAGCGCAGCCCGTTCGGCTGGTCGCGGAACACCGGGTAGGTCCATTCGAACTGCAACGCGCCGCGCCGGGTCGTGTTCAGGTTGCTGCGCAGCAGCAGCGAGGCGGTCTGGCGGTCGTGGGCCCAGTTCAATTGGAACTCGCCGCGGCCGATGTAGTGCTGCAGGTCGGGGTTGTTGTCGGTCGCGACCGGCTCGTTCAGGCGCTGGTTCCAGCGCCCGGTCAGCGACCAGTCGCCGCGCTCGAACCCGGCGCCCAGGTAGACCCGGTTCCAGCTGCGCGAGAGCGGGTCGGATTGGCCGTTGGACTGGTGCGCCAGCCCGAGCTGCGTGTAGCGCCACTGCCAGCCCAGCGGCAACGCGCGCCAGGCGATCGGCGTCGGCACCAGATAAATCGCCTCCGGCTGGTAGTCGGTGTTGCGAAAGGGCTTGGAGTCCGCGCCGTTCCAGATCTGCCAGAACGCCTGCTGCGTGAACGCGACCCAGACGTCGGCGCCCGGCAGCAGCACGTCCTGCGCGACCTTGGTGCGCAGCGAGAGCTGGAACTTCGCCTCCTCGCGCTTGTAGTCGGGCAGCAGCACGGGGGTCTGGGTCGGCGACGAGGGCGCGCGGTTGATGCGGGTCGTGTAGTGCACCGGCAGCACGTAGTTCGGGTGGTAGCCGACGAAATTGAAGATGCCGCGCTTGTCGGCCGGGTCGAGTTCCCAGTATTTGGACAGCAGGCTGCTGGGCTCGACGGCCGTCTCGGCCGGCACCGCGTTCTTCGGCGCGAGCAGCGAGGTCGAGGGCGGCGTCGAGGTGGCTGCGGCGGGCGGTGCTGCCGCAGCCGCCTGGGCCGCCGCCGGCGAGCGGCCCGCCAGCGCGTCGTAGCAGGCGAGCCGGTCGGCCGGTGCGCCGATCGCGGCGCAGTGGCCCAGCGTGGGCGTGATCGGAGCGGGTGCTTCGGCCCGGGCCGTCGCCGCGGCGCACAGCCCGGCAACGGTCAGTATCGCGGCGCAATGGTTTGAGGACATCGGCATCGTCGTCGTGAACAAGAGGCCAATGGTAGGGGCCTGCGGGTATTTCCCGGGTCGGGCCCGATCGATCTTGACTACATTTCTTGTATGCAAGCTTGTGATCAACAAGCTGGCGTGTTCAACCCGTTGGAGAAACCCATGCCTCGTTTCTTTCGCTCCCTGTTCGGCCAGGTCGTGCTGGCGCTCGTGATCGGCGTCGTGATCGGGCTGCTGTTCCCCGGTTTCGCGGCCAAGCTCAAGCCGCTCGGCGACGCCTTCATCAAGCTGATCAAGATGATCGTGCCGGTGCTGGTGTTCTGCGTCGTGGTTCATGGCATCGCCGGGGCGGGTGACCTGAAGCGGGTCGGGCGGGTCGGCGTGAAGGCGCTGGTCTACTTCGAGGTGATGACGACGATCGCGCTCGCGCTGGGCCTGCTGCTGGCCTTCGTCGTGCAGCCCGGCGTCGGCATGAACATCGACCCGAAGGCGCTCGACCCGAAGGCGATGAGCGGCTACGCCGAGACGGCCTCCAAGCTGACCGGCGGCGGCACGGTCGAATTCCTGATGAAGCTGATTCCGACCAACGTCGTCGACGCCTTCGCGAAGGGCGACGTGATCCAGGTGCTGCTGTTCGCGATCCTGTTCGGCTGCGCGCTGGCGATGATCGGCCAGCGCGGCAAGGCCGTCGCCGGCTTCATCGACGACCTGTCGCACGTGATCTTCAAGATCATGGGCATCCTGATCAAGCTCGCGCCGCTCGGCGTGCTGGGCGCGATCGCGTTCACGGTCGGCCAGTACGGCCTGGGCTCGCTGAAGCAGCTCGGCCTGCTGATCGGGCTGTACTACGTCGCGGTCGCGATCTTCGTGTTCCTGATCCTGGGCGGCATCATGCGGCTCGCCGGCTTCTCGATCATCAAGCTGATGAAGTACCTGCGCGAGGAGCTGACGATCGTGTTCGCGACGACCTCGAGCGACAGCGTGCTGCCGCAGATCATGGCCAAGCTGCGCCGCATGGGCATCCGCGACTCGACCGTGGGTCTCGTGATCCCGACCGGTTACTCGTTCAACCTGGACGCCTTTTCGATCTACATCACGCTGGCCGCGGTCTTCATCGCGCAGGCGACCAACACGCCGATCTCGATGAGCGACCTGCTGACGATCCTCGCGATCTCGCTCGTCACCAGCAAGGGCGCGCACGGCGTGCCGGGCTCGGCGATCGTCGTGCTCGCGGCGACCTTGCAGGCGATCCCCGCGATCCCGGCGATCGGCCTGGTGCTGGTGCTGTCGGTCGACTGGTTCATGGGCATCGCCCGCGCGTTGGGCAACCTGATCGGCAACTGCGTCGCGACCGTCGTCGTCGCCGCGTGGGAGGGCGACATCGACAAGGTGCGGGCGCACGCGGTGCTCGACGGCCAGGCGGTCGCGGACGACGACGAACTCGGTGAACTCAGTGCGCCGGCCGCGGCACACTGAATCCGTCGAACGTCGTCCAGGTTGGCGCTGGTAAGCTCGCGTCCCCATATGGCCACCCAGTTTGAAATCGCCCAGCGCGTCGTCGAATCCATCCTCTCGCAGAAGCTCAAACCCGGCGAGCGATTGGGCGAGCAGGAGTTGGCCGACATGTTCGGCGTCAGCCGCACGCTGGTGCGCGAGGCGCTGATGCAGCTGAAGGCGCGCGGCTTCGTCGAGGTGCGCACGCGCAAGGGCTGGTACGTCGTCGAGCCCTCGATCGAGCAGGCGCGCGACGCGTTCGCCGCGCGCCGCGCCGTCGAGGGCGGCATGCTGCGCGACTCCGAGCTGCTGCGCGACGGCGGCCGGCCGCTGCAGCAGGCCATCAAGCGGCTGCGCCAGCACGTGAAGGACGAACAGGCCGCGATCGCCGGCACCGACGTCGCGACGCGCACCTTCCTGCTCGCCGATTTTCACGTGTGCCTGGCCGAGTGCCTCGGCCACCGCGTGCTCTGCGACCTGCTGCGCGACCTGACGGCGCGCACCACGCTGGTCGCGACGCTGTATCAAAGCGGCCACGACGCGCGCGAATCCTGCGCCGACCACGGCCGCATCGTCGCCGCGCTCGCGGCCGGCGACCCGGAGGGCGCGACCGGCCTGATGCTGAAGCACCTGAGCGGCGTCGAGGATGCGCTCGGTCAGTCGGCCTCGGCGCGCGACCCGCTGGAGCGGCTGCGGGCGTCGCTCGCGCCGCTCGAGCGCGACGGGGTCAGGTTGTCCACCACTGGGCCGTGAACCGCTCCTGCAGGAACGAGATGAAGCCCGTGACCTTCGACGGCACCAGCTTGGGCGACGGGAACACCGCGTGCATCTCCTGCACCGGCAGTGCGAATTCGGTCAGCAGCGGCACGATGCGCTCGGCCTGAACCGACGCGTGGGCCACGTACCACGGCAGGATCGCCAGACCCATGCCGTCGTTGGCGGCGGCCAGCACGACCGACAGGTTGTTGGTGCGCAGCGGGCCGTGGACCGGGATCGATTCTTCACGCGTCCCGGCGCTGCCGGCGGCACTGAAATGCCAGCGCTCGTCGCCCTGCACGCTGCTGTAGATCAGGCACGGGTGCTGCGCGACGTCGGCCGGCCGCGTCGGCCCCCGATGCGCTTGCAAGTACGCCGGCGACGCGACCAGCACCCACGGGTTGGTGCCGAGGTAGCGCGCGCCCAGCGACGAATCGGCGAGCTTGCCCATGCGGATCGCGACATCCACGCCTTGCTCGACGAGGTTCACGTAGCGGTCGTCGAAGCTCAGGTCGACCGTGATCTCCGGATGCTGGCGCATGAAGGCGAGCACCAGCGGCGTCAGCACCCGGCGCCCGAACGCGACCGAGGTGCTGACGCGCAGCTGCCCGCCGACGCGCGACGCAAGCAGCGAGGCCAGGTTGTCGGCCTCTTCCAGCTCGCGCTGGATCGCCTTGCATTTCTCGTAGTACAGCGCGCCGATCTCGGTCGCGCTGACGCCGCGGGTGTTGCGGTTCAGCAGCCGCGCGCCGAGGCGCGCCTCGACTGCGGCGACGTGCTTCGTCGCGGTCGGCTGCGTCACGCCCAGGTCGACCGAGGCCTTCGAGAAGCTGCCGGTCTCGACGATGCGGATGAAGAGCTGTACGCCGGTGATGCGATCCATGGGGAGCGACGCTGGACAAGCGGCAAGGGTAACCGCAGTCGGCCGGCCTGGAGTGGCATCCCCTCCTCTCTACAATCCGCCGCACATGAAGAATCGTCTGGGTGTCGGCCGCGCGCTGCTGGGAAGCCTCCTCGTCGCCGGCTTGTGCGCTTGCGGGGGTGGCGGAGACGGCGGCTCATCCGGCGGCCAGCAGGGCGTGGCGATGGCCTCCGTGGCGACTCCCGGCCCGGCGCTCGCGCTGGCGCCGGGCCTCGTGCCGGCGGCCGCCGGTGATGCGAACCTGACGCTGCAGTACCAGCAGCCGCAGGCCGCGCTCGCGATCGTCGTGCCCGATCCGGCCACCTACGTCGCCCAGGCCGGCGACCAGCTGAGCTACGCGATCGCGAGCGGTGCGCTGCCGACCGGCATCGCGTTCGACCCCGCGACCGCCGCGATCCGCGGCACGCCGAGCGGCGTCGGGCGCACCACGGTGCGCATCGTCGCAACGCTGGTGCGCGGCGGAACCGCCTATTCGAGCGCACCGTTCGCGGTGACGCTGAACGTCTCGTCCTCGCTGGTGCAGGCGGCGTACTCGCAGCCCTGCGCCGCGCCGGCGGGCAGCCTGCTGACCTGCGCGCCGGTCGTCACGATCGCGCCGTCGCTGTCGGGCGAGACCTTGCGGTTCATCGCGCCCGACCTGCCCGCCGGCTTCGCGATCGATCCGGCCACCGGCATCATCACGGGCGCCACCAGCGTGGTCGGCGATCTGGGCGTCTTCGTCACGCTGCGCACGACCTACGCCGACGGCAGCTTCCAGGACGACCTGCCCGATCCGCAGCCCTTGCTGAGCTCGCTCGGCGCGCCGTCGACGAACCGCTGAGCCGCAGGCCGCCGGCCATTCCGCGGTGGAATAGCACTTATCGGCCCGCGTCGTTGCCGGGCCGGCGGCGCTTGTCCATGATGCGATCGTTCATTCAAACGATCGCAAGGAGACTTCGCAATGGCACGCATGAAAGCAGTGATGGCCGCCGTTCTGGTGATGGAGAAGGAGGGCGTCTCGCAGGCCTTCGGCGTCCCCGGCGCGGCGATCAACCCGATGTATTCGTGCCTGCGCGAGCGCGGCACGATCGCGCACGTGCTGGCGCGCCACGTCGAGGGCGCCTCGCACATGGCCGAGGGCTACACCCGGGCCAAGGCCGGCAACATCGGCGTGTGCATCGGCACCTCCGGGCCGGCCGGCACCGACATGATCACCGGCCTGTACTCGGCCCAGGCCGACAGCATCCCGATCCTGTGCATCACCGGCCAGGCGCCGCGTGCGCGGCTCTACAAGGAAGATTTTCAAGCCGTCGACATCGAGTCGATCAGCAAGCCGGTCACGAAGTGGAGCGTGACGGTGCGCGAGCCGGCCCAAGTGCCGCGCGCGTTCCAGCAGGCTTTTCATTTGATGCGCTCGGGGCGTCCGGGGCCGGTCTTGATCGACCTGCCGTTCGACGTGCAGATGGCCGAGATCGAGTTCGACATCGACACTTACGAGCCGCTGCCGGTCTACAAGCCGTTCGCGAGCCGTGCGCAGATCGAAAAGGCGATCGCGATGCTGCAGGCCTCCGAGCGCCCGCTGATCGTCGCCGGCGGCGGCATCATCAACGCCGATGCGTCGGACCTGCTGCAGGAATTCGCCGAGCTGGTCAACGTGCCGGTGATCCCGACCCTGATGGGCTGGGGCACGATCCCCGACGACCACCCGCTGATGGCCGGCATGTGCGGCCTGCAGACCTCCCACCGCTACGGCAACGCGACGATGCTGGCGAGCGATTTCGTCGTCGGCATCGGCAACCGCTGGGCGAACCGCCACACCGGCTCGCCGGAGGTCTATTGCAAGGGCCGCACCTTCGTGCACGTGGACATCGAGCCGACCCAGATCGGCCGCGTGTTCGCGCCCGAGCTCGGCATCGTCTCGGACGCGAAGGCCGCGCTGAAGCTGTTCGTCGAGGTGGCCAAGGAGATGAAGGCCGCCGGCAGTTTGCGCGACCGCAGTACCTGGGTCGCCGAGTGCCGCGAGCGCAAGCGCACGATGCTGCGGAAAACGAACATCGACACCGTGCCGATGAAGCCGCAACGCGTCTACCAGTGCATGAACAACAACTTCGATCGCGGCACGACCTACGTCTCGACGATCGGGCTGAGCCAGATCGCCGGCGCGCAGTTCCTGCACGTGTTCGGCCCGCGCCAGTGGATCAACTGCGGCCAGGCCGGCCCGCTGGGCTGGACGATTCCGGCCGCGCTCGGCGTGCGCGTCGCGGACCCGACGCGCAAGATCGTGGCGCTCTCGGGCGACTACGACTTCCAGTTCATGATCGAGGAGCTCGCGGTCGGCGCGCAGTTCAAGCTGCCGTACGTCCACATGGTCGTGAACAACTCCTACCTCGGCCTGATCCGCCAGGCGCAGCGCGGCTTCAGCATGGACTACTGCGTGCAGCTCGGCTTCGACAACGTCAACGCGCCGCAGCTCGAGGGCTACGGCGTCGACCACCAGAAGGTCGTCGAGGGCCTGGGCTGCAAGTTCGTGCGCGTCTACAAGCAGGCCGAGATCGCCCCGGCGATCCGCCAGGCCGAGGCCTGGATGGAAGAGTTCAAGGTGCCGGTCGTGATCGAGGTGATGCTCGAGCGCGTGACCAACATCTCGATGGGCACCGAGATCGATGCGATCAACGAATTCGAGGAGTTGGCCGAGGGCCCGGCCGACGCGCCGACCGCAGTCGGTATCCTTGACTGAGTTTGCACCGACCTCTTTCCCAAGGAATCGCCACGATGCCCCGTTTTGCCGCCAACCTCACGATGCTCTTCAACGAGCTGCCCTTCCTCGACCGCTTCGAAGCCGCCGCGAAGGCCGGCTTCAAGGCCGTCGAGTTCCTGTTCCCGTACCCGTACGCGATCAAGGACCTTCAGTCCCGGCTGACGGCCAACGGCCTGACGCTGGTGCTGCACAACCTGCCGGCCGGCCACTGGGACGGCGGTGAACGCGGCATCGCCTGCCTGCCGGACCGCGTCGCCGAGTTCCGCGACAGCGTCGCGCGGGCGATCGAGTACGGCAGCGCGCTCGGCGTGCCGCAGATCAACTGCCTGGCCGGCAAGACGCCCTCGGGCGTCACCGACGCGACGACCCGCGACACCTTCGTCGGCAACCTGCGCTTTGCCGCCGCCGAATTGAAGAAAGCGGGCATCAGGCTGCTGATCGAGCCGATCAACATCTACGACATCCCCGGCTTCTACCTGAACTACACAACGCAGGCGCTGGCGCTGATCGACGAGGTCGGCTCCGACAACCTGTTCGTGCAGTACGACATCTACCACGCGCAGCGCATGGAGGGCGAGCTCATCGCGACGATGCAGAAGCACCTCGCGCGCATCGGCCACATCCAGCTCGCCGACAACCCGGGCCGCAACGAGCCGGGCACCGGCGAGATCCACTACGGCAACGTCTTCAAGGCGCTCGACCGCATGGGCTACACCGGCTGGATCGGCTGCGAGTACAAGCCCGCGACGACGACCGAGGCCGGCCTCGGCTGGCTCGAGAACGCATAAGGATTCCTGACATGAGCACCCCTTCTTTGACCACGCCGCCCCTCAAGCTCGGCTTCATCGGCCTGGGCATCATGGGCACGCCGATGGCGGGCCACCTGATCAAGGCCGGCCACCTGCTGTTCGTCTACACGGTCGGCAGGCTGCCGCCCGAGATCGCCGAGAGCGGCGCCACGATCTGCACCAACGCGCAAGGCGTCGCCGAGCGTGCCGACATCGTCTTCATCATGGTGCCGGACACGCCCGACGTCGCCGCGGTGCTGTTCGATGGCGGCGGCGTCGCCGCTGGGCTTCGCAAAGGCAAGATCGTCGTCGACATGAGCTCGATCTCGCCGATCGAGACCAAGGAATTCGCGAAAAAGATCAACGCCCTCGGCTGCGACTACCTCGACGCGCCGGTCTCCGGCGGCGAGGTCGGCGCGAAGGCGGCGTCGCTGACGATCATGGTCGGCGGCCCGGAGGCGGCGTTCGCGGCCGTGAAGCCGCTGTTCGAGCTGATGGGCAAGAACATCACGCTGGTCGGCGGCAACGGCGACGGCCAGACGACCAAGGTCGCGAACCAGATCATCGTCGCGCTGAACATCGCCGCGGTCGGCGAGGCCTTGCTGTTCGCGAGCAAGGCCGGCGCCGATCCGGCCAAGGTGCGGCAGGCCCTGATGGGCGGGTTCGCGGCCAGCCGCATCCTCGAAGTGCATGGCGAGCGCATGGTCAAGCGCACGTTCGCGCCGGGTTTTCGGATCGGCCTGCACCAGAAGGACCTGAACCTCGCGCTGTCGGGCGCGCGGGCGCTCGGCGTCGCGCTGCCGCAGACGGCCGGTGCCGCACAATTGATGCAGGCGTGTGCCGCCAACGGCATGCGAGACCTGGATCATTCGGCCCTGGTGCGCGCGCTCGAGCTGATGGCGAACCACACGGTCGCGCCCGATCCGACTTCCTGAACCCTCGATGGAGAGACCCGCCGCATGAGCTCGACGCTTGCTTCGCCCCACACGGACCCGCGCGGGTTCTTGCTCGCGCTGTTCGACGCCGCGGTCGCGCAGGCGGTGCCGGGGCCCGAGATGGCGGCGTTCCTGCCGAAGCCGCCGAAGGGCCGCACGCTGGTGCTGGGTGCCGGCAAGGCCGGCGGCGCGATGGCCGCGGCGGTCGACGCGCTGTGGCCGAAGGACGCGCCGATGTCGGGCCTCGTCGTCACGCGCTACGACTACGTGCCGCCCGCGTACCAGGCCCTGCAGCGATCGGGGGCCGGCCGGATCGAGGTCGTCGAGGCCGCCCACCCGGTGCCCGACGACGCCGGCCGGCGAGCCGCGAAGCGCATCGCCGAGCTGACGCGCGGGCTCACGCGAGACGACCTCGTGCTGTGCCTGATCTCGGGCGGCGCGTCCTCGCTGCTGGCGATGCCGGCCGAGGGTGTCGTCACGCTCGAGGAGAAGCAGGCGATCAACAAGGCGCTGTTGAAAAGCGGCGCCGCGATCGACGAGATGAATTGCGTGCGCAAGCACCTCTCGGCGATCAAGGGCGGCCGCCTGGCCGCGATGTGCGCGCCGGCCCAGGTCGTCACCTTGCTGATCAGCGATGTGCCCGGCGATTCGCCGCAGGTGATCGGCAGCGGCCCGACGGTGCCCGACACCACGACCTGCGCCGATGCGCTGCGCATCCTCGCGCGCTACGCGATCGAGATCCCGCCCGCCGCGCGCGCCGCGCTCGAGAACGGCGAGCTCGAGACGCCCAAGCCCGGCGACCCGCTGTTTGCCGGCCACCAGGTCCACATGATCGCGACGCCCCGGCAATCGCTCGAGGCCGCCGCCGCGCTGGCGCGCACGAGCGGCATCGGCGTGCACGTGCTGAGCGACGAGATGGAGGGCGAATCGCGCGAGGTCGGCAAGGTCCACGCCGCGCTGGCGCGCTACATCGCACGCCACGGCCAGCCGTTCAACAAGCCCTGCGTCGTGATCTCGGGCGGCGAGACGACGGTGACCGTGAAATCCAAGGGCGGCCGGGGCGGCCGCGCGACCGAATTCCTGCTCGGCTGCGCGATCGCGCTGCAGGGCGAGCCCGGCGTGCACGTGATGGCCGGCGACACCGACGGCATCGACGGCGTCGAGGACAACGCCGGCGCGGTCGTCACGCCCGACACGCTCGCGCGCGCGCAGGCCGCCGGTCTGAAGGCGCAGGACCATCTCGACGCGAACGACGCCTACAACTTCTTCGAGCCGCTCGGCGACCTCGTCGTGCCGGGGCCGACGTTCACCAACGTGAACGACTTCCGGGTGGTGTTGGTGCTTTGAGATCGTGACGAGGCATCGACCGACAACGCCAAGGGCTTTGGCGGCGGCTTGCCGCCGGTGCTCGCCTTGGGCTACCCTAAAGCTGTTTGTTCCCACGTGCACCCCACGGTGGCCACCAGGTCCACCCTCACTTCCGAAGAACTCGAACGGCAGCCCGAGCGACTGCTTGACGATGCCCGGCGCGGAACGTCCGATGTCGTCACGGTGCAGGGTGAGCCGATGATGCTCACGCTGCCGCTGGGACAGGGAGCGGGCTCGAGCGCGGAGCGGCTTGCTCTGGCCGTGTCGCTCTATGAGCGCGACGTCTTGAGCCTGGGGTTGGCTGCTAAGGTGGCCGGCTTGCCGTACAGCCAAATGATCGACGAACTTGGTCGGCGCCAGATACCGGTCGTGCGCTACAGCGTCGATGACCTCGATCGCGAACTCGCTTATGTCCGTACCCTTGCTGGTGGCTGACAGCGGGCCGCTGATCGACGAGGGTGAGCGCTCAGCCTTGGCGCTGGCCCTCGTGCGAGGTGCGGTCGTACTGGTCGACGAACGCCGAGGACGCGCCTGCGCGGTGGAGATGGGCTTGTCGGTGATGGGCACCTTGGGGCTGCTGGTTCGTGCACGCGAGGCTGGCCTGCTGGAGCGCTTGCGACCGGCGACTGGATCACTTTCGCTATTGGCGCGAATTCCCGTCACGGAATCGCGTTCGACCAGCGTCGACGTTTACCAACGCAACGACGTCCGAGTCGTGCTGACTCTCTAAGCCGTGCCTCCGAACCGCGCCGGCCGACCCTCAGACGATCGGCTGGATCTCGCCCAGCGCGTCGTAGAACTTCAGGAACGCGGCGTCGGGCGCGCCCTCTGCGTCGGTGAAGCGCGCGCCGACCTTCGGCGGCAGCAGCGCCAGCGCCGTTTCGGGCGACTCGGTGCGGGCCACCGCGGTCGACAGCACGCAGCCGCTGCGCAGCGCCAGGTCGAGCGGGCGCAGTTTTTCGTCCGCGACCGCCAGCCGCCGGCCGATCACGTCGACGACCGTCTGCGGGAAGCCGAGCGACTCGACCCACATCGCGCCGACCGTCGGGTGGTCGATGCCGAAGGCCTCGGTCTCGACCGCGGCCAGCTCGGCGCCGCGCAGGATCTCGAAACCGCCGAACATCGCGCCGGCGATCTCCGGGTAGCTGCGGCACAGGATCAGGTGCCCGGTCGCGTGCAGCAGCCCGCAGGTGTAGGCCTCGTCCGGGTCGGCCTTCACGGCCGGTGCGAGCTTGTTGGCGACGACGGCGGCGACCAGCGCGTCGCGCCAGAAGATGCGCAGGTCGATGCCCGGCACGGCGTCCAGCGCCGCGGCGACGCCGCAGGCGACGATGACCTTGTTCAGCGCGGCCACGCCGATCAGGCCGACGGCCGCGTCGATCGAGGCCATCGAGCGCTGGCTGCCGAACATCGACGAGTTCGCCAGCCGCAGCACCTTCGCGCTGAGCACCGGGTCGCGCGACAACGCCTTCGAGACCACGCGGAAGTCCACCTCCGGATCGCGCAGCGCCGTCATCAGCCGCTGCACCACGCTCGGGATCGTCGGCAGCTCGACGCGGCCGGCCTCGATGTCCTTCAGGAACTCGGGCGTCGGCGCGCGGGCGGGCAGCGCGTTCTTGATCGGCGCGCGCTTTTCGGGCTCCAGAACGTAGGCGGGAATGTGGGTCTTTTCCATCTCGTGTGCGGCAGTCATCCTTTGGCCTTGATGTCGCCCAGGGCGGCGTAGAACTTGAGGAAGCCGGGATCGATCCGGCCGTCATCGGTCGTGAAGCGATCGCGCAGCGCGGGGGCGAGCTTGCCCAGCGCGGCCAGCGCGGCTTCCTTGTGGGCGACCGAGGTCGCGAGCAGGCGGCCGCTGCGCAGCGCGAGGGCCAGCGGGCTCATCTCGTCGACGGGGGTCGTGAGCTGCGTGCGGACGACCTCGACGATGGCTTTCGGGAAATCGAGCGAGTCGATCCACAGCGCGCCGGCCGCCGCGTGGTCGGTGCCGAAGGCGTCCTTCTCGACCGCGGCGAGCCGGGCGCCGCGCATCGGCTTGAACCCGCTGAACATCGCGTCGGCGATGTCGGGGTAGCAGCGGCACAGCACGAGGTGCCCGCTGGTGTGCAGCAGCCCGCACAGGTAGGCCTCCTCCGGGTCGGCGCCGACCAGGAGCGCGAGCTTGTTCGCGGCGACCGCGGTCACCAGCGCGTCGTGCCAGAACAGGCGCAGATCGATGCCGGCGATGGCCTCGAGCCCGATCGCGCCGAGGTTGGTCGCGATCACCTTGTTCAGCACCTCGGCGCCGACCATCCGGACCGCGGCGTCGATCGATGCGGTCGAGCGCGGGCCGCCGAACAGCGACGAATTCGCCAGGCGCAGCACCTTCGCGCTGAGAACCGGGTCGCGCGCCAGGGCCTTGGACAGCTTGCGATAGTCGACCTCCCGCTCGCACAGCGCCGCGATCAGGCGGTGCACGATGCGCGGGATCATCGGCAGCGCGACGCGGCCGGCCTCGATGTCCTTGAGGAACGTGGGCATCGGCGCGCGCGCCTCAAAGGTCGGCGCGCCCGGCGCCCGCCTGACGGGCTCGAGAACGTACGCGGGAATGTGGGTCTTATCCATGTCCTCGGCCGCAGACGTCGCGGCTTCACATTGAACGACCGCAAGTGTTAACTATGTTTCTGCGGCTGATCCGTCCGTCACCGGTGGGAAATGAGGCTTTCTTGACGCTTGGCCACCCCGCGAAGGCGTCGGCGCCGCGCTATCGGCTCGGCATCGCGACTTCGCCCGTCTCCAGCAGCGACTTCAGATTCGACAGGATCATCGGCCAGCCGCCCGAGACGGCCTGGACGAACTTCGACGCCGGGCGGGTGTTCTCCAGCGCGTGCGTGAGGGTCAGCTTGACCGCGCCGCCGTCCATGCGCTCGAGCGCCATCGTGCAGCGCGAATGGCCTTCGGCCGTCAGCTCGGGCCGGAACTCGTTGCGCCAGCGGATCACCAGGCGCTTCGGCGGATCGGCCTCGAGGATCTCGCCGCTGTCGGCCAGGCGCCCGTCCTCGAAGTTGAGCCGCCAGGGCGAGCCGGCGGTCCAGTCGCAGGTGACGGCCATGCCGAACCAGTATTGGTGGATGAACTCCGGCGTCGTCAGCGCGGCCCAGAGCTTTTCCGGCGTCGTGCGGATGTAGGTCACGTAGACGAAGCTCGCGTCCTGCGTGGCCGGGGTCGGGGTCGGGTTGGCGTCACTCATGGTCTGGGCCTTCCAGTCGTTGTTTCAGGGCGTGCAGTGCGGCCAGGCGGGGCTGGTCGAACTTGCGCAGCCAGCGCTCGTAGACGGCTTGCAGCGGCACGCGGTTGAGAAAGTGCAGCTTTTCACGGCCGCGCCAGGTGACCGCGATCAGCCCCGCGGTCTCGAGCACGCCGAGGTGCTGCGTGACCGATTGGCGCGCCATCGCCAGGTGCTCGCACAGCTCGCCCAGGGTCTGGCCGTCGCTCGCGTGCAGCAGGTCGAGCAGGGTGCGGCGGCTGGGGTCGGCGAGTGCCTTGAACAGGAGGTCGGTGTCGTCCATGCGGTCATTGTCGGCATGGCTTCACTATATGCAGGTAAATGACTGCATGTCAAGTGGAATCGGCCGCGATTTCGACCCTTACTCCGCCGATGCGATGCCCCCGTTCGAGGGCATGCTTGGCGGCGATCCGACTCGTTGATCGTCCTTGGGAACGCCATGTCCGCCCTGACCGAAGAACAAGCCCGCGGCTACATGCACAAGCTGCTGGGTGCGATGAGCCGCGCCGGCGGCTCGGACCTCTTCATCGCCAACGATTTCCCGCCCAGCATGAAGCTGCAGGGCGGCATGCAGGCGCTGACCGACCAGAAGCTGACGGCAGACGTCACGAAGCTGCTCGCGCACTCGCTGATGAGCGAGGACCAGCGCGCCGAGTTCGCGAAGGAGCTGGAGTGCAACTTCGCGATCTCCATCCCCGGGGTCTCGCGCTTTCGCGTCAACGTCTACGTGCAGCAAAAGAGCGTCGGCATGGTGATCCGCACGATCACGGCCGAGATCCCGAACTTCGAGAAGCTGAAACTGCCGCCGGTGCTGAAGGACGTCGTGATGACCAAGCGCGGGCTGGTGCTCGTCGTCGGCGGCACGGGGTCGGGCAAGTCGACCACGCTGGCGGCGATGATCGACCACCGCAACCGGACCTCGGCCGGCCACATCATCACGGTCGAGGACCCGGTCGAGTACGTGCACGCGTCGCGCAAGTCCTTGATCACGCACCGCGAGGTCGGCGTCGACACGCACTCGTGGCACCACGCGCTGAAGAACACGCTGCGCCAGGCGCCCGACGTGATCCTGATCGGCGAGATTCGCGACGCCGAGACGATGGAGCACGCGATCGCGTTCGCCGAGACGGGGCACCTGTGCCTGGGCACGCTGCACGCGAACAGCGCGAGCCAGACGATCGAGCGCATCATCAATTTCTTCCCGGAGGAGCGGCGCGCGCAGCTGCTGATGGACCTGTCGGCGAACCTGAAGTCGATCGTCTCGCAGCGCCTGATCCGGCGCGAGGACGGCCAGGGCCGCGTCGCCGCGATCGAGATCCTGCTGAACACGCCGACGATCGCCGAGCGCATCCTGCAGGGGGCGTTCAACGAGATCAAAGGCATCATGGGCAAGTCCCGCGAGCTCGGGATGCAGACCTTCGACTGGGCCCTGTTCGAGCTCTACAACGCCGGGCTGATCGGCTTCGACGACGCGATGCGCAACGCCGATTCGGCCAACGAGCTGCGCCTGAACATCAAGCTCAAGGGCGAGCGCGGCGAGCCCGCGCATTCGGACTTTTTGTCGCTGTCGATCGACGAGGGGCCCTCGGCCAAGGAGATCGAGGAGACCAGGCACCAGGAGATGCTGGCGCAGCAGGAGGCGCGCCGGCGCAAGGAAGACGAGCAGATCCGGCTGATGCGCGAGCGGCGCCGCGCGACCGACGCGAAGGTGTGAGCCTCAGAACCCCAGGTCGCTCAGGCTCGGGTGATCGTCCGGCCGCCGCCCGGCGGGCCAGTGGAACTTGCGCTCGGCCTCGGCGATCGCCAGGTCGTTGATGCTCGCGTGCCGCACCGCCATGAAGCCGTGGGCGTCGAACTCCCAGTTCTCGTTGCCGTACGAGCGGAACCACTGGCCGGCGGCGTCGTGCCACTCGTACGCGAAGCGCACCGCGATCCGGTTCTCGGTGAAGGCCCACAGCTCCTTGATCAGGCGGTAGTCCAGCTCGCGCTCCCACTTGCGCTGCAGGAACTCGACGATCTGCGCGCGGCCGACCGGGAACTCGGCCCGGTTGCGCCAGCGGCTGTCCGGCGTGTAGGCGAGCGAGACGCGCACCGGCTCGCGGCTGTTCCAGGCGTCTTCGGCAAGACGGACCTTCTGTACCGCGGTGTCGCGGGTGAACGGCGGCAGCGGCGGGCGGGGGGCTTCGGCAGGAACGCTCATCGGGGTCTCCTATTCAAGAGTCGGTCGGGGTGGCGGCGCGTAGTATCGTGCCAACGATGAATCGCCTCCTGCCCCGCGCCGTATTCGCCCTGCTCACGGCCCTGACGCTGATGCTCGGCGCCTGCAGCAGCCTGCCGACGATCGACCGCAGCGCGATCGCAAGCGAGGCGATCCCTCTCAGCACCGCCACCACGCTCGGCAAGATCGCCAAGACCTCGGCCCCGAACGCCGACGCCTCGGGCTTCCGGCTGATGCCGCTCGGGCTGTTCTCGCTCGACGCGCGCATCCAGCTCGCGCGCCGCGCCCAGGTCTCGCTCGATGTCCAGTACTACGACTTCGCGGACGACGAGACCGGCCGCTGGCTGCTGCGCGCGCTGCGCGACGCGGCCAACCGCGGCGTGCGCGTGCGGGTGCTGATCGACGACCTCTACACCGGCGGCAAGGACCCGCTCTGGCTCGCGTTCGCGGCCCACAAGAACGTGCAGGTGCGGCTGTTCAATCCGTTCTGCTGCGCGCGCGACCACGGCCAGGGCGTGCGCTTCGTCGCGTCGGCCAACGAGTGGTCGCGCGTCAACCACCGGATGCACAACAAGCTCTTCATCGCCGATGGCGCGATGGCCGTGATCGGCGGGCGCAACGTCGCGAACGAGTACTACCTGCGCAGCATGTCGGAGAACTTCGTCGACGTCGACGCGTTCACCGTCGGCTGGATCATCCCGCCGCTGCAGAACCTGTTCGACCGCTACTGGAACAGCGACCCGGTCTACCCGCTCGAGGCGATCGCGAAGACCGGGCTCACCCCCGAGGAACTGCGCGCGCGGTTCGAGGAATGGACCGGCCCGGCCCGCACGCCGCCGCCGGCCGAGCTGCCGCCGAACGACATCCTCGGCTACGGCCCGATCGCCGACGACCTCGACCTCGGCCGCCTCGGCCTGATCTGGGGCGACGCCTACGTGTTCGCCGACTACCCCGACAAACCCTTCGACAGCGAGCTCAATGGCGAGGCGCTGGAAACCAGCGTGACCTACAACGTGTTCGAGGCGATCCGCGCCGCGAAGACCGAGGTCGTCGCGTCCTCGCCGTACTTCGTGCCCGGGCCGACCAGCCTCGAAATGCTGAAGGAGCTGCGCGACCGGGGCGTGAAGGTCACCGTGCTGACGAACTCGCTCGCGTCGACCGACGAGCCGATCGTGCACATCGGCTACGCCGCGCACCGCGAGGAGATGCTGCGCATGGGCATCGACCTGTACGAGCTGAGCTCGTCGAGGCTGCGCGACAACAAGCGGCCCTTCCTGTTCGGCAAATCGCTCGGGCGGCTGCACGCGAAGCTGGTCGTGATCGACAGGAAGCGCCTGTTCATCGGCTCGATGAACCTGGACCCGCGCTCCGCGACGATCAACACCGAGCTCGGCGCCGTGATCGACAGCCCGCCGCTCGCGCGCGAGCTGCTGCGCATCATCGACATCGACCGGCTGCAAAGCGCCTACCGCGTGCGCCTCGACCCGAACGGCTCCGGGCTGCAATGGCTCAGCAACGACGGCGAGCACGAGGTCGTGCTCGACCGGGAGCCCGATTCGACGCCGTGGCTGCGCATCAAGTCCTGGCTGCTGACGCCGTTCGTGCCGGTCGAGCAGCTGTGATGGCGCGCACCGTGGCGAACGCCGCCGAGCCTCGCGTGCAGACGCTGGCCAACGGCCTGCGCGCCGTCGTCGTCCCGATGCCGTGGCGCGAGACCGTCTCGTTGAGCGTCTTCGTGCGCACCGGCAGCCTGCACGAGCCGCGCCTGTTGAACGGCATCAGCCACGTCGTCGAGCACATGGCCTTCAAGGGCACGCGCGAACGCGACTGCCAGCGCATCAACCTGGACGCCGAGCGCCTCGGCGCCGAGGTCAACGCGCACACCGACAAGGACCACACCGCGTTCCACATCGAAGGCCTCGCGCGCGACCTGCCGGCCTTCGTGGGCCAGCTCGCCGACATCGTGCTGAACGGCAGCTTCCCGGCCGACGAACTGGAGCGCGAGCGGCAAGTCATCGAACAGGAGTTCACCGAGTTCGAGGAAGACCCGGCCGCACTCGCGTTCGAGCTCTTCGACCGCGCCTGCTATGGCGACACCCATCCGGCCGGCCGCCCGGTGATCGGCAACCGTGCGAACCTGAAGCGCTTCACGCGCGACGACCTGCTCGGCTATGTGCAGCGCCAGTACACCGCGGCCAACGTCGTCGTCGCGGTGGCCGGGCCGGTCGAGGCCGACACCTTCGTGCGCGCGGTCGAGGCCGCGTTCGGCGCGATGCCGCGCGGCGAGCCGAACGTGGTGCCGGTGCCGGCTTGGCACGGCGGCCTGAAACTGCGCCGCCTGGCCGGCAGCGGCCAGTGCCATGCGGTGCTCGGCTTCGAGACGCCGATCTTGAGCGATGACGCCCACTGGCCCTACGTGCTGGCCGCCGCGCTGCTCGGCGAAGGCATGAGCTCGCCGCTGCTCGACGAGCTGCGCGAGCGCCGCGGTCTCGCGTACTACGCCGCGTGCTCGGCCGACGTGCTGCCGCTGACCGGCCAGTTCGTGATCGAGGCCGCGACGGCGCCCGAACACGCCGAGGAGTTTTTCACCCAGGTCGCGAAGTTGCTGCGCCGCCAAGCCGATGCGGTCGATGCGGTCGGCCTGGAGCGCGCCCGCAACCAGCTCGCGGTGCGCACGCTGCGCGCGCTGGAGCAGCCGTCGCGGCGGCTCGAGGCAGCCGCGCAGGATCTGTTCACCTTCGGGCGGCTGCGCGACCCGCGCACGGGTCTCGCGGCCTTGCAGGCGGTGACGGCCGAGGACGTGCGCGCGGTCTTTTCGCGCATGCTGGACAGCGTCGCGGCGATTGCGATGGCCGGCAGCGTGCCGGCGCGGGCGCGCGAGCGTGCGGCCGCGTTGTTCGGCGCTAGAACTGGAAGTAGATGAAGGGCCGGTCGCCGAGCGGCAGCATCGCGAGCGCGACCGCGCAGCCCGCCCCCAGCACGAACGCCAGCCGGCTTGTCTTCAGCCCGACGATGAAGGCCTGGATCGGGAACCGGGCGCAGCCGAACTGAACCAGCAGCAGCGCCGGGGGCAGCAGCGTCAGCCATGCCGGCAGGGCCGCCTGGCCGCCCGGCAAGAGCATCGTGTACTGGCCGATCAGGACTTCGGCGGTTCCGAAATCGGCGGCGCGGAAGACGATCCAGCCGATGCAGACGAAGTTGATCGTCAGCAGCCAGCCCAGCAGGGCTCGCAGCCGCGTCGCCGACGCCCCGGCGTTCGGAAGGCGGCGAACGAACTCGCGCCGCACGACCAGGGCCGCTCCGTGCAGGCCGCCCCAGGCGACGAAGGTCCAGGCCGCGCCATGCCACAGGCCGCCCGCCAGCATCGTGACGAGCAGGTTTCGATGCGTGAGCCAGCGCTTTTCGCCGCGGCTGCCGCCGAGCGAGAGGTAGATGTAGTCGCGGATCCAGGTCGACAGCGAGATGTGCCAGCGGCGCCAGAAATCCTGGATCGACGTGGCCAGGTAGGGCGCGTCGAAGTTGATCGCGAGGCGATAGCCGAGCAGGCCCGCCACCGCGGTCGCCATGTCGGTGTAGCCGGAGAAGTCGCAATAGATCTGGACCGCGTACAGCCAGGTCGCCGTGATGCTGGCCGCGGTCGAATACTGCATCGGTGCCGCGAACACCTGGTCGACGTAGGGCGAGATGTTGTCGGCGATGCCCGATTTCTTGATGAAGCCGATCAGGAACATCGTCAGCATCGCCTTGACCGTCGCCGCGTCGATCCGGCGCGCATCGACCAGCTGCGGCAGGAAATACTTCGGCCGAACGATCGGCCCGGCGACCAGTTGAGGAAAGAAGGCGGCGAACAGCAGATAGTCCTTGAGGCGCCGCGCCGCTGGAATTTCCTGGCGGTAGACGTCGATCGTGTAGCTGAGCGATTGAAAGGTGAAGAAGCTGACGCCGACCGGCAGCGCGATGCGCAACGCGGGCCGGCCGATCGACAGGTTCAGCTGGGCCGCGAGCGCGACGAAGTTGTCGATGAAGAAATTGAAATACTTGAAGACGCCCAGCACCGTCAGGTTCATTGCGATGCTGGCGATCACGAAGCGCCGCCGCTTCAGCGGATCGGTCGAGCCGTCGATCTGCAGCGCGAAGCAGAAGTCGGCGCAGGAGAGGGCGGCGAGCATCAGCGCGAAACGCCAATCCCAGCTGCCGTAGAAGAAATAGCTGGCGGCCAGCAGCAGCCACTTGCGGTTCTCGTTGGAGCGGATTCGCCAGTACGCGGTCAGCAGCAGCGCGAAGAAGACGAAGAATCGGAGCTCAACGAACAGCATCGAGCGCTTTGCAATGGTTGCGCGTCTCGGGGAGGTCCAGTTCGCTCAAGCGGCGGGCCAGCAGCGCCGAATAGACCGCGGCGCCCGCTTCGTTCAAATGCTCGAGGTCGTTCCAGTACCTCGGCTCGTACAGCTCCGGGTGCAGCGCCGGGTTGGCGACGTCGACGATCGGAACGCAGCCGCCGGCGACCTCGAGCCGGGCCGGGTAGCGGTAGCGCGTGACCGTGTCGGCGAGCTTGGGGGTGACGAAGAAGGCGATCGCGACGTCCTTGCTGCCGGCGGACGCCTCGAGCACCTGCGCGACGCGCTGCAGGCCCGCGGTCTCGGTCACGGCTTCTTCGCGCGCGCTCGCGGGCCGGTCGGCCACCGCCTCGCGGACCGCGTCGGTGTCGGTGTGCCCGGCCGTTTCTGCCCCTGACATCAAGCCTCGGCGGTCCGCCTGCGTTTCCTCATCGAAGATCGTTCGATCGAGCGCGGGCCGGAACACGAGGTTCGACAGCATGCCGACGTTCAGGTAGTGCAGCCCGCAGGCGATCAGCGCATAGGCCGATCTCGCCGCGTAGTGGAGCGGCTCGGTGCGCGGGTTGCCGAACCCGAACGCGAGACGGGCGGCGTCGGTGTCGTAGAGGTTGATCGTGCGCGGGTGGTTCAGGAAGCGGGCCTGAAAATTCACGCCGGCATTGGCCTCCAGCAGCAGCACGTGGGCGCGCTCGTCGGGCTGCGGCGGCGCCGGGTCGGCGGCGATGCGCTGAAGGTAGCGCTGCGCCAGCACGGTCTGCTCGGTCTGGCTGCCACCCTCGATGCCCAGGTTGACGGACTTCGCGCCGGGCGCGGAGGCGTCGATGCGCTTGTCGAAGGCGCGCGGGTCGAATCCGTTGTGGACGTGGCTGGTGCCGAACGCGGCGAACTCGAAATCGGTCGGCATCGCGTCGAGCATCGCGAGCTTCTCGCTGCGGTACTCGGCATACAGCTCCAGCGGGTGCGTCAGCAGCGCGTGGATCGCCGCGGCGACGATCAAGAAGCCGAGCACGAACGACGCGACCGGCATCAGATCGGCGTGCGCACCGGCCGTCCGCTGAAATGCAGCGCGGCGTTGTCCAGGAAGGTCTGCAGCGACGCCTCCTTCGCCTCCGGCGAGCTGCCGCCGACGTGCGGCGACAGCACGACGTTGGGCAGGTCCAGCAGCTCGGCCGGCGGCAGCGGCTCGCTCTCGTAGACGTCCAGCCCGGCGCCGCCGAGCTCGCCGCTGCGCAGCGCCTGCGCGAGCGCGCGGGTGTCGACGATGCTGCCGCGCGCGATGTTGACCAGAAAGCCGCCCGGCCCGAGCGCCTTCAGCACCGCGGCATCGACCCGGTGGCGCGTGCCGGCGCCGCCGGGCACGGCGATGACGAGGAAGTCGCTCCACTCGGCGAGCGCGAGCAGGCTGTCGAAGTATGCGTGCGCGACGTCGGCGCGCGGCGTGCGGCTGTGGTAGCCGACCGTCATGTCGAACGCGGCGCCGCGCTGCGCGATCTTGCGGCCGATCATGCCGAGGCCGAAGATTCCGAGGCGCTTGCGCGCGAGCTGCGGGCGGGCGGGCAAGTCGTCGCGCCAGACGCCCTGGCGGCACGCCGCGTCGAACTGCGGGATCGCGCGCACGCTGCCGAGCAGCAGCGCGAGCGCGTGGTCGGCGACGCAGTCGTCGTTGGTGCCGGCGCCGTTGGCCAGCACGATGCCGCGCGCCCGCGCGTGGTCGAGCGCGATGTTCTCGTAGCCGGCGCCGAGCGCGCAGGCGAGCGTGAGCTGGGGCATCGCGTCGATCTGCGCGGCGCTCACGCCGGTCACGCCGTTGGTCAGCACCGCCTGGATGCGCGCGCCGTCGGCGTGCAGCACGTCCACGGCGCGCTGCGCGGTCGGCGCGTGGCGGACGTCGAAGGACTCGCCGAGCCTGGACAGGCTCTCCTTCGACATCGCGATCAGGACCAGCAGCGCGGGTTTCGCGGCGCCGCTCATGGCGCGTCGTCGCGGCTGCCGGCGAGCACGATCTTGCCGACGTGTTCGCCGGCCTCCATGCTGCGCTTCGCGTCGGCGAGCTCCTCGAACGGGTAGACGCGGTCGACCCGCGGCGCCAGCCGGCCGCTGGCGAACAGCGGCAGCCAGTCGGCCCGGAAGCCGGCCACCGACTCGGTGCGCTGCTGCGGCGTGCGCAGCTTGTTGGAGACGCCGAACAGCTGCAATCGCTTGCCGTGCAGCGCCTCGAGGTCGAGCTCGGCCTTCAGCACGCCGTCGACGTAGCCGACCATCGCCAGGCGCCCTTCGTAGCCGAGCGCGCGCACCAGCTCGGCGAACACCGTGCCGCCGACCGTGTCGATCGCGAGATCGGCGCCGCGGCCGTCGGTGGCCTTCAGCACCGCGTCGACAAAATCCGGCTTGCGGGTGTGCAGGCCCAGATCCAGGCCCTCGGCCTTCAGGCGCGCGAGCTTGTCGGCGCTGCCGGAGGTGCCGATGACGGTCGCGCCGATCGCCTTCGCGGCCTGCAGCGCGGCGACGCCGACGCCGGAGCTCACGCCGGCGACCAGCAGCGTCTCGCCGGCCTTCAGCCGGCCCTGCTGCACCAGCATGTCGTAGACGACCATGAAGGTCAGCGGCACCGCCGCGGCGTGCTGCCAGTCGAGTGCGGCGGGCACCGCGATCGCCTCGTGCACGTCCATCAGCGCGAACTCCGAGAACGCGCCGGGGCAACGGCCCATCGCGCGGTCGCCGACGCGCCAGCCCGCGACGTTCGCGCCGAGCGCGACGACCTCGCCGGCGGCCTCGGTGCCGCCGGGTTTGGAGGCGCCGGCGCGCACGCCCTGCGCGCCGTGGCCGCCGAGGAACTCGCCGCGGTTCAGGCCGGCCGCGCGCACGCGCAGCAGCAATTGGCCCGGGCCGGGCTCGGGGCGGGGCGCGTCCTGCAGCTGCAGGCGCAGCTCGCCGTCGAGGTTCTGCATTCGGTAGGCGCGCATCGTGATCGTTCCTTCGCGGGTGGCTTGCAAGCTGCCAAGTGTCAACACTTCGAGAACGATTGTAGACAGCAATTCGACCCCGCCGGCGTGCAGGCCTTATGCTTGCCGGCGTGGATGCACTCCTGAAAATCGACCGGTCCGAGCCCGACCTGGCGCTGCGCATCGCCGACGCGCTGAAGCAGCTGATCGTCGATGGCGAGTTCGCGCCGGGCGACCGCCTGAACGAGGCCGCGCTCGCGCTGCGCATGGGCACCAGCCGCGGGCCGATCCGCGAGGCGGTGCGCGTGCTCGCGGGCTGGGGCCTGGTCACGCCGTCGCCGAACCGCGGCGTGTTCGTGCGCCAGCTGTCGGTGCGCGAGATGCTGGAGGTCTACGACTTGCGTGCGCTCGTGTTCGGCTTCGCGGCCGAGCGCGCGGCCGCCCGCGCGAGCGATGCGGATCACCGCGCGCTGGAGCGGCTGCTGGCGGCGATGGACCAGGCCGCCGCGGCCGCCCACGGGGCGCGCTATTACGAGCTGAACCTGAAGTTCCACGCGAAGATCCTGGCCCTCTCGGGCAGCGAGCGGGCCTGCAAGACCTACGAGGACTACGTCAAGGAGCTGCACGTGTTCCGCCGCCGCCATTTCAACGGGGTGGGCAACATGCGCCGCTCCAACGAGCAGCACCGCGCGCTGTTCGACGCGATCGCGAAGGGCGCCGGCGCGAAGGCCCGCACGCTCGCCGAGCGCCACGTGCTGGCGGGCCGCGAGCGGCTGCTGGCGATGCTGGACACGCCGCTCGGCGCGTAGCGGCCGGCGGCAAGGGGTGGTACCGTCCGCCTCCGAACCTGGAGGACCGGAATGTCCAATACCCTGACCCGGCGCGGCTTCGTCGCCTGCGGCAGCATCGTGCCGCTGATGGCGCTCGGCGCCTGCGCCAGGGGCACGTCGTCGCCGTCTTCATCGCTGCCCGCCGGCGCGGCAGCGGCGCTCGCGCCCGAGGGCCGGCTGCGCGCCTGCATCAACCTCGGCAACCCGACCCTCGCGAACCGGGACAGCGCCGGCGTCGTCACCGGCGTCTCGGTCGACCTGGCCACCACGCTGGCGCGGCGCCTGGGCGTGCCGCTCGAGACGATCGTCGTCGATGCCGCGGCGAAGTCGGTCGAGACGGTCAAGGCCGGCCGGGCCGACGTCGGCTTCTTCGCGATCGATCCGAAGCGCAGCGACGGCATCGCGTTCACCGCGCCCTATGTGCTGATCGAAGGCGCGTACCTCGTGCGCCAGGGCTCGGCGCTCACCGACAACGCGCAGGTCGACCGCGCCGGCACGCGCGTGATGGTCGGCCGCGGCAGCGTCTACGACCTGTACCTGACGCGCGAAGTGAAGGCCGCGCAGCTGATGCGCGCGCCGACCTCGCCGACCGTCGTCGACCGCTTCCTGGCCGAGGACGCGGACGTCGCGGCCGGCGTGCGCCAGCAACTGGAAGCGGATGCGAAGCGGCTGCCGGGGCTGCGGGTGCTGCCCGGGCGCTTCATGGTGATCGAGCAGGCGATGGGGCTGCCGGCCGGGCGCGGGGAAGCGGCGCGCGCGATGCTCGCGCGCTTCGTCGAGCAGGCCAAGGCGGATGGGCTGGTCGCCGAGTCGCTGGTGCGCAACCGCATCGGCGGCGCGCTCGTCGCGCCGGCCGCGGCCTGACGCGTCCCGGTCAACCGGCGGACTCGCGCCGCAGCGTCGGCAGGCCGACGCCGGCCGCGTCGGCCGGTGCTGCGACACTCGTCCGATGTTCGAGAATTTCTCATTCGCCAGCCTCGTCACCGGTGCGACGCTGGGCGCCTCATTGATCGTCGCGATCGGCGCGCAGAACGTGTTCGTGCTGCGGCAGGGACTGCGGCGCGAGCATGTCGCGGCGGTCGTCGCCGTCTGCGCGCTGCTGGACATCGTGCTGATGACGGCCGGCGTCGGTGGCCTGGGCGCCGTGGTGAGCCGGAACACCCGGCTGCTCGACGGCGCGGCGATCGCCGGCGCGCTGGTGCTGCTCGGCTACGGGCTGCTCGCGTTCCGCCGTGCGCTGCGGCCGCACGTGTTGCGCGCCGAGGCGGCTGGCGCGCCGCAGTCGCGCGGCCGCGCGGTCGCGCAGGCCCTGAGCATCAGCCTGCTGAACCCGCACGTGTACCTGGACACCGTGGTGCTGGTCGGCGCAATCGGTGCCCGGCAAGCGCCGGGGACGCAGGGCGCGTTCCTGGTCGGCGCGGGCGCCGCGAGCTGCCTCTGGTTCGCGTCGCTGGGCTTCGGCGCACGGGTGCTGTCGCCGCTCTTCGCCCGCGCGCTTGCGTGGCGTGTGCTCGATGCGCTGGTCGGCGTGACGATGTGCTGGATCGCGTTCAGGCTCGCGTTCGGCACGTTCGCGCGCTGAGGTCGCGCGGCGCCGTCGCGCTGCGGCGCAGTCGCGCCACGCCGGCTCAGCGCACCGTCGCGTGCGGGTGCTCGGGGTGGTCCAGCGTGTCGGCGATCAGGCGCAGCGCGTCGTCGCATTGCGCGCGCGACATCGGCCCGCCCAGGCACACGCGCACCGCGTCGGGCGGATCGCCGTCGGTCGAGAACGCGGCGCTCGCGACCACGCCGACTCCGCGCGTGCGCAGGTAGGAGGCGAACTCGACGACGCTCCAGGTCGAGTCCAGCGGCAGCCACAGGTGGAAGGACTCGGGTTGCGCGAGCACCGGGTACTTCGCCAGGTGCGCGGCGGCGAGCGCCTGGCGCGCGATGGATTCGTCGCGGATCGCGTCGCGCATCGCGAGCGCGGTGCCGTCGCCGATCCAGCGCGTCGCCAGCGCGTTCGTGATCGGCGAGGCCATCACGGTGGTCGCGCGCAGCGCGCCGGCCAGGCGCTGCGCCGCGCGTTCGCTGGGCGCGCACACGTAGGCCACGCGCAACCCGGCGCCCAGGCACTTGCTGAAGCCGGTGATGTAGTAGGTCAGGCCGGGCGCGAGCAGCGCGAGCGGCGGGGGCGCGTCGAACGGCAGCATCGAATAGGCGTCGTCCTCGATGATCGGGATGCTGTAGCGCAGCGCGATGTCGGCCAGCGCCTCGCGGCGCAGCCGCGAGGTCGTCGTCGTGGTCGGGTTCAGCAAGGTCGGGTTGCAGTACAGCGCCTTGGGCTTCAAGGTCTTGCAGGCGAGCTCGAACTCGGCGGCGCTCGGGCCTTCGTCGTCCAGGGTCAGCGCGTGCAGCTGCACGCCGAGCTGCGCGGCCATCGCCTTGACGCCGGGGTAGGTCAGCGATTCGACGCAGATCAGCTCGCCCGGCCGCGCGAGCTGCGAGATCAGCGCGGCCAGCGCCGCGTGGATGCCGGGGCAGATCAGCACGCGCGCGGCCTCGCAGTCGGGCAGCCGGTGGCGCAGCCACTCGACGGCCGCCGCGCGGTCCTCGGGCGTGCCGCCGAAGTCCTGGTAGCGCAGCAGCGCGTACGGGTCGGCCTGCAGCAGCATCTGGTCGATGCCGCCGCGCAGCCGCTCGAGCAGCGCCGGGTCCTGCGGCTCGGGCGGGTTGTTCATCGTCATCTCGGAGCCGCTGCCGCCGCGCAGCGGCAGCGCCGGCGCACTGCCGCGCACATAGGTGCCCATGCCGGGGCGCGAGTCGATCAGGCCGCGCTTGCGCGCCTCGGCGTAGGCACGCGCGACGGTCGTGTAGTTCAGGTGCAGCTGATCCGCGAGTTCGCGCAAGGTCGGCAGGCGATCGCGCGAGCCCAGGCGGCCGGTGCGCACGTCCTCGGCGATCAGGTCGGCGATCAGCAGGTAGGCCGGGCGGTCGCCGAGCTCGATGCGGCGCAGCCAGTGGGCCGAAGGGTTGGTGTTCATGGCAGGGCTCCCGCGACTTGATCGCAGGACTTGATCGGATGGTCGTGTCGATGAATGGGGAGTTGATCGCATGTTGTGTGCCCGACCTGCGCGCCGGATGTGCCCGTTCGTGGTGCCCGGAACACCGTTGATCGCGAGCATTGATCGCATGGTGCTGCCTCATGCCGGTGCGATTTTGGGCTTGAAATTAGGGGGTTTCGGCCCGCGATCTCGGGATCGAAAAGACGCTCGAATTTTTTTGCGGGCCTCGAAGCGGCGCGTGTGCGTTTTGATCGCGACTTGATTGCATCGGCAGAGCCGATCAAGCGGCCCAGGTGGCACATCGCGTGCAATGAAAAGAGGGCACGCACCCCGACCACCCTCATCCACCTCACGGAGTTCCCCATGCCCAAAGTCACCAAGCCCCAGACCCAGAAAGGCGATCACCTCGTCGACTACGAAGAGAAGGTCTTCGAGGACGTCAAGGCCGACCCGGGTGAAAAAGCGCTGGTCACCTTCCACACGGTCGCGTTCGAAGGTTCGATCGGTTTCGTCAACCTGCTGCAGGCGACGCGCCTGCAGCGCAAGGGTTTCGAGACCTCCATCCTGCTGTACGGCCCCGGTGTCACGCTCGGCGTGAAGCGCGGCTTCCCGACGATCGGCGACGAGGCCTTCCCGGGCCACCAGAACTTCAACAACCAGATCACCAAGTTCATCGCCGAGGGCGGCAAGGTCTACGCCTGCCGCTTCGCGCTGCAGGCGCTGTACGGCCACGGCGAAGGCTCGCTGATCGAAGGCATCCGCCCGATCAGCCCGCTCGATGTGCTGGACATCGTGCTGCTGCACCGCAAGGCGAACGCGTTCATCCTGGACACCTGGACCTTGTAAGCCCCATGAGCGCCCCCCGCATCGTCCGTGCGGCGGCCGTCCAGATCGCGCCCGATTTCGAGGCGGTCGACGGCACGCTGAACAAGGTCCTCGATGCGATCGACGCGGCCGCCGCGAAGGGCGTCCAGTTGATCGTCTTCCCCGAGACCTTCCTGCCCTACTACCCGTACTTCTCGTTCGTGAAGGCGCCGGTGCAGATGGGCGCCGACCACATGCGGCTCTACGAGCGCGCGGTGGTCGTGCCCGGGCCGGTCACCGGCGCGATCGCGGGCCGCGCGAAGGCGCACGGCATGGTCGTGATCGTCGGCGTCAACGAGCGCGACGTCGGCTCGCTCTACAACACCCAGCTGGTCTTCGACGCCGACGGCAGCCTGCTGCTGAAACGCCGCAAGCTCACGCCGACCTTTCACGAACGCATGATCTGGGGCCAGGGCGACGCGGCGGGATTGAAGGTCGTCGACACCCGCGTCGGCAAGGTCGGCGCGCTCGCCTGCTGGGAGCACTACAACCCGCTCGCGCGCTACGCGCTGATGGCGCAGCACGAAGAGATCCACTGCGCGCAGTTCCCCGGCTCGCTGGTCGGGCCGATCTTCGGCGACCAGATCGAGGTGACGATCCGCCACCACGCGCTGGAAGCCGGCTGCTTCGTCGTCAACGCGACCGGCTGGCTGACGGACGCGCAGATCACCGCGATCACGCCCGATGCGGGCCTGCAGAAGGCGCTGCGCGGCGGCTGCAACACCGCCATCGTCTCGCCGGAGGGCGTGCACCTCGCGCCGCCGCTGCGCGAAGGCGAGGGCATGGTCGTCGCCGACCTCGACATGAGCCTGATCACCAAGCGCAAGCGAATGATGGACTCGGTCGGCCACTACGCGCGGCCCGAATTGCTGAGCCTCGCGATCAACGGCCGCGCCGCCGCGACGACCACTTCGATGAATTCTTTCCCTGACCGGAACCCCGACCATGACCACGACCACCGCCCCGAGCACCCCGCTGTCCCCGCGTCCGTCGCCAGAGAGCCGGCAGCTGATGACCGAGCTGCAGTCCTTCGGGTTGCGGCTGCTTGATCCATCGTCGCCGAACGCCGGCGTCGCGAGCCGGCGCGGCGGGGCCGGGCCGTCGGACCACAAGGCGGTCACGGTCGACGGCCACACGATCATGGTGCCGGTCCACACCGCGAGCAGCTGGAATTCGCCCTTCGTCGCCCACGCGCCGGACGCGAACGGCCGCAGCGCGCTGACGCGCGGCAGCATCCCGATCGCGAGCATCTCGTTCCCGAAGGCGCCGCGCTTCTACGCGCTGCAGACCTTCGACGGCGTGCCGTACTCGCACATCGCGACGCTGCACGGCGCCGACGTGCTCGCGACGACGGTGCTGCAGACCTGCATCCGCTACGAGAGCCGCAAGAAGACTTGTAAATTCTGCGCGATCGGCCAGAGCCTCGCCGCGGGGCGCACGATCGCGCACAAGACGCCGCAGCAGCTCGCCGAGGTGGCGCGCGCCGCGGTGCTGCTGGATGGCGTCAGGCACATGGTGATGACGACCGGCACGCCGCCGACCCCGGACCGCGGCGCCCAGGTGCTGGTCGACAGCGCGTTCGCGATCCGCGCCGCGGTCGACATCCCGATCCAGGCGCAGTGCGAGCCGCCCGACACCGATCGGTGGTTCGTGCGCATGAAGGCCGCCGGCATCGACACGCTCGGGATGCACCTGGAGGTCGTCACGCCCGAGCTGCGCGAGCGCATCATGCCGGGCAAGGCGAGCGTGCCGATCGCGCGCTACCTGGAGAGCTTCGAAGCCGCCGTCGGCGTGTTCGGGCGCGGCCAGGTCAGCACCTACATCCTGGCCGGGCTCGGCGACACGCGCGAGGCGATCCTCGCGATCTGCGAGAAGCTCGTCGCGCTCGGCGTCTACCCCTTCGTCGTGCCCTTCGTGCCGATCAGCGGCACGCCGCTGGAGGACCACCCGGCGCCGTCGCCCGAGTTCATGAAGTCGGTGCTCGCGCCGCTCGGCCAGATGGTCAGCACGGCGCGCATGCGCTCGGCCGACATCAAGGCCGGCTGCGGCAAGTGCGGCGCGTGTTCGTCGCTGTCGGTGTACGAGTCATGAACGACGCGTTGCTCCCTCTCCCTCTGGGAGAGGGTTGGGGTGAGGGCCGTCGCGAAGCGGCGGTTCTCGACGCCACGCCGATGTGCGACCTCCCAACCTACTTCGCCCCGTGCGAATTCCGCGTCAAGTGGGCCGACGGCGGCTGGGAGATCAACGAGGCCCGCCGCCTGCGGCGCGCGGTGTTCTGCGAAGAGCAGCGCGTGTTCGAGGGCGACGACCTCGATGCAATCGACGGGCATGCGCAATCGATCGTCGCGCTGTCCTGCATCGGCGGGATGAACGACCAGGTCGTGGGCACCGTTCGCATCCACCGGGACGAACGGACCGGCGGCGACGGCGTCTGGTGGGGTTCGCGCCTCGCGGTCGACCGGGCCTTTCGCAAGCACGGCCGCATCGGCGCGACGCTGATCCGCCTTGCGGTCAGCAGCGCGCGGGCGCGCGGCTGCAGCGTGTTCCTGGCCCACGTGCAGGCGCAGAACCGGCCGCTGTTCGAGAAAATGAACTGGCAGGCCCTGCGCGAGGAGTCGCTGCACGGGCGGCCGCATCTGCTGATGCAGGTCGACCTGGCCCGCTACGCGCCGTGCCACGATCCGCTGACCGGCTTCGTCACCGCGGCGGGCGGCCGGAGCGCCGCATGAACACCGGCGAGCTCGCGCAACTCGCGACGGCGCTGGTCCAGGGCCGCGGCTTTGCGCATAAACGCGACATCGGCGACGTGATGGGCTCGCTCGCCCGCGCGCTGCCCGGCGGCGTCGACGACCTCGCGCAAGCGGTCGCGGTCGGCGACGACTGCGCGGCGATCCGCGAGCCCGGTGGCGACGGCTACCTGCTGTTCGCGATCGAAGGTTTCATCGACGACTTCGTGCGTTCGATGCCGTGGTTCGCCGGCTACTGCGGCGTGATGGTCAACGTCAGCGACATCTGCGCGATGGGCGGCCGCCCGATCGCCGTCGTCGACGCGCTGTGGAGCGCCAACGCCGAGGCGGCGGACGAGATCCTGCAGGGCCTCGCCGCCGCGTCGGCCCGCTACGGCGTGCCGATCGTCGGCGGCCACAGCAACAACCGCAGCGAGCGCGGCCAGCTCGCGGTCGCGATCCTCGGCCGCGCGAAGCGGCTGCTGACCAGTTTCAACGCCCATCCCGGCGACACGCTGATGATGGCGATCGACCTGCGCGGCGCCTACGAGAGTGAAAACCCGTTCTGGAACGCCTCCACCGGCGCGCCGCCCGAGCGGCTGCGCGCCGACATCGAGCTGCTGCCGCGGCTCGCCGAAAGCGGCCTGTGCGACGCCGCGAAGGACATCAGCAACGCCGGCGCGATCGGCACCGCGCTGATGCTGCTCGAGAGTTCACAGGCCGGTGCCGAGATCGATGTGCTCGCGATCCCGCGGCCCGCCGGCGTGCCGCTGCTGCGCTGGCTGCAATCGTTCCCGAGCTTCGGCTTCGTGTTCAGCGTGCGGCCCGGGCACGCGACCGCGGTGCAGGCGCTCTTCGAATCGAACGGCATCGCCTGCGCGTCGGTCGGCGAGGTCACGGCCGCTCCGCAGGTCTGGCTGCGCGACGGGCACGCGCGCGCGCTGCTGTGGGACGTGGCGAAGCAGCCGTTCATCACCGCGCCTCGCGAGGAGAGGGCGCATGCCTGATCGTCCGTCGCGCACGCCGGGCCGCCGCCCGCTGCGGATCGCGCTGCTCACGCACTCGGTGAACCCGCGCGGCGGCGTCGTGCACACGCTCGAGCTGGCCGACGCGCTGCACGCGCGCGGCCACCACGTCACCGTGTTCGCGCCCGCGACGCCGGGCCAGCGGATGTTCCGCGCGACCCGCTGCGCCATCGAGCTGGTAGCGGTCGAGCGGCCGGCGGCGAGCGTCGTCGAGATGGTCGAGACGCGGCGCGCCGCGTACGTGGCCCACCTGGCGAAGCGGCTGCGCAGCCAGCGCTTCGACGTGCTGCACGCCCAGGACGCGATCGGCGCGAACGCGCTGGCCGACCTGTGCGACGCCGGCGCGGTCCAGGGCTTCGTGCGCACCGTGCACCACCTGGATCATTTCGAGGACGAACGTTTGATGGCGTGGCAGGAGCGCGCCTTCCGCCGCGCCAGCCTGGTGCTGTGCGTGAGCCAGACCTGGTGCGATCACCTGTCCGCGGTGCACGGCGTGCCGAGCGCGCTGGTGCACAACGGCGTCGACCTGCAGCGCTATTCGCGCCGGCGCGATGCGAGCGACGGCGGCGTCGCGGCGCACTATGGCCTGCGCCCCGGCGCGCCGTTGCTGCTCGCGGTCGGCGGCGTCGAGGAGCGCAAGAACACGGTGGCCCTGCTCGAGGCCTTCATCGCGTTTCGCGCGACCGCGCCGAGCGCGCAGCTCGTGATCGCCGGCGGCGCGAGCGTGCTCGATCACTCGGCAACCGCGCGCCGGTTCGAGGCGATTCGCAGCGCCGCCGATCTCAGCGACAGCGTCGTGCTGACCGGCACCGTCGCCGACGAACACATGCCCGCGCTGTTCCGCGCCGCCGATGCGCTCTTGATGCCCTCGCTGCGCGAGGGCTTCGGCCTGGTCGTGCTGGAGGCGCTCGCGAGCGGCACGCCGGCCGTCGTCTCGCGCATCGCGCCGTTCACCGAGTACCTGGACGCCGACGAGGCGGTCGACCACTGCTGCTGGGCCGATCCGCACAGCGCCGCGTCGATCGCGCAGGCGATCGCGCGGGCCTGCGCGCCGGCCCACGCCGAAGCGCTCGCGCGCGGCGTGCCGCCGGTCTGCGAGCGCTTCGGCTGGGCCGCCAGCGCCGAGCGCCACGAGATCCTTTACCGCGCGCACCACGCGCTCACGGAGTCACCCCATGCCCGCCATGCACTTCAGCATTCGATGGCCTGACGCGCGCGAGATGCGCTGCTACTCGCCCTCGCTCGTCATCAAGGACCATTTCACGCCGGGCGCCCGCTACCCGCTGCCGGTCTTCATGGCGCAAGTGCGCGAGGCGCTGAATACCGCGTCGGAGCGCGTGCGCGCCAAATTCGGCTTCGCCTGCTCGATGGCGCTCGACCAGCTCGCCGAGATCGAGACCGCCGCGGCGCCCTTCGAATCCCGGGGCGAGGTCGAAGTGATCCGCTTCGAAGAGATTTCGTCCGCCCACTAGACCTGGAGTACCCCCCATGAACACCCCCCAGCACCACGGCGTCCTGATCATCGGCGGCGGCCAGGCCGGCCTGTCGCTCAGCCACGGCCTGAAACAGCGCGGCATCGACCACCTCGTGCTCGAGAAGCACGACCCGGTGCACGCCTGGCGCGACCAGCGCTGGGACACCTTCTGCCTCGTCACGCCGAACTGGCAGTGCAAGCTGCCCGGCCACGAGTACACGGGCAGCGACCCGCACGGCTTCATGAAGAAGGACGAGATCATCGAGTACGTGCAGGGCTTCGTGCGCCACGTCAACGCGCCGGTGCTGAGCGACACCACCGTCACGCGCGTCGCGCGCCGCGCGGAGGGCGGCTTCTCGGTCGCGACCAGCCGCGGCGAGTTCAGCGCCGACCAGGTCGTCGTTTCCTCCGGCGGCTACCACCTGCCGATCGTGCCGCGCATGGCCGAGCGGCTGCCGGCCGACGTCGTGCAACTGCATTCGGAGCAGTACCGCAACCCGCAGTCGTTGCCGCCCGGCGCGGTGCTGGTCGTCGGCAACGGCCAGTCGGGCGCGCAGATCGCCGAGGACCTGCACCTGGCCGGCCGCCAGGTCGTGCTCGCGACCGGCAACGCGCCGCGCTGCGCGCGCTTCTACCGCGGCAAGGACGTGGTCGACTGGCTCGCCGACATGGGCTACTACGACATGCCGGTCGATCAACACCCGCTGCGCGAAGGGGTGCGCGACAACACCAACCACTACGTGACCGGCCGCGACGGCGGGCGCGACATCGACCTGCGCCGATTCGCGCTCGAAGGCATGGCGCTGTACGGCACGCTGACCGGGCTGGACGGTCAGACGCTGCGCTTCGCGCCGACGCTGCGTGAAAGCCTGGCCCACGCCGACCGCATCTACAACGGCATCAACGCCTCGATCGACAAGCACATCGCGAAGCACGCCATCGACGCGCCGCCGCCTTCCGTCTACGCGCCGGTCTGGGAGCCGGCCGCCGAGCGCGAGTCGCTGGACCTGCGCGCGGCCGGCATCACGAGCGTGGTCTGGTGCATCGGCTTCCAGCCCGACTTCAGCTGGCTCGACGCGCCGGTCTTCAACGGGCGCGGCCAGCCCGGGCACGTGCGCGGCGTCACCGCGGTGCCGGGGCTTTATTTTCTCGGGCTGCCGTGGCTGCACACCTGGGGTTCGGGGCGCTTTTCCGGCGTCGCGCGGGACGCGCTGCACGTCGCGGAGCACATCGAGGCCGGCCGGGTCGGGGTGCGGGGCGGGGCGGGGGCGGCTCGAATCGAGCGCGTGCCGCGGCTCGCGACCGCGGCATAGCCCGGCACGCCCCGAGCAACCCGGGTGTTCTGCACGCCGCGGCGTCCGG
>DASYCA010000413.1:0-9498 GCA_036500445.1 Burkholderiaceae bacterium | reverse complement strand
CGACGAACACCGGGATCAGGCCGTTCGGGTTCAGCGCCAGGTAGGCCGGCGACTTGTGCGCCTGCACCGTGCGGTCGACGAGCACGAGCTCGTACGGCGCGCCGATCTCTTCGAGCACGAGGTGGGGCGCCATGCTGGCGTTGCTGGGGTAGTAGTGGAGTTGCATCGGCGGGATTCTCGCCGCTGTTCAGCAGCGATGACTCACCGGCGTGACTTCGCGCACATCACGCGGGGCCGAAACCATGTCCTGCGACATATTCACTCCCACGACTCGTGGGTTGGCAAGCACACTCTGCTTTGAAAGAATTTGTTTCACGTTCCCTTCCCTTAGCGGGTGCCCACCATGCTGCAAGTCTTGAAGACCCAACTCGGCCAATCGATGGCGTCGATGCGCCAGCTGCTGCAAAAGCCGATCAAGGTGGACGAGAAGGGCAATTTCAAGCTCGGCACGTCGCAACGCAGCGAGCGCAAGCAGGCGCGCAATGAATCGCGCCAGCGCCTGCGCCAGATCCGCTCGGACTTGTTCGCGCTGCTCGGCCAGCACCCGTCGTCGCGGCGCCTGATGCGCCACCTCGCGATGGTCGAGCGCACGCTGCAGGCCGAGGGCATCGAGGGCTTCGAGGCCTTGCCGGTGCGCTTCATCGAGAAGGCGCTGGGCGAGCTCGAGCGCGTCGTCTGGGACTGGTCGCCCAGCGGCCTGGCCGAGCTGCGTTCGCGCATGGCCGTGATCGTGAAGAATCGCCCGCGGCCGGTGCTTGCTGCCCCCGGCGCCGATACCGCGCCGGCCGCGCTGCCCGCGGCCGCCGATTCGGATTTCAGCCTGAACGTGAAGGCCGACGTGTCCGAGGCCACGCATGCCGAGTTCGAGGCCATGGAGCGCAGCTGGGCCGGCTTCATGCCGAAGCCGGTGCCCGCGGCCGAGGAAGCCGTCGCCGCCTGAGCCCGCGCAGCGCGCGCCGAGGCCCGCGCTCAGTGCGTCGCCTGCGCGACGGCGTGCTCCCAGCGCTGCATCAGCTCGTTCGCACGCGCGCGCTCCATCGTCGGATGGAAGCTTCGTTCGACCGCCCACTGCGCGCTCAATTCGTCCAGCCGCCCGTAGACGCCGCACGCGAGGCCGGCCAGGTAGGCCGCGCCGAGCGCGGTCGTCTCGATGACCTGCGGGCGCACGACCGGGATGCCGAGCAGGTCGGCCTGGAACTGCATCAGCAGGTCGTTGACGCAGGCGCCGCCGTCGACGCGCAGCTCGGCCACCGGCGTGCCGCCGGCGGCGACGGCGTCGCGGCTCATCGCCTGCAGCAGCGCGGCGCTCTGGAACGCGATGCTCTCGAGCGCGGCGCGCGCGATATGCGCGACCGTGCTGCCGCGCGTGAGGCCGACGATCGCGCCGCGCGCGTCGGCTTTCCAGTACGGCGCACCGAGGCCGGTGAAGGCCGGCACGAACATCACGCCGCCGCTGTCGGGCACGCTCTCGGCGAGTGACTGGACCTCGCCGCTGGCGCGGATCGCGTGCAGGCCGTCGCGCAGCCATTGCACGACCGCGCCGCCGATGAAGACGCTGCCCTCGAGCGCGAACTCCGGCGTCGCGCCCGGCTGCGCCGCGCTGGTCGTGATCAGGCCGTTGGTCGAGCGCTGGAACTGCGTGCCGGTGTGCATCAGCATGAAGCAGCCGGTGCCGTAGGTGTTCTTCGCCAGACCGGCCTTGAAGCAGGCCTGGCCGAACAGCGCGGCCTGCTGGTCGCCGGCCACGCCGCCGATCGGGATCGAAGCACCCAACAGGTCGGCACGGCTGTGGCCATAGAGGTGGCTCGAGGGATGCACGGCCGGCAGGACCTCGCGCGGGATCTCGAGCAGCGCCAGCAGCTCGTCGTCCCAGGCGTTGCGGTGCACGTCGAACAGCAGCGTGCGCGAGGCGTTGCTGACGTCGACCGCGTGCACCGCGCCACCGGTGAGCTGCCACATCAGCCACGCATCGACGGTGCCGAACGCGAGCTCGCCACGCTGCGCCGCGGCGCGCGCACCGGGCACGGCGTCGAGGATCCATTTCAGCTTGGTGCCGGAGAAATAGGCGTCCAGCACGAGGCCGGTGCGCTCGCGGAACAGCGCCTCGAGCCCGCGCTCGCGCAGGCCGGCGCAGATCGGCTCGGTGCGGCGGTCCTGCCAGACGATGGCCGGGTGAATCGGCGCGCCGGTCGCGCGGTTCCAGACCAGCGTCGTCTCGCGCTGGTTCGTGATGCCGATCGCGGCGATCTGCTCGGCGCGCAGGCCGGCCTTCGCGAGCGCTTCGCGCGCCGTTGCGAGCTGGCTCGCCCAGAGTTCGGCCGGGTCGTGCTCGACCCAGCCGGGTTGCGGGTAGATCTGGCGGAACTCGCGCTGGGCCATCGCCCGGATGCGACCGTGCGCATCGAAGACGATGCTGCGCGAGCTCGAGGTGCCCTGGTCGAACGCGAGCAGGTGGGTCTTCTGCGTCATGATGCGAAGCGTAGCAAGGACGCGGCACGCCGCCATCGTTGAAATCTCGCTTGTGCTGCGTGCGGCGTTCCGCCAAGAATAGACGCCACCGTTTCCCGGAGAGCGATTGACCCCGACCCCTCGGCCCGGCGCCGCTGCCGCCGCATCATCCCCGCAGACCGTCGACGTGCTGGTCGTCGGCGGCGGCATCAACGGCGCCGGCATCGCGCGCGACCTCGCGGGCCGCGGCGCCAGCGTGCTGCTGTGCGAGCAGGACGACCTCGCGCAACACACCTCCTCGAGCAGCACCAAGCTGATCCACGGCGGGCTGCGCTACCTCGAGTACTACGAGTTCTCGCTGGTGCGCAAGGCGCTGGCCGAGCGCGAGGTGCTGCTCAAGAGCGCCCCGTACATCATGGGGCCGCTGCGCTTCGTGATGCCTCACGATCCGAACGACAAGAGCCTGCGCCCGGTCTGGATGATCCGCCTCGGGCTGTTCCTGTACGACCACCTCGCGCGCCGCGAGGTCTTGCCGGCCTCGCGGACGGTGGACCTGCGCCGGCACCCGGCCGGCAAGCCGCTGAAGCCACTGTTCACGAAGGGCTATGTCTACTCGGACGGCTGGGTCGACGACGCGCGGCTGGTGGTGCTGAACGCGATCGATGCGCAGGCGCACGGCGCGCATGTGCTGACGCGCTGGCGCTGCGTCGACGCGCGGCGCGGCGCCACGCACTGGCAGGTGCGGCTGCAAAGCACCCGCGGCGAGCAGCGCGAGGTCCAGGCGCGCGCACTCGTCAACGCCGCCGGGCCGTGGGCGGCGCAGTTCCTGGCCGAGCACGCGCACGTGCCGGAGCCGAAGTCGCTGCGGCTCGTGAAGGGCAGCCACATCGTCGTGCCGAAGATGTTCGAGCACGACCACGCCTACCTCTTCCAGAACCCCGACCAGCGCATCATCTTCGCGATCCCCTACCAGGGCGACTTCACGCTGATCGGCACGACCGACGTCGACCACGCCGAGGCGCTCGGCGAGGCGCGCATTTCTCCCGAGGAGACCGCTTACCTGTGCGAGCAGGCGAGCCGCTACTTCGCCAAGCCGGTGACGCCCGAGCAGGTCGTCTGGAGCTACGCCGGCGTGCGCCCGCTGCTCGAGGACGAGTCGGGCAACGCCTCGGCGGTGACGCGCGACTACCACCTCGACCTGGACGCCCACCCGGCGCCGCTACTGACCGTGTGGGGCGGCAAGATCACGACCTTCCGCAAGCTCGCCGAAGAGGCCTCGGACCTGCTCGCCGCGCCGCTCGGCATCGCGCGCGGCGCGTGGACACAGCAGGCCGTGCTGCCGGGCGGCGACCTGAGCGCATGGATCGGCGCGGCGCAACGCCCCGACACCGATTTCGCGCGCTTCGCGCAGGCGCTCGCGGCGCGTCATCCCGAGCTGCCGCCCGCGCTGTGCGGGCGCCTTGCGCGCGCCTACGGGGCCCGCGCGGAGCTCATCCTGGAGCGCGGAACGCTCGGCGCCGAGGTCGCGCCCGGCCTGTTCGAGGCCGAACTCGACTACCTGTACACGCACGAATGGGCGCGCAGCGCCGACGACGTGCTGTGGCGCCGCAGCAAGCTCGGCCTGCACCTGAGCGCGGCACAGCGCGCCGCGGTCGACGCGTGGTGCCAGGCCCGTTGGGCCGACACCGCCCAGCTCGGCGTCTGATCAGGAGTTGCTCAGCGCTTGATCAGCGCTTGATCAGCGCTTGATCAGCGCGCGGCAGCGGCGCGCCGCTTCGCCGGCCACGCGCGCATCGCGGTCTCGACGGTCGCGACCAGGTTCGCGCGCGACGCGCCGTCCTTCGCCTGCATCGACATGCCCTGGTAGACGGCCGAGTAGAAGGTCGACAGCGCCTTCGCATCGGTGTCTTCCGGCAACTCGCCGTCGTCGATGCCGTTCTGGATCCGCGTCTTGATGTTGGCGAGCGCCGCCGCGCGGCGCTTGGTCAGCGCCGTCTGCACGTGCTCGGCGGCGACCGAACAGTTCGTCGTCGCCATCACGACCATGCAGCCCTTCGGGTGGCAGGTGCGCGTCAGCTCGTCGGCCGATTCGAGCAGCCAGCGCTCGATCGCGCCGCGCGCCGTCGGCTCCTCGGCGAGCGCGCGCGGGCCGACGCTGCCGGGCCCGAGCGCATAGCGCTCGATCGCCTCGAGGAACAGCTTGGATTTGTCGCCGAACGCGGTGTACAGGCTGGGCGGCGTGATGCCCATCGCGCTCGTCAGGTCGGCAATCGACGCGGCCTCGTAGCCGCGCTCCCAGAACACATGCATCGCCTGCTCGAGCGCGGTGTCGCGATCGAACGACAAAGGCCGGCCGCGCGCTTTCGGCAAGGCTTTGGGCGCTTCATTCAGTTCGGCCACCACGACTGTCTCCGTCTTTTTCATAGCGATCACTATTAAATGTCTTGACGATCACTTGCAAGCTGATTACATTGTGCCACATGGCGTAGTGATCGCTACGAATATTTAGTTCCCCTGACCTGAACCCGTTCCACTGCGAAAAGCCCCGCACGACGAGGCTGGCCGCTGCTTTGCCCGACATCCCGAAGGACTCACCATGACGCACTCCAAAACCCGCACCAATCGCCTCTGGGTCGCCGGCACGACGCTGACCGCCGTCGCCGCGCTCGTCACCGCGCTGTTCATGTTGCGCAGCGCCCCGGCCGAGGCGACGCCCAGCGCCGCACCGCCGGCGACACCGGTGTCGGTCGCAACGGTGGTGAAGAGCGATGTCGCGACCTGGGACGAGTTCTCCGGCCGGCTCGAGGCCGTCGAGCGCGTGGACATCCGCTCGCGCGTCGCCGGCACCGTGCAGTCGGTGCACTTCCGCGAAGGCGCGCTGGTCGCGAAGGGCGAGCTGTTGATCACGATCGACCCGGCCCCGTACGCGGCCGAGGTCGACCGCACCGAGGCGCAGGTCGTCGCGGCGCAGGCCCGCCTGTCCTTCACCCGCAGCGAGTTGGACCGCGCCCAGCGCCTGCTCGACGAGCACGCGATCGCCCAGCGCGAGTTCGACGAACGCAACAACGCGCAGCGCGAGGCCGATGCGAACCTGCGCGCCGCGCAAGCCGCGCTGCAGACCTCGAAGCTGAGCCTGGGCTACACGCAGGTGCGTGCGCCGGTCGCGGGCCGCGTCGGCCAGCTCGAGATCACGACCGGCAACCTGGTCGCCGCCGGCCCGGGCGCGCCGGTGTTGACGACGCTGGTCTCGGTCAGCCCGATCTACGCCAGTTTCGACGCCGATGAACAGGTCGTCACGCGCGCGCTGCACGATCTACCCGGCGGCTCGGGCGCACGCAGCCAGCTCGACCTGATCCCCGTCCAGATGGGCACCGCCGCGACCGCGGACACGCCGTTCACCGGCCACCTGCAGCTCGTCGACAACCAGGTCGACGCGAAGAGCGGCACGGTGCGCGTGCGCGCGGTGTTCGACAACAAGGACGGCAGCCTGATGCCGGGCCAGTTCGCGAAGCTGCGGATGGGCCAGATCAAGAGCAGTTCGGCCTTGCTGATCAACGAGCGCGCGATCGGCACCGACCAGAACAAGAAGTACGTGATGGTGGTCGGCGCCGACAACACCGCCGCCTACCGCGAGGTCACGCTGGGCGCGAACGTCAATGGGCTGCGCATCGTCACCAGCGGCCAGAAGCCGCAGGAGCGCATCGTCGTCAACGGCCTGCAGCGCATCCGCCCCGGCGCGCTGCTCGCGCCCGAACCGGTCGAGATGCTGAACGCCGAAGCGCAGCCCAAGGCCGTCGCCGCGAAGTCCTGATCGCGCGGACACGAGCTCACGAAAGCATCGCCATGAACCTCTCCAAATTCTTCATCGACCGGCCGATCTTCGCCGGCGTTCTGTCGCTGCTGGTCTTTCTCGGCGGCCTGATCTCGGTGCGCCTGCTGCCGATCTCCGAGTACCCGGATGTCGTGCCGCCGTCGATCGTGGTGCGCGCGAACTACCCCGGCGCGAACCCGAAGGTGATCGCCGAGACTGTCGCGACACCGATCGAGGAGCAGATCAACGGCGTCGAAGGCATGCTCTACATGGCCAGCCAGGCGACGACCGACGGGGTCATGACCCTGACCGTCACGTTCAAGCTCGGCACCGACCCCGACAAGGCGCAGCAGCTGGTGCAGAACCGGGTCGCGCAGGCCGAGGCCCGGCTGCCCGAAGAGGTGCGGCGCCTGGGCATCACGACCGTGAAAAGCTCGGTCGACCTGACCATGGTCGTGCACTTGCTGTCGCCGAACGGCCGCTACGACATGACGTACCTGCGCAACTACGCGGTGCTGAACGTGAAGGACCGCCTCGCGCGCGTCGACGGCGTCGGCGACGTCCAGCTGTTCGGCTCGGGCGACTACTCGATGCGCGTCTGGCTCGACCCGCAGAAGGTGGCGAACCGCGGCCTGTCCGCGAGCGACGTCGTCAACGCGATCCGCGAACAGAACGTGCAGGCCGCGGCCGGCGTCGTCGGCGCCTCGCCGGGCGTGCAGGGCATCGACGTCCAGCTGTCGGTGAACGCCCAGGGCCGGCTGCAGAACGAAGAAGAGTTCGGCGACATCATCGTGAAGACCGGCGCCGATGGCGCGGTCACGCGCCTGCACGACATCGCCCGCATCGAGCTCGGCGCGGCCGATTACTCGTTGCGTTCGCTGCTGGACAACAAGGAAGCCGTCGCGGTGCCGATCTTCGCGGCGCCCGGCTCGAACGCGATCGCGATCAGCAACGGCGTGCGCGCGACGATGGCCGACATCGCCAAGGCGATGCCCGAGGGCGTCACCTACGAGATCGTCTACGACCCGACGCTGTTCGTGCGCGCGTCGATCGAATCGGTCGTGCACACGCTGATCGAGGCGATCGTGCTCGTCGTGCTGGTCGTGATCCTGTTCCTGCAAACCTGGCGCGCGTCGATCATTCCGCTGCTGGCGGTGCCGGTCGCGGTCGTCGGCACCTTCGCGGTGATGCACGTGTTCGGCTTTTCGATCAACGCGCTGAGCCTGTTCGGGCTGGTGCTGGCGATCGGCATCGTCGTGGACGATGCGATCGTCGTGGTCGAGAACGTCGAGCGCAACATCGAGGCCGGCCACACGCCGCGCGAGGCCACCTACCGCGCGATGCGCGAGGTCTCGGGCCCGATCATCGCGATCGCGCTGGTGCTGGTCGCGGTGTTCGTGCCGCTCGCGTTCATCAGCGGCCTGACCGGCCAGTTCTACAAACAGTTCGCACTGACGATCGCGATCTCGACGGTGATCTCGGCCGTCAATTCGCTCACCCTCTCGCCGGCCCTGGCCGCGCTGCTGCTGCGCAGCCACGACGCGCCGAAGGACGCGCTGACGCGCGGCATGGACCGCGTGCTCGGCGGCCTGTTCCGCGCCTTCAACCGCCTGTTCGTGCGGGGTGCAACCGCCTACAGCGGCGGCGTCAAGACCGCGATCTCGCGCAAGACGGTGATGCTCGTCGTCTACCTCGTGCTCGCCGCCGCGACGGTCGGCCTGTTCAAGATCGTGCCGCACGGCTTCGTGCCGGCGCAGGACAAGCAGTACCTGATCGGCTTCGCGCAGCTGCCCGACGGCGCCACGCTGGACCGCACCGAAGAGGTCACGCACCGGATGGACGCGATCGTGATGAAGCAGCCCGGCGTCGAGCACGCGATCACGTTCCCGGGCCTGTCGATCAACGGCTTCACGAACAGCTCGAACTCGGGCATCGTGTTTGTCGCGCTGAAGGACTTCGACCAGCGCAAGGGCGCCGCGCTGAGCGCCGGTGCGATCGCGCAAAGCCTGAACCAGCAGTTCGGCCAGATCCAGGACGCGTTCATTGCGATCTTCCCGCCGCCGCCGGTGCAGGGCCTGGGCACGACCGGCGGCTTCAAGCTGCAGCTCGAGGACCGCGCCTCGCTCGGCCTGGACGCGCTCGACGCGGCGCAGAAGGCCTTCATGGCCAAGGCCTACCAGGCGCCCGAGCTGGCCGGCATGTTCTCGAGCTGGCAGGTCAACGTGCCGCAGCTCTACGCCGACATCGACCGCACCAAGGCGCGTCAGCTCGGCGTGCCGATCACCGACGTCTTCGACACGATGCAGATCTACCTCGGCAGCCTGTATGCGAACGACTTCAACAAGTTCGGCCGGACCTATTCGGTGCGCGTGCAGGCCGACGCCGCGTACCGCGCCCGCGCCGAGGACATCGGCGCGCTGAAGGTGCGCTCGAAGACCGGCGAGATGGTGCCGCTGGCCGCGCTGATGAAGATCACGCCGACCTTCGGCCCGGAACGCGCGATGCGCTACAACGGCTTTTTGACCGCCGACATCAACGGCGGCGCCGCGCCCGGCTACTCGACCGGCCAGGCCGAGGCCGCGATCCAGCGCATCGCCGCCGAGACGCTGCCGACCGGCATCGCGTTCGAATGGACCGACCTGAGCTACCAGGAGATCCTCGCGGGCAACTCGGCCGCATTGATCTTCCCGATCGCGATCCTGCTCGTGTTCCTGGTGCTCGCCGCGCAGTATGAAAGCCTGACCCTGCCGCTGGCGATCCTGCTGATCGTGCCGATGGGGCTGCTGGCCGCGATGACCGGCGTCTGGCTGACGCACGGCGACAACAACGTCTTCACGCAGATCGGGCTGATGGTGCTGGTGGGGCTGAGCGCGAAGAACGCGATCCTGATCGTCGAGTTCGCGCGCGAACTGGAGTTCGCCGGCCGCACGCCGGTCCAGGCCGCGATCGAGGCGAGCCGGCTGCGGCTGCGCCCGATCCTGATGACCTCGATGGCGTTCATCATGGGCGTCGTCCCGCTGGTCGTCTCGCATGGCGCCGGCTCGGAGATGCGTGCCGCAATGGGCGTGGCCGTGTTCTCCGGAATGATCGGCGTGACCGCCTTCGGCTTGTTCCTGACGCCGGTGTTCTACGTGCTGCTGCGTGCCCTGACCGGCAACCGCGCGCTGAAGCTGCATGGCCAGGTGCCGCATCTCGATGCCTTCGTGTCGGGCGAGCAGCCGGCGGCAGCGCACCCGGCC
>DASYCA010000412.1:0-6761 GCA_036500445.1 Burkholderiaceae bacterium | reverse complement strand
CCTGATGCTCGGCATCGAGCTCGACCGCCCCTGTGGCGACATCCTCAACCGTGCGGCAAATGCCGGGCTGATGCTGAGCGTGACCGCCGACAAAGTGATCCGCCTCGTGCCCTCGCTGATCCTGAGCGCCGACGAAGCCGCGCAGATCGTCGCGATCCTCTGCCCCATCATCAAGACCTTCCTCGCTGAAAACCCTTCAGCGTGATGAAGCCCGGCATGAGTCTGATCCGGCACTACCTGCAGTTCAAGGACTTTCGCGCCGAGGAATACGCCTACCTGTTCGAGCGCGCCGCGACCATCAAGAAGCGCTTCAAGAACTACGAGAAGTACACGCCGCTGGTCGACCGCACGATGGCGATGATCTTCGAGAAGGCGAGCACGCGCACCCGCGTCAGCTTCGAGGCCGGCATGTACCAGATGGGCGGCTCGGTCGTGAACCTGACCACCGGCGACAGCCAGCTCGGCCGCGCCGAGCCGATCGAGGACAGCGCGCGCGTGATCAGTCGCATGGTCGACATCGTGATGATCCGCACCTTCGAGCAGCAAAAGCTCGACGCCTTCGCCGCGAACTCGCGCGTGCCGGTGATCAACGGCCTGACCAACGAGTACCACCCCTGCCAGATCCTCGCCGATGTCTTCACCTACATCGAGCACCGCGGCTCCCTCCAGGGCAAGGTCGTGGCCTGGGTCGGCGACGGCAACAACATGGCCAACACCTGGCTGCAGGCGGCCGACATCCTCGGTTTCACGCTGCACGTCAGCACGCCCAGCGGCTACGAGATCGACCCGCAGCGCGCCGGCGTGCGCAACGCGGATTGCGTCAAGGTCTTCAAGAACCCGCTCGACGCCTGCCGCGGCGCGCACCTGGTCACGACCGACGTCTGGACCAGCATGGGCTATGAGGCCGAGAACGCGGTGCGCATGAAGGCCTTCGCGGACTGGTGCGTCGACCGCGAGATGATGGCCGCCGCCCAGCCCGACGCCCTCTTCATGCACTGCCTGCCGGCGCACCGCGGCGAGGAGGTCGAGGCCGAGGTGATCGACGGGCCGCAGTCGGTCGTCTGGGACGAGGCCGAGAACCGGATGCACGTGCAGAAGGCCCTGATGGAGTACCTGCTGCTCGGCCGCATCGGCTGAAGAACCCTCTTCACGCCGTCAGAAAAAACCGACACCACGCGTCCAAAGCCGGTGCTACCTTTGCACCGCCATGCAAACGCTCTGGGACATCTCTCCCCCCATCTCGCCGGAATCGCCGCTGTTCCCCGGCGACACCGCCTATTCGCAGCAGTGGACCGCGACGATCGCGCCCGGCTGTCCAGTCAACCTGAGCGCGATCACGATGTCGCCGCACATCGGCGCCCACGCGGACGCGCCGCTGCACTACGGTGAAGGCGCGCCCACGATCGGCCAGGTCGACCTTGCGCCCTACCTCGGCCCCTGCCGCGTGATCCACGCGATCGGCTGCGGCCCGCTGGTGCGGCCCGAGCACCTCGCGCACGCGCTGAATGGGCTGCCGCCGCGCGTGCTGGTGCGCACCTGCGAGACCGCGCCGACCGCGTGGTCGCCCGAGTTCAGCGCGTTCGCGCCCGAGACGATCGAGCTTCTTGCCGCGCGCGGCGTGCAGCTCGTCGGCATCGACAGCCAGTCGGTCGACCCGGCCGACAGCAAGACCTTGGAGAGCCACCACATGCTGCTGCGCCTGAACCTGCGCGTGCTCGAGAACCTCGTGCTGGACGCCGTGCCCGAAGGCGACTACGAGCTGATCGCCCTGCCGCTGAAACTCGTCACGGCCGACGCCTCGCCGGTGCGCGCGGTGCTGAGGGCGTTGCCATGACGACGACCATGACCCGCGCCGCCTGCCTCGCGCTCGACGCCGCCGACCCGCTGCGCACGCTGCGCGACGAATTCACGCTGCCCGAGGGCGTGATCTACCTGGACGGCAACTCGCTCGGCGCGCTGCCGAAGGCGACCGCCGCACGCGTCGCCGAGGTCGTGCAGCAGGAATGGGGCATCGGGCTGATTCGCAGCTGGAACACCGCCGGCTGGATCGATCTCGCGCAGCGCATCGGCAACCGGATCGCACCGCTGGTCGGCGCCGGCGCGAACGAATTGATCGTCGGCGACTCGACCTCGGCCAACCTGTACAAGGTCCTGAGCAGCGCGATCGCGCTGCAGCGGCGCGACGCGCCGGCGCGCCGCACGATCGTCTCCGAGCGCAGCAACTTCCCGACCGACCTCTACATCGCCGAGACGCTCGCGCGCGAGCACGGCTGGGCGCTGGTGCTGATCGACGCCGACGAGCTGCCGGCGCACCTGAACGACGAGCTCGGCGTGCTGATGCTCACGCACGTGAACTACCGCAGCGGCCGCATGTTCGAGATGCAGCAGGTCACGCGCGACGCGCACGCCGCCGGCGCACTCGTCGTCTGGGACCTGTGCCATTCGGCCGGCGCGGTGCCGGTCGACCTGACCGGCGCGGATGCCGACTTCTCGGTCGGCTGCGGCTACAAGTACCTGAACGGCGGCCCCGGCGCGCCGGCCTTCGTCTGGGTCCACCCGCGCCACACCGCGCGCATGGACCGCGAGCAGCTGCGCCAGCCGCTCGCCGGCTGGCTCGGCCACGCCGCGCCGTTCGAGTTCACGACCGACTACCGCCCGGCGCTCGGCATCCAGCGCTTCGTCTGCGGCACCCCGACCCTGCTGTCGATGGCCGCGCTCGAATGCGGCGTCGCGGTGTACGAGCACGCCGAGGCCTTCGGCGGGCTCGAGGCGCTGCGCCATAAATCGCTCGCGCTCAGCGACCTGTTCATCGCGCTCGTCGAGGCGCGCTGCGCCGGCCACGAGCTGACGCTGGTGACGCCGCGCGACACCGCCCGGCGCGGCAGCCAGGCGAGCTTCGCGCACCCGAGCGGCGGCTACCCGATCATGCAGGCGCTGATCGCGCGCGGCGTGATCGGCGACTTCCGCGCCCCCGATCTGCTGCGCTTCGGCTTCACGCCGCTGTACACGAGCTTCGCCGACGTGTGGGACGCCGTCGAGCATTTGAAAGCCGTGCTCGAGTCGGGCGAATGGACGGCGGCGCGCTTCAACGAACGCTCGGCGGTGACCTGACCATGACCATGCCTCCCGAAAGAATCGTCGCCGAAGAAGGCGCGCAGCTCGACTTCTCGAAGGACATGAGCTACGGCGACTACCTGCACCTGGACGAGCTGCTCGGCGCGCAGCACCCGCTCTCGCCCTCGCACGACGAGATGCTGTTCATCATCCAGCACCAGACCAGCGAGCTGTGGATGAAGCTGCTGCTGCACGAGCTGCGCGCCGCGGTGCGCTGCGTCGCGAGCGACGAGCTCGCCAGCGCGTTCAAGATGCTCGCGCGCGTCAGCAAGATCATGGAGCAGCTCGTGCACGCCTGGGACGTGCTCGCGACGATGACGCCGCCCGAGTATTCGGCGCTGCGCCCCTACCTGAGCAACAGCAGCGGCTTCCAGAGCGCGCAGTACCGCTGCATCGAGTTCCTCCTCGGCAACAAGAACGCGGCGACGCTGAAGGCGCACGCGCACCGCCCCGACCTGCTCGCGATGGTCGAGCACGCATGGCGCGCGCCCTCGCTGTACGACGAGGCGCTGCGGCTGCTGGCGCGCCGCGGCCTGGCGATTCCCGCCGAGCTGCTCGAGCGCGACTGGACCTCGCCCCACCAGGCGAACGACGCGGTCGAGGCCGCCTGGCTCGCCGTCTACCGCGACCCGAAGGCGCACTGGGACCTGTACCAACTCGGCGAGGAACTGACCGACCTGGAGGACACCTTCCGTCTTTGGCGCTTTCGCCACGTCACGACCGTCGAGCGCGTGATCGGCTTCAAGCGCGGCACCGGCGGCACCTCGGGCGTCAGCTATCTGCGCAAGATGCTGGACGTGGTGCTGTTCCCCGAGATCTGGAAGCTGCGCACCGACCTGTGAGGCCGGCGCCGGCCGCGCGACCCGGGCGCGACCCGGGCGATCAGCGCGCCTGCGGCTGGATCAGCCCGAGCAGCCGATCCTCGTTCGCGCCGACCCAGGTCGCCAGCACCGGACCGAGCCGGCCGCTGCGCCCGATCTCGTCGAGCATCGCGGCCTTGTCGCCGCTGCCGCGCAGGAGGTGCCCGGCCAGCAGGGTCAGCAGGATGCCGGCCATCACGACGTGGCCCTTGGAGAAATCGAGCGCGGCCTCGAGCACGTTGCCTTGCGCGCCGTTGACGTCCAGCGGCTGGTGCCGGTCGGTGCGCGTCGGGCCCCACGCTTGCCGGAACCCGCGCTCGTAGAAGCGCCAGGCGCCGGGGATCAGCGCGGCGGTGGCGTCGGCCGACGGCATCAGGCCGAGGAAATCGATCAGCCAGTCGCGCGCGTCGTCGGCGCCGAACGGCGGCGCCTTCAGGCCGCGCGGGTTGACCCCGGGAGCCACGACCGCGCCACGCAGCAGCGCGATCTCTTCGCACGCGGCGATCAGGATCGGCCCGGCGTCGGTGAGGTCGAGGTCGCCCATCAGCGCCGCGATGCGCTTTTGCGCGCGCGGCGCGGCATGCTGGAGCGCGTAGTGCACGCGCTGCACGCGCGACACGGGCCGCTGCGCGTCCCCGGCGTCTTGCGCGTCCGCGCGCGCCAGCGCCTTGAGCGGCCGGCCGAGGGAATCGAAACACACCCGGCCCGGCTTCGCGCCGCCGCCCCATGACAGCCGCTCTTCGATGCGGCTCAATTCGCCCCACACGAGCCAAGCGTCTGCCCCGGAACTCATCTCTCTCTGTCGTGGCCACGCCACCGCTGCGTTTTTGGAGCAACGATTATGAAAGGGCCAGCGCCCCAACCCACCCGCGTGTTACCAGAGTTGACAAGATCGTCCAGGCCGAATTGCCACGCAATTCACGCCGCGCCGGAGTGCGTTCGCGACCAGATGAACAGCAGCGCGGCCGCGGCCGCGACCCAGGCGCCGGTCGCCACCGCCAAGGTGGCCGCCAGCTGCAGCCGGATGCTGAGCCAGTAGACCGCGGCCAGGTAGACGGCGTAGGGCGCGAGCGAGCACAGCCCGAACAGCGCCGTCGTGCGCAGATCCTGCGCCGAGCGCTCGGAGCCGATGATGTAGTGCGCGATCAGCGCGAAGGTCGGGAACAGCGGCACCAGGCCCGCGACGAAGAAGCTGCGCGAACGCGACAGCAACGCGATGACGAGCACCGCCAGCGCGCCCAGCAGGCATTTGAGGATCAACGAAAACACGGCGCCTCCACACAGGGTCGAGGCGCCGATGCTAAGCGGCCTGGATCAGCAGCAGCTCATCCGAGCTTCACCGGCACGAAGATCTTGTCGCCGTCGCGCTGCACCAGCAGCGCGACGCTCTTCGGTTTTCCGGCGAGTACGCTCTTGACCTGATCGAGCGACTGCACCGGCTTGCCGTTGATCGCGAGCAGCACGTCGCCCGCCTGGATGCCGGCGCGCGCCGCCGGGCCCGCGACGTTCTCGATCACCATGCCCTGGTCGACGCCGACCTGCTGGCGCTCGTCGCGCGTCAGCGGGCGCAGGCCGAGGCCGAGCTGGCCCGGCTTCAGGTCGTTGCCCGCGCTCGCGACCTCGGTCTTGTCGGTGTCGGCGTTCGCGAGCTTGGCCTCGACCTCGCGCGGCTCGTGGTCGCGCCAGACCTGCAGCTTGACCCGGTCGCCCGGCGCGGACAGGCCGATCAGGCTCGAGACCTCGCCCGAGCGCACGACCGGTTGGCCGTTGACCGCGGTGATCACGTCACCGGACTTCAGGCCCGCGGCGGCCGCCGCGCTGTTCGGTGCGACGCTGGCGACCAGCGCGCCATCCGGCTTCTTCATGCCGAAGGATTCGGCCAGCGACTGGTTCAGGTCCTGGATCGTGACGCCCAGGCGCGCATGCGTGACCTTGCCGGTCGAGACGATCTGGTCCTTGATCTTCAGCGCGACATTGATCGGGATCGAGAAGCTCAGGCCCTGGAAGCCGCCGCTTTGCGAATAGATCTGCGCGTTGATGCCGACGACGCCACCCGTGCCGTCGAACAGCGGGCCGCCGGAATTGCCGGGGTTCACCGCCGCGTCGGTCTGGATGAACGGCACCACCGCATCGCCCGGCAGCGAACGCCCCTTGGCGCTGACGATGCCTTGCGTCGCGGTCTGCTCGAAGCCGTAGGGCGCGCCGATCGCCAGCACCGGGTCGCCGACCTCGAGCGAGCGCGCGTCGCCCAGGCGCACGACCGGCAGCCCGGTCGCGTCGATCTTGAGCACCGCGATGTCGGTCGTCGGGTCCAGCCCCAGCACCTTGGCGGTGAATTCGCGCCGGTCGCTGAGCTTGACGGTCACGTCCTTGGCCTCGCGCACGACGTGGGCGTTGGTCAGGATCAGGCCGTCCGCACTGATGATGAAGCCCGAGCCCAGGCCCTTGAACGGCACCTGGCCACCGTGTTGGCCGCGCTGCTGGAAGCCGGGCATGCCGCGGAAGAACTTGAAGAACGGATCGTCTTCCATGCCGGGCGGCATGCCGCTCTCCTCGGCCGTCTCCTTGTGCGTGCCGGCGACGGTCACGCCGACCACGGCCGGGCCGCTCTGCTTGACGATCGCGCGGTAGTGGGGCACCCCTTGCGGCGCCAGCATCGGCACCGGGGCCATCGCAGCCGCCTCGCTCGCGGCGACCGGATTGGCCGCGTTCGAGGCCACGGCTTGATCCGACTTCGGCTTCAGCCAGGTCGGCAGCTCGATCGCGCTGGCGGTACCGACAGCGAGC
>DASYCA010000411.1:0-10714 GCA_036500445.1 Burkholderiaceae bacterium | reverse complement strand
CGCCGGCCCGACGACGCTGCGCGACCTGGCGCGCATCGCCTAGGCCTGGGCTAAGCCGGCGCGCGATAGGTGAAGCGTTCGCCGCTGCCGCGCAGAAAGTCCACGACGGCCTGCGGGTCGTTGATGTCCAGCACCGGCAGCTCGGTCGGCTGGGGCAGACGGTCCGCGCTGTCGGTACAGATCGCGACCACCTGCGGGTCGATGGCGTACTCCGCCGCCTGGCCGGTCGCGGCGCGCCAGACCTCGATCTTGGGCACCGCATCGCGCTTGAAGCCCTCGACGAGCACCCAGTCGCACGGGCTCAACTCGCGGATCAGGTCGTGCACCGCCGGGTCCGCAAGCGCCTCGTACTCGCGGATCAGCGCGAGCCGCCGATCCGATGCGATCACGACCTCGAAAGCGCCGGCCTGGCGATGCCGCCATGAGTCCTTGCCCGGGTGATCGATGTCGAACTCGTGGTGCGCATGCTTGACGACGGAGACGCGCAGCCCAGCCGCCTTCATCCGCGTGACGACCTGTTCGACCAGCGTGGTCTTGCCCGAGCCTGAATAGCCGCGAAATCCAATCACCTTCATCGGGACTCGTCGCTCCTGGCGCCTGTTGCCGCGCGTCGCAGTGTATGCGGCGCCCCGCCACTACACTGCGCCATGGTCGACAAACAACGCATCACCGGCCTCGTGCTGGCCGGCGGCCGCGGCAGCCGCATGGGCGGCATCGACAAGGGCCTGCAGCCCTACGGGGGCACGCCGCTGGCGTTGCACGCGCTGCGCCGCCTGGCCCCGCAGTGCGGGCCGCTGCTGCTGAACGCGAACCGCAACCTCGAGGCCTACGCGGCCTTCGGCGTGCCGGTCTGGCCCGATCAACCTGCCGACTACGCCGGCCCACTCGCCGGCCTGGCGGCCGGGCTCGCGCAGTGCGGCACCCCGTACCTCGCGAGCGTGCCCTGCGATTCGCCCTTGTTCCCGCACGACCTGGTCGAACGCCTGGTCGATGCGCTGGTCGCCGCCGACGCCGAGATCGCGATCGCGGCGACGCGCGAGGCCGGCGAGTGGCGCCCTCAACCGGTGTTCTGCCTGCTGAAGACCAGCCTGCGCGACAGCCTGGTCCACTTCATCGAAGGCGGTGAACGCCAGGTCGAGCGCTGGACGGCACGGCAGCGCCGCGTCCAGGTCGAGTTCGACGACGCCGGCGCCTTCGCGAACGCGAACACGCTCGCCGAGCTGCAGCAGTTGCAGCCGCCGCAAGCCCGATGATCATGCCGCCGCCCTCGCCGCCACCCCTGTCGCTGCAGCAGCTCGCCGCGGGCATCGCCGGCTTCGATCCCGGCGCGGTCTCGATCACCCAGGCCCGCGCGTTCATCGACGCGCTGGTGCCGCGCGTGAGCACGGTCGAGAAGCTCGCGCTGCGCAGCGCGCTCGGCCGCGTGCTCGCGAGCGACGTCCGCTCCGAGCTGAACGTGCCGGCGCACGACAACGCCGCGATGGACGGCTACGCGCTGCGCGGCACCGAGCTGGCGGCGCACGCGCCGACCACGCTGCGCGTCAAGGGGCGCGGCCTCGCCGGCCAGCGCGAGATCCCGAGCGCCGGGGCCGGCGAGTGCGTGCGCATCATGACCGGCGCGGTGATGCCGGCCGGGCTGGATACCGTCGTGCCGCAGGAGCTGATCGCGCTCGACGGCGACCGCGTCACGATCCCGGCCGATGCGGTGCGCGCCGGCGACAACCGGCGCCGCGCCGGCGAGGACCTGGGCCTCGGCGAGGTCGCGCTGCGCGCCGGCCGCGTGCTGCGCCCGGCCGATCTCGGCCTGCTCGCGTCGCTCGGCCGCGGCGAGGTCGCGGTGCTGCGGCGCCTGCGCGTCGCGTTCTTCTCGACCGGCGACGAGCTGCGCTCGATCGGCGAGCCGCTCGACCCCGGCTGCGTCTACGACAGCAACCGCTACACGCTGTGGGCGATGCTGCAGCGCCTGGGCGTCGTCGAGACGGTCGACCTGGGCGTCGTGCGCGACGAGCCCGGCGCGCTGCTCGACGCGTTCGCCAGCGCCGCACGCGATGCGGACGCGGTGATCACCTCGGGCGGCGTCAGCGTCGGCGAGGCCGACCACACGCGCAGCGTGATGGCCCAGCTCGGCGAGGTCGCGTTCTGGCACATCGCGATGCGGCCCGGCCGCCCGATGGCGATCGGCAGGATCGCCGCGCCCGACGCCGGCGGCCACCAGGCCGTGCTGTTCGGCCTGCCCGGCAACCCGGTCGCGGTGATGGTGACCTTCTATGCGCTGGTGCGCGACGCGCTGCTCGCGATGAGCGGCGCCGTGCTGCCGCCGCTGCCGCTGCTGCGCGCCCGGGCCGGCAGCCCGATCCGCAAACGCGCCGGCCGCACCGAGTACCAGCGCGGCATCGTCACGCGCGCCGTCGAGGGCGGCGACTGGCAGGTGCGCCTGACCGGCGCGCAAGGCTCGGGGATCCTGCGCAGCATGAGCGAGGCCAACGGCCTGGTGGTGCTGGCGCACGACCAGGGCGATGTGGCCGCCGGCGACTGGGTCGACGTGCTGCCGTTCGACGGCCTGGTGTGACGGCCGCGCCGCCGTCCGCAGACGCCCCTGGGGAGCGGGATCAGAACAACGCCACCGCCTTCTGCAGGGCGATGAACAGGCCGATCAGGAACGGCACCCCGACCCCCAGCCACGCGAGCACACCGGTGAACCCGAACGTACCTCGCGCCGCGCTGTCGGCCTGCGCCGCGGCGCCGCCCTCGTGCGACTTGGCACGTTCGATGGCGAGCTCTTCGTCGGTCATCGGCACCGAACTCTTGACCGGTCGGACCAGCAGATTGCAGATCAGGCCCACGAACAGCAGGCCTGCCATCAGGTACAAGGTGCGATCGTAGACCAGCGCACCGGCGACGCCGGACGACAGCTGCGCTTCGCGCACCGCGGCAATGACGAGCGGCCCCACGATTCCTGCGACCGACCACGCCGTCAGGAGCCGGCCGTGGATCGCACCGACCATCTGGGTCCCGAAAATATCGGCCAGGTACGCCGGGACGGTGGCGAAGCCGCCTCCGTACATCGTCAGGATGACGCAGACCGTGATCACGAAGACGCCCGCCAGACCGAGGTGCCCGAGCGTCGGCAGCGCCGAGTACAGCGCCATGCCCAGAACGAAGAAGATGGAGTAGGTGACCTTGCGGCCGAGCTTGTCGGACAGCGAGGCCCAGAACAGGCGACCGACGCTGTTGAACAGGCTGATCAGCCCGACCAGCCCCGCTGCCGCCGCGACCACGCGCGCCTTCTGCGCCGCGTCCATCGCCGCGCCGCTGTCGAGGCCGAGCAGGCGCTGACCAAAGACGTCCTGGAACATCGGGCTCGCCATCGAGATGACCCCGATCCCGGCCGTCACGTTCAGGCACAACACCGCCCAGATGAGCCAGAACTGCGGTGTCTTCCAGGCGCGGTCGAGGTGGACATGGCGCTGCGTGATCATCGCGTTCGCCGAGCCGCTGGCGGGCGCCTTCCAGCCGGCGGGCTTCCAGCCGGTCGGGGCGATGCGAAAGCCGAAGGCACCGATCGACATCACGACGAAGTAGATGGCACCCATGACCATCAGGGTCGATGCCACGCCTTGCGTGCCGCCGGGCGCGAAGTTCTTCATCAGCATGACCGCCAGCGGCGCGCCGATCATCGCACCGCCGCCGTAGCCCATGATGGCGAAGCCGGTGGCCATGCCACGGCGGTCAGGAAACCACTTGATCAGCGTCGAGACCGGCGTGATGTAGCCCAGGCCCTGCCCGACCCCGCCCAGCACGCCGCAGCCGAGATAGACCAGCCAGAGCTGATGAATGGACACGCCGATGCCACCCACGACGAGCCCGCCGCCCCAGCACATCGCGGCGATGAAACCGGCCTTGCGCGGGCCGGCATGTTCGAGCCATCCCCCCCATATCGCCGCCGAAATGCCGAGCATCGCGATGAAGGTCTCGAAGATGTGCGTCACCTGCGGCACGCTCCAGTTGCAGCTGGTGGTGGTGAGCGCCGACATGAAGCCGAGGTCCTTGCACGTGGCCAGGTCCGGGTTGGACAGCAGGTGCGTCATCGGCAGCCAGAACACCGAGAAGCCATAGGCCATGCCGATGCACAAATGGATCGCCAGGGCCGCCGTCGGCACCAGCCACCGGTTGAAGCCGGGCCCCGCGATCGTGCGCTCTTTCGAAAGGAACCCGGGCGCCGAAGCGGACGAGCGCGGGTCGTTCATCACCGTGGACATGCAGAGCTCTCCTCAATCCTGTTGATAGACCATCTCGCTGAGACTGTCGTCGGCGAATCCGACCTCGTCTATTGGGGCTTGCGCTTGCTTTCGGCCTGATGTAAGCCCGTTGTAAGAATTTGACTCAGGTGTCCTTGGAGATCGAGATCGTCGGGAACTTGCTCGAAAAATCCTTGGCCCGTTGCGCGATCTTGACCGCGATCTGGCGCGCCACGCTCTTGTACAGCGCCGCGATCGCGCCGTCCGGCTCGGCGACCACGCTGGGCCGCCCGCCGTCCGTCTGGACCCGGATCGACAGGTTCAGCGGCAGCGCGCCGAGGAAGTCGAGCTTGTATTCCTCGGCCATGCGCCGGCCGCCGTCTTCGCCGAACACGTGTTCGATGTGGCCGCAGTTCGAGCACACATGGACCGACATGTTCTCGACCAGCCCGAGGATCGGCACGCCGACCTTCTCGAACATCTTGGTGCCGCGCTTCGCGTCGAGCAGCGCGATGTCCTGCGGCGTCGTGACGATGATCGCGCCGGTCAGCGGCACGCGCTGCGACAGCGTGAGCTGGATGTCGCCGGTGCCGGGCGGCATGTCGACGATCAGGTAGTCGAGCTCGGGCCAGTTGGTCTGGCGCAGCAGCTGCTCGAGTGCCTGCGTGGCCATCGGGCCGCGCCAGATCATCGGGTTGTCGGCGTCGACCATGAAGCCGATCGACATCACCGAGACACCATGGTTCTCCATCGGCTCCATCGTCTTGCCGTCGGCGCTCTCGGGGCGGCCGCTGATGCCCATCATCATCGGCTGGCTGGGCCCGTAGATGTCGGCGTCGAGGATGCCGACGCTGGCCCCTTCGGCGGCGAGCGCGAGCGCCAGGTTCACGGCGGTCGTGCTCTTGCCGACGCCGCCCTTGCCGGAGGCGACCGCGACGATGTTCTTCACCTTGGGCAGCAGTTGGACGCCGCGCTGCACCGCGTGCGCGACGATCTTCGTCGCCAGGCTCACGCTGACGTTCTCGACCCCCGGCACGGTCTTCGCGGCCGCGACCAGCGCGGCGCGCAGCGCGTCGATCTGGCTCCTGGCCGGGTAGCCGAGCTCGATCTCGAAGGCCACGTCGGCGCCCGTGATGCGCAGGTTCTTCAGCTGCCGGGTCGAGACGAAATCGGCGCCCGTGTTCGGGTCGATCACGGTCTTCAGGGCGTCGAGCAGCGCGGTGTCGGCAACGGTCATGGGGAGGTCTTGAAGCGATCGAACGAAGGCCGGCAGTCTAGCGCGGGCTTCTTTTCACGCCAGAATGCGGGCTTCTTCGACTTCCGGACCGGCTCCCCGCCCCACGATGCAACGACGAACCCTGCTCGGCACCGCCGCGACCGCCGCCGCCTTCGGTCCCGCCGCGCTGCTCTCGCCGGCCGCCCAGGCCGCCGGCCTGAAGCCGCTGGGCAAGCCGCAGCGCTTCGACTTCGCGACGCTGAAGGGGCAGGCGCGCGCGCTCGCCGCCGTGCCCTACCAGCCGGCGCAGAAACCGCTGCCGCCGGGCATCGCCAACCTCGACTGGGACCAGTACCAGGCGATCCGCTTTCGCCCCGAGCACGCGCTGTGGACCGACGACAAGCTGCGCTTTCGGGTCGAGCTGTTCCACCTCGGCCTGTTCTTCAAGCGCCCGGTGCGGATGTTCGAGGTCGCCGGCAACCAGGCCCAGGAGCTCGCGTACGACCCGGCCATGTTCGACTACGGCAAGAGCGGCGTGAACGGCGCGCGCCAGCCGGCCGACCTCGGCTTCGCGGGCTGGCGCTTCAAGTTCCACCTCGCGCCGCAGTTCGACGTCGCCGCCTTCCTCGGCGCGAGCTACTTCCGTGCGACCAGCGGCTCGCGCCAGTACGGCCTGTCGGCGCGCGGCCTCGCGATCGACACCGGGATGCCGCGCCCCGAGGAGTTCCCCGAGTTCGTCGCCTACTACCTGGAGCGCCCGGCGCCCGACTCGAACACCCTCGTCGTCTACGGCCTGCTCGATTCGCCCAGCGTCGCCGGCGCCTACCGCTTCGCGATCACGCCGGGCGACACGACGCTGATGGAGATCGACTCCGCGCTCTACGCCCGCAAGGACATCGAGCGGCTCGGCATCGCGCCCTGCACGAGCATGTTCCAGTTCGGCGAGAACGACCACCGCAAGGCCAACGACTGGCGCCCGGAGATCCACGACTCCGACGGCCTGTCGATGCAGACCGGCAACGGCGAGTGGCTCTGGCGCCCGCTGCGCAACCCGCGCAGCCTGAGCTTCAACGCCTTCGCCGACCACGGCCCGCGCGGCTTCGGGCTGCTGCAGCGCGACCGCGATTTCGCGAACTACCAGGACGACGGCGTGTTCTACGACCGCCGCCCGAGCCTGTGGGTCGAGCCCAAGGGCGACTGGGGCGCGGGCGCCGTCGACCTGGTCGAGATCCCGACCAACGACGAGACCTTCGACAACATCGTCGCGTTCTGGAACCCCGCCGACAAGCCCAAGCCCGGCCAGGAGTTCCTGATCGGCTACCGGCTCTACTGGTGCCGCGAGGCGCCGTCGCAGCCGCCGCTGGCGCGCTGCGTCGCCACCCGCACCGGGCTGGGCGGCATCGTCGGCCAGAAGCGCAATCATTTCGCGTGGCGCTTCGCGGTCGACTTCGCCGGCGGCGACCTCGCGCTGGTCGACGCGGCGACCCGCGTCGAGCCGGTCATCAGCGTCTCGCGCGGCAAGCTCGAGCTGACCTCGGCCCGCCCGCTCGGGGCGATCCAGGGCTGGCGCGCGATGTTCGACCTGGTGCCGGACGCCAGCACCGACCCGATCACCTTGCGCCTGTTCCTGCGCGTCGACGGCCAGCCGCTGACCGAGACCTGGCTGTACGAGTGGTCGCCGCCGCCGCCGTCCGAGCGGGCCCTGGAATAGCCTGTTCGGGGCCGGGCCACTAGAATTTAGGGTTCCCTTCCCCGCCGGCGCCCTCCCCATGACCCGCAAGCTTTTCGTCACGACCGCCCTGCCCTACGCGAACGCGCCGTTCCACGTCGGGCACATGATGGAGTACATCCAGGCCGACATCTGGGTGCGCTTCCAGCGCATGGTCGGCAGCGAGGTCCACTTCGTCTGCGCGGACGACGCGCACGGCGCGCCGATCATGATCGCGGCCGAGAAGGCCGTCCTCACGCCGCAAGCCTTCGTCGCGAAGATCGCCGCCGGGCGCCAGCAGTACCTCGACGGTTTTCACATCGGCTTCGACAACTGGCACTCGACCGACGGCCCCGAGAACCACGAGCTCGCGCAGGACATCTACCGCGCGCTGCGCAAGCAGGGCCTGATCGCCGAACGCACGATCGAGCAGTTCTACGACCCCGTGAAGGGGATGTTCCTGCCCGACCGCTACATCAAGGGCGAGTGCCCGAAGTGCGGCACCAAGGACCAGTACGGCGACAACTGCGAGAACTGCGGCGCCGTCTACGCGCCGACCGACCTGAAGCACCCGTACTCGACCTTGAGCGGCGCGACGCCGGTGCTCAAGAGCAGCGACCACTACTTCTTTCAACTGTCCTCGCAGCGCTGCGTCGATTTCCTGAAAGAGTGGACGACGACGCCGGGCCGCCTGCAGCCGGAAGTGCTGAACAAGATCAAGGAGTGGTTCGCGACCGACGAGCTCGGCCACGTCGGCCTGAACGACTGGGACATCAGCCGCGACGCGCCCTACTTCGGGATCGAGATCCCGGACGCGCCGGGCAAGTATTTCTATGTCTGGCTGGACGCGCCGGTCGGCTACCTCGCGTCGCTGAAGAACCATTTCAAGAAGATCGGCCGCGACTTCGACGCGTTCATCGCGGATGAAAAGGTCGAGCAGATTCACTTCATCGGCAAGGACATCGTCACCTTCCACACGCTGTTCTGGCCCGCGATGCTGCATTTCAGCGGGCGCAAGACGCCGAACCAGATCTACGTGCACGGCTTCCTGCAGGTCAGCGGCGAGAAGATGAGCAAGAGCCGCGGCACCGGCATCTCGCCCTTGAAATACCTCGAGCTCGGGATGAACGCCGAGTGGCTGCGCTACTACATCGCAGCCAAGCTGAACGGCCGCGTCGAGGACATCGATTTCAACCCGGACGATTTCATGGCGCGGGTCAACAGCGACCTGGTCGGCAAGTACATCAACATCGCGAGCCGCGCCGCGGGGTTCATCGCGAAGCGCTTCGGCGGCGATCTGGGCACGGTCTCGGCCGACGGCCAGGCGCTGCTGGCGCTGCTGCGCGGCGAGCAAGCCGCCATCGCCGCGCTGTACGACACGCGCGACTACGCGAAGGCCTTGCGCGACGTGATGGCGCTGGCCGACCGCGTCAACGAGTACGTCGACGCCAACAAGCCCTGGGAGCTCGCGAAGCAGGCCGGTGCCGACGCGCGGCTGCACGACGTCTGCACGACCTGCATCGAAGCCTTCCGCGTGCTGACGATCTATCTGAAACCGGTGCTGCCGGTGCTGGCGGCGAATGTCGAGGCCTTCCTGAAGGTCGCCCCGCTGCGCTTTGCCGATGCGGCGACCGCGCTCGGCTACCACTCGATCGGCGAGTACAAGCACCTGATGCAGCGCGTCGACGCGAAGCAGCTCGAAGCGCTGCTCGAACCGAGCGTCATCGAGACGCCGCCGCCCGGCGGCGAGGCGATCGCACCCGAAATCAAGATCGACGATTTCGTGAAGGTCGATCTGCGCATCGCGCAGATCCTCGATTGCGCGCGCGTCGAGGGCTCGACCAAGCTGCTGCGGTTGACGCTCGATGTCGGCGAAGGCAAGACGCGCAACGTGTTCAGCGGCATCCAGTCCGCCTACACACCCGAGCAACTCGTCGGCAAGTTCACCGTGATGGTCGCGAACCTCGCGCCGCGAAAAATGAAATTCGGCCTCAGCGAAGGCATGGTGCTCGCGGCCTCGGGCGCGGATGAAAAAGCCGACGCTGGCCTCTACATTCTCGAACCCTGGCCGGGCGCGAAGGCAGGCATGCGGGTGCGCTGATGAGCGAGGTCACGCTGGTTCGCGACTTCCCCGACCGCAGTTGGGGCGCCGATGGCACGACGCACGACGTCGAAGCCTGCATCGAAGCCGGCGAGGTGCTGCGCTTCCCGTACCTGCCGTTCGAGCTGATGGAATCCGAGCTTCGCTTCCGCGACCCGCGCTGGGCCGACGGCAAGGCGAAGAACATCTCGCTGCGCTGGCCGGGTGGGGAGATGCGCGGCGCGGCCGGCGACGCGAACGATCTCGCCGCGTTGAAAGCGATGATCACGCGCTACGCCGACATGAGCGAAAGCTTCGCGCTTCGCCTGTTCCCGCACTACCGCGGCCAGCTGAAACGCGGCAACACCTCGTTCCGCCCGGTCGACGTCGCCGGCCGCGCGACGAGCTGGCGCAAGGACGACACGCGCCTGCACGTCGACGCCTTCCCATCCAACCCGATGCACGGCACCCGGCTGCTGCGCGTGTTCTGCAACGTCAACCCCGACGGCCGGCCGCGCGAGTGGCGCGTCGGCGAACCCTTCGAGGCGCATGCGAAGCGCTACCTCCCCGTGATCGGCCGCCCGCTGCCGGGCTCGGCCTGGCTGCTCGAACGCACCGGCATCACGAAGCGCCGCCGCACCGAGTACGACCACGTGATGCTGCAGCTGCACGACCGCGCGAAGGCGGATGCGGCGTTTCAGAAAGCGAGCCCGCAGGCACGCGTGGATTTCGCGCCGGGCACGACCTGGGTCGTGTTCAGCGATCAGGTGCTGCATGCCGCGATGGGCGGTCAGCACATGCTGGAGCAGACGTTTTATCTCGATGTCGCGCGCCAGCAGCGGCCGGAAGCCTCGCCGCGCGGGACGCTGGAGCGCTTGCTTGGGCGCGAGTTGCGCTGAGATAGGACGCTTGTCGGTCGGGGTGGTCCGCGCGACGGCGCTTGGCGGGCGTTCGACTCGATACTTCAACCGTTGAGCGACGCGACAGGCGGTACCCGCCGGGGGCTCATGAGCGGGAGTACCCTTAAATCGCCCCCAGCGGGTACCGCCTGCCGCGTCGTCCAGCGTCGGTGGACTTTAAAGGGACTGACCGAGTTGTGCCCCTTGAAGCGGGCGGCCACTACCAGTAGGCACACACGCTCTGGCCATCGCGCTCCGCACGGCGAGCCAGCACGCCGCCCGGTTACCATCCCAGGTGCACAAATTCGCTCCGATGAACGACAACGAGGCTCCCAACCCGTGAAAATCGGAACCGCAGACATATTCAATCCCAAGCAGGAAACCGACGTTCTCGAGGACAAGGAGGACAGGCTCTTCCCTTACTACGCTGGATACTCCAAGCGGTTCGCAGTGAACTTCCTAAGATCTTTGGAACTTGCGCCGTCATCAGTCGTTTTCGATCCATGGAACGGGAGCGGAACGACAACTCGCGCCGCGTCTGAGCTTGGTCTGCACGCGGTTGGCTGCGACCTG
>DASYCA010000410.1:0-13437 GCA_036500445.1 Burkholderiaceae bacterium | reverse complement strand
AGCAGGAAGCGGCCCATCTCCTCGCCCTGCTTCAGGCGGATGTGCTGCGCGTCGTAATTCCACTCGCGGACGTCCGGTGTGCGCGGCGGGTTGACGACGCCGTGCCACACCGTCGCCATGCTGCCGACGATGGTCGCGCCGACCAGCGCGAGCACGAAGGGCCCGTGCGCCGAATCGAACACGCAGACGACGCGCTCGTTGCGCGCGAACAGCCCCGGCACGCCGCGCGCCGTCAGCGGGTTGACCGAGAACAGGTCGCCCGGCACGTGGATCATGCGGCGCAAGCTGCCGTCGCACGGCATGTGGATGCGGTGGTAGTCCTTCGGGCTCAGGTAGATCGTCGCGAAATGGCCGTTCTCGAACTCGGCCGCGAGCGCCGCGTCGCCGCCGACCAGCGCGGTCGTCGAGTAGCGGTGGCCCTTGGCCTGGAAGAGCTGGTCGTGTTCGATCTTGCCGAATTGGCTCACTGCGCCGTCGACCGGGCAGACCCACTCGGCCGCCGCGATCGGCCGCACGCCGTCCTTCAGCGCGCGCGTGAAGAATTCGTTGAAGCTGCCGTAGCGCGCGATGTTCGGCTCGGCCGCCTCGTTCATGTCGACGTGGTACTTCGCGACGAAATTGCGGATCAGCTTGGTCGTGTTCGCGCCCCAGCGGCGCGAGGCGCGCCAGCCGGCATAGACCGTCAGCGCCCGCTTGGGCAACATGTATTGCGGCAGGACCTTCAGGCGATCGGACACGGGTGGGCGGCGAGTGAGGAAGGCGCGCATTCTATCGAGGCCGCCTCGAACCAGGGAATTGGCCGCTGGCCTACAGTGACGGGATGACCTCGATTCCGATCATTGCCGAACTCGGTTACCGCCCCATTCCCGAGCTGATCCACGACCACGCCCGTGCCCGCCCCGCTCGCGCCGCGCTGGTGCAGGGCGAGACGACGCTGAGCTACGCCGAGCTCGACGCCCTGATGGACCGCATCGCCGCGAGCCTGCAGCGCGACGGCCTGCGCGCCGGCGACGTCGTCGCGATCTGCGCCCACGCGACGCCGCTGTACGCCGCGGTGTTCCTCGGCGCGCTGCGCGCCGGCATCACGGTCGCGCCGCTCGCGCCCTCGGTCACGCCCGAGAGCTTCGCCGGCATGCTGCTGGACGCCGGCGCGCGCCGCCTGTTCGTCGACGCCGCCGCGCAGGACGCGCTCGGCGTGGCAGCGCCCGAGCACGCGATCGCGCTCGACGACCAGGGCCTGGGCGTGCCGTTCGGCGACTGGCTGCTGCCGCCCGGCGTCACGCCGACCCCGGTCGCGATCGCCCCCGAAGCGGCGTTCAACATCATCTATTCGTCCGGCACGACCGGCGCGCCCAAGGGCATCGTGCAATCGCACGGGATGCGCTGGTCGCACGTCTCGCGCGGCGCCACCTACGGCTACTCGCCCGAGGGCGTGACGCTGCTCGCGACGCCGCTGTACTCGAACACGACGCTGGTGGTGTTCTTCCCGACGCTCGCGTTCGGCGGCACCGTCGTGCTGATGGCCAAGTTCGACGCCGCCCGCTACCTTGCGCTCGCGCAAGGCCACCGGATGACGCACACGATGCTGGTGCCGGTGCAGTACCAGCGCATCACGGCGCTGCCCGAGTTCGACGCCTTCGACCTGTCGTGGACGGTCGCGAAGTTCTGCACCAGCGCGCCGTTCGGCGCCGCGCTGAAGGCCGACGTGATCCGGCGCTGGCCCGGCGCACTGATCGAGTTCTACGGCATGACCGAAGGCGGCGGCACCTGCATCCTCCTCGCGCACGAACACCGCGAGAAGCTGCACACGGTCGGCCAGCCGGCACCGGGGCATGACATCCGGCTGATCGACGAGGCCGGCGTCGAGCTCTCGCAGCAGGCGCTGGCGAGCGGGGAAACCGGCGAGATCGTCGGCCACTCGCCCGGGATGATGACCGGCTACCACGGCCAGCCCGCCAAGACGCGCGAGGCCGAGTGGTTCGACGCGAGCGGCAAGCGCTTCATTCGCACCGGGGACGTCGGCCGCTTCGACGCCGACGGCTTCCTGACGCTGATGGACCGCAAGAAGGACATGGTCATCAGCGGCGGCTTCAACGTCTACCCGAGCGACCTCGAGGCGGTGCTGCGCGGGCACGGCGCGGTCGCCGACGTCGCGGTCGTCGGCGTACCGTCGGTGCAATGGGGCGAGACGCCGGTCGCCTTCGTCGTGGCGCGCCCGAACGCGGCGGCCGACGAGAACGAGCTGATGCGCTGGACCAACGAGCGCGTCGGCAAGACGCAGCGCCTGAGCGCGCTGCGCTTCATCGACGAGCTGCCGCGCAGCGCCATCGGCAAGGTGCTCAAGCGCGAGTTGCGCGAGCGCTTTGCCGCCACCTTTCCTCTTTGACTGTTTTGGAGCACCTTCGATGACGACGACCCCCACCTATTCTTCACTCGGCGCGAGCGGCCTGAAGGTCAGCAAGCTCTGGCTCGGCACGATGATGTTCGGCGACCAGACCAGCGAGCCCGAGGCCGCGAACATCATCAGTGCGGCCCGGGACGCCGGCATCAATGGGCTCGACACCGCGAACGCGTACGCCGGCGGCGAATCGGAGCGCATCACCGGGCGCCTGATCAAGGGCGAGCGCGAGCGCTGGGTGCTCGCGACCAAGCTCGCGAACCCGATGGGGCCGGGGCCGAACCAGCGCGGGCTGTCGCGCGTGCACACGATGGCGGCCGTCGACGCGAGCCTGCAGCGCCTGGGCACCGATTACGTCGACGTGCTGTACCTGCACCGCGAGGACCCGACCACGCCGCTGGAGGAGACGCTGACCGCGCTCGCGCACCTGATCGAGCGCGGCAAGATCCATCACTTCGGGCTGTCGAACTACCGCGCCTGGCGCGTCGCGCGGGTCGCCGAGATGTGCCGTGCGATGGGCATCTCGCCGCCGATCGTCTGCCAGCCGCCGTACAACGCGATGTCGCGCCAGATCGAGACCGAGCTGCTGCCCTGCTGCGCCCACTACGGCCTGGGCGCGGTGGTCTACAGCCCGCTCGCACGCGGCGTGCTGAGCGGCAAGTACACGCCCGGCGCGACCCCGCCCGAAGGCTCGCGCGCCGCGCGCAACGACACCCGCATCATGCAGACCGAGTTCCGCCCCGAATCGCTCGCGCTCGCCGCGAAGATGGCCGAGCACGCGCGCCGCCGCGGCCTGACGCCGGCGCAGCTCGCGCTCGGCTGGGTCTGGAACAACACGCTGATCAACGGCGTGATCGGCGGCCCGAAGACGCTCGTGCAATGGCAGGACTACCTGGGCGCGCTGAACACGCCGTTCGACGCCGAGGACGAGGCCTTCGTCAGCGCGCTGGTGACGACCGGGCACGCCTCGACGCCGGGTTACAACGACCCCCAGTACCCGATCGTCGGGCGGGTCGCGCGCGTCGGCGCGAACTGAGGCGTCGCCCGCGCAACAGCCCCGACTCCGCGCGTCAGAGGTCGGTCGGCTGCTGCGCTCGCCGCGCCCAGCGCAGCAGCCCGATCGCATAGGTCACGTAATAGCCCGCCAACGTGCCGAAGATCGCCAGCGTCAACGGGCTGTGAACAAGGTCGTGCGGCGACGCCGGCGCCGACCCCTCGGCGAAGTAGAACTGCGCGACGCGAAAGACGATGCGCGCGATGAACAGCAGCGACAACGCAATGCCCAGGTGTGCGCTGGGGGTGTAGAACAGCCCCTGCGGCGTCGCCTCGAATTTCGTCAGCCGTAAGCCGTAGACCCCGAGCGCGACGCCCAGCACCACGCCGCCGATCAGGCTCGATGCATTGATCGGATGCGCGATCGAGCCGAGCAGCAGCAGGGCGAGAAGCACCGGAAACAGCACGACGGTGAACCACGGCCGGCGCCGCGACAGCGTCTGCCGACCGACCATGCGCCGCACCCGCGAATACAGGCGCCAGACGACCAGCGCCGCGACGCCGAGCGACACGAGCAACGAGGGATGGGGCGCCGCGGGCGTCATCGGCAATCTCCTGCACCTGTGAAGTGAACGGGCCGTGCGCGTTTCAACGGACCAGCAGCTGCAACGCGATCGTCGCCTGCGCGACGAAGGCGACCGTGAACGCCAGCGTGCGCGCCCACGGCACGGCGAAGGTATAGGCCAGCGCATGAACGACTCGGGCCCAGAAGTAGACGGCGCACGCGCTCGCGATCGTCGCACTGGTCAGGCCGATGGCATGGGCCACCAGCACCAGCGGCGCGAACACGACCAGATTCTCGGCCGCGTTCGCATGCGCCTTCGCCAGGCGCTGCGCCCAGGCCGACTGCGGCTTGGGATTGACCGGATAACCCACCGCGTCCATCAGCCCCCGCACCATCAGGCGATCGAGGATGTACGGCACCCACAAGAGCCCGGTGAAGACGGCAGAGAGCACGAGGTAGAACAGGTCGGTCGTCATCGAAGTCTCCATCGGTTGTCGTGGGGCGGAGATTACAACGCGCCGCCGCGGTCGCCGAATCGGCTCGCGGGATCACCCGCGCAGCGGCAGCACGACGCCGATCGCGATGAACACGCCGCCGCAGGCCTGGTTGAAGCGCCGGCCGACGCGCTTGAGCCACGGGCTGATGCGGTGCGCCATCGCGGCGATGAACAGCTCGGTCGCGATCTCGATCGCGGCGAACGTCCCGGCCATCACGGCGAACTGGCCGAGCAGCCCGCGCGCCGGGTCGATGAACTGCGGCAGGAATGCGGCGAAGAACAGCAGTGCCTTCGGGTTCGTCAGCGCCGACAACGCACCCTGCCGGAACATCGACGCACCGCTGCGCGGCGCCGCGGTCGCGGCCGCCGCGTCGAGGCCGATCGGCGGCGAGCGCCAGACCTGGACGCCCAGCCACACCAGGTAGCCGCCGCCCAGCCATTTCAGCACCGTCAGCCAGACCAGCGAGCGCTGCAGCAGCGCGCCGATGCCGAACATCGACAGCGCGATCACCGCGACGAAGCCGCAGGCACCGCCGGCGATCGTGAACAGCGCCTTGCGCCGGCCGTGCAGCGCGCCGTGCGCGAGCGCGAGCAGCCCGTTCGGCCCGGGCGACAGCGACAGCCCGGTCGCCGCGACGAAATAGATCAGCCACGTGTGCAGGTTCATGCCGCGCAGTCTAGCGAATCGAGGCGGCGGCCGGCCGCCCTCAGTGCCCCGCGACGACGCCCATCACCGCGTCCGGCAGTGCCGTCGCGATGCCGGGCACCGCGCAGATCAGCACGACCGCGGCGAACATCAGCAGCACGAACGGCAGCACGCCGCGGATGATCTCGCCGAGCGTGATGTCGGGCGCGATGTTCTTGATCACGAACAGGTTCAGGCCGACCGGCGGGTGGATCAGCCCGGTCTCCATCACGATCGTCATCAGCACGCCGAACCAGATCAGGTCGAAGCCGGCGGCCTTCAGCGGCGGCAGAATGATCGGCGCGGTCATCAGGATGATGCTGACCGGCGGCAGGAAGAAGCCGAGCACGATCACCATCACCAGCACCGCGGCGAGCAGCACCCACTTGGAGAGCTGCATCCCGACCACCGCCTGGGCCGCGGCCTGGCTGATGTGCAGGTAGCTCATCACGTACGAGAACAGCAGCGACATGCCGATGATGAACATCAGCATCGTCGACTCCTTCAGCGTCGCGGCAAGGATCGGCGCGACATCGCGCGGGCGCCAGACGCCGTAGATCGCGGCGATCAGGATCAGCGCGAGCACGGCGCCCAGCCCGGCGGTCTCGGACGGCGTCGCGTAGCCGCCGTACAGCGCGATCATCACGCCGGTCAGCAGCAGCACGAAGGGCACGACGCGCGGCAGCATCTCGAACTTCTGGCGCGCAGTGAAGGTCTCGGCGTCGAGCAGCGGCGACGCGACGCCGCCCGCTTCGAACAGCGTCCGGGCGCGGCGATGCTCGAGGCGGTAGCGCCAAGCCGCATAGCCGGCGAACAGCGCGACCAGCAACACTCCTGGGCCGACGCCGGCGAGGAACAGGCGCCCGAGCGACTGCTCGGCGGCGACCGCGTACAGGATCATCGTGACCGACGGCGGCAGCAGGATGCCCAGCGTGCCGCCGGCCGCGATGATGCCGGCCGCGAAGCCGGGCGAGTAGCCGCGCCGGCGCATCTCCGGGATGCCGGCGCTGCCGATCGCCGAACAGGTCGCCGGGCTCGAGCCGGCCATCGCCGCGAACAGCGCGCAGGCGAACACGTTCGCGATGCCGAGGCCGCCGGGGACGCGCCCCATCCAGACGTGCATCGCCGCATACAAATCCTGGCCGGCGCGCGAGCGGCCGATCGCCGCACCCTTCAGGATGAACAGCGGGATCGACAGCAGCGTGACGCTGGCCATCTCCTCATAGACGTTCTGCGTCACGGTGTCCAGCGCCGAGGCCGGCATGAAGACCGCCATGAAGAGCACCGCGACGCCGCCGAGCGCGAACGAGATCGGCGCGCCCGAGAACATGAAGATCAGCGTGACGGCGCCGAACAGCAGGCCGAGCGTCAGCATGCTCATGCAGCCCGCCCTTTCGTCAGCGCGTTCAGGCGTGCGCTGAGCTGGATCAGCAACTGCACGCTGAGCAGCGTCATCCCGGCGGCCATCAGCCCATAGGGAATCCACAGCGGCGGGCCCCAGGACGACGACGTGGTCTGGTTCTCGGCCCAGGCCTCGTGCCACAGCGTCCACGACTTCCACGCGAAGAAGCTGCTGAAGACCGTGCACATCAGGTCGACCCCCGCCAGGCGCAGCCGGTCGAGCCGGCGCGGCAGCCAGCCCGCGATCGCCTCGATGCCGACATGGCCGCGCAGCGACTGCACGAACGCGCTGCACAGGAAAGTCGCGCCGACGAGCAGGAACACCGCGGCCTCGTCCTGCCAGTCGGTCGAGGCCTTGGTCACGTAGCGCGAGACGACGCTGTAGGTCAGCACCAGCGAAGCGGCGATCAGCGCGACCATGCCGGCCGCGGCGAGCGCGCGGTTGACGTGCAGGACCGCGACCGCGAGTGGCCGCAGCAGGGCCGGCGTGTCGGGGTCGATGCCCGCCGGGGCCGACGTTGCCGGTGTGGCCGCCTGCGGTGCGGCACTCACAGGAGTTTTTGCGCGGCCTTGAGCAAGGCAGAACACGTCTCGCTGCGCGCGCCGAAGTCCTTCCAGGCGGTCTCGACCGCGATCGCCTGCCACTTCTTCAGCGTCGCCTCGTCCAGGTCGTAGAGCTTGGCGCCGGCCTTCGCGTAGACGTCGGCGGCGATCTTGTCGTCGGCCTGGGCGGCCTCGCGGCCGAAGGCCTCGAGTTCGGCGCCGATCGCCATCACGAGGTCCTGCTGGGCCTTGGGCAGCTTGCCGAACACGTCCTTGGAGATCATCAGCGGCTCGAGCATGAACCAGTAGGCCTTGCCGCGCCCGGTCGTCAGGTGCTTGGCGATCTCCTCGAGCTTGAACGAGATGAAGCTGGTGCTGGAGGTCATCGCGGCGTCCATCGCGCCGGTCTGCATCGCCGCGTAGATCTCGTTGGAGGGCAGCGAGATCACCGAGGCGCCGGCCTGCTTGAGCATCATGTCCATCTCGCGGCTGCCGCCGCGCACCTTCTGGCCCTTCGCGTCGTCGGGCGCGACCAGCGCGCGGCTGCGGCTCGCGACGCCGCCGGCCTGCCAGATCCAGCTGACGATGATGACGCCCTTCTCGTCGAGCACCTTGGCCAGCAGCTTGCCGACCTCGGCGTCGCGCCAGCGCGCGCCCTGCTCGTAGCTCGGCACCAGCGCGGGCATCAGGCCGATGTTGGTCTCGGCGACCTCGCCGCCGGCATACGGCAGCGGGTACAGGCTCATGTCCAGCGCGCCCTTGCGCAGCGCCGAGAACTGCGAATTGGTCTTCATCAGCGAGGAGCCGGGGTAGACGGTCGCGGTCAGCGCCCCGGCGCTGCGCTTCTCGAGTTCGACCGCGAAGCGCCGGCACAGCCGGTCGCGGAAGTCGCCTTCGGTCAGCGTGCCGCCGGGAAACTGGTGCGAGATCTTCAGCTCGGTGGCCGCGGCGGCGGGGGTGCTCAGCAAGGTCGGCAGCACGCTCGCGCCAGCGGCCTGGATCAGGGCGCGTCGGGTCAGGGTCATCGGTGTCTCCGCAGTGGTTCTCTGCGGCCGATGATAGGAGCGCGCGCGCCGCGCGCCATCCGGTTCTGCCCTGGGCTCAGCCAGCGGCCACCAAGGCCTCGATCGCGGCGCCGACCTGCTGCGTCGTCGCCTTGCCGCCCAGGTCCGGCGTGTGCGGGCCTTTCGCGAGCACGGTCTCGATCGCCTTCAGGATCGCGTCGTGCGCGGCGCGCTCGCCGAGGAAATCGAGCATCAACGCGGCGGACCAGATCATCGCGACCGGGTTCGCGATGCCCTGCCCGTAGATGTCCGGCGCCGAGCCGTGCACCGGCTCGAACAGCGACGGGAACGCGCGTTCGGGGTTCAGGTTCGCCGACGGCGCGAGGCCGATCGTGCCGGTGCAGGCCGGGCCGAGGTCGGACAGGATGTCGCCGAACAGGTTGCTCGCGACGACGACGTCGAAGCGCGTCGGCTGCAGCACGAAGCGGGCGCTCAGGATGTCGATGTGCTGCTTGTCGACCGCGACCTCGGGATAGTCCTTCGCGACCGCGTCGGCGCGCGTGTCCCACCACGGCATGCTGATCGCGATGCCGTTGGATTTGGTCGCGACCGTCAGGTGCTTGCGCTTCCGGGACTTCGCGAGCTCGAACGCATAGCGCAGCACGCGGTCGGTGCCGAAGCGCGAGAACACCGACTCCTGGATCACGATCTCGCGCTCGGTGCCCGGGTACATCGTGCCGCCGAGGTTGGTGTACTCGCCCTCGGTGTTCTCGCGCACGATGAAGAAATCGATGTCGCCGGCCTTGCGCGGCTGGCCCTTCATGTCGACCAGCGGCGAGGGCACGCCCTCGAACAGGCGCACCGGCCGCAGGTTGATGTACTGGTCGAACTCGCGCCGAAATTTCAAAAGCGAGCCCCACAGCGAGACGTGGTCGGCCACGATCGCGGGCCAGCCGACGGCGCCGAACAGCAGCGCGTCCATCGGCTGCAGCTGCGCCTTCCAGTCGGGCGGCATCATCTCGCCGGTCTTGGCGTAGAAATCGCAGCTCGCCCACTCGATCGGCGCGAGTTCGAGCGAGACGCCGAAGCGCTGCGCGGCGGCGCGCAGCACGCGCAGGCCTTCGGGCATCACTTCCTTGCCGATGCCGTCGCCGGGGATCACCGCGATCTTGTGGGTTTTCTTGCTCATGGGGTCGTCCTGATTCAGAGGGGTCAAAACTGGAGGCGTTCGACGGCAAGTATCGCTGAGCAGATCCGCCGTCTCAAGGCCGCACCGCCGGCGTCTCCAGCGGCAAGCCGGCCGCCCGCGTCGCGAGGTAGAGCTCGAGCTCGGTCAGCTCCGGCGCGTCGTATGCAAAAGGCTCGGCGCGCACGCCGGCCATGCAGCTGCGCAGCCGGCGCTGCAACGAGGCCATGCCCTGCCATTCGAGGCGGTACATCGGGTAGCCGGTCGGGTGCGCCTGCGGGATCGTGCTTCCGCCCAGGCGCTGGCCGGCGTGGTCGTCGTGGCACTGGGCGCACGAGAAATCGAGCTGGCCGATGCGGCGGTGGAACAGCTGCTCGCCGCGCTCGCGCGCCGCCCGCAAGCGCGGGTCGGCGGGCGGCGCGATCGGCCGCCCGCGCGACTGGAACGCGACATAGCTCTCGATGCTCAGCAGCGCGTCGCTCTCGGGCGCGAGCGGCGTCGTCTGCATGCGCGCGACGCGGCACTGGTTGATGCGCTGGGCCAGCGTGATCGGGCGCTGCGTCGCGGCGTCGAAGGCCGGGTAGCGCGTCGCGACGCCGCGCATGCTCTTGGCCGCATCGCCGTGGCAGCGCGAGCAGTCATGCTCCCACATCGACGCGCCCTCGTTGACCCACAGCATCGCGGGATTCGCCGCATCGTCGCGCTGCATCGCCTGCAGCTGCGGCGTCATGTCGTCGAAGCCGGAGTGGCGCGGGCCGGCAGCGAGCACAGGCGTCGCCGCCAGCGCCCATGCCGCGATCAGCGCGCCGGGCCGCCTCATGTCACGGTCAGCTCGACCGACTCGGCCTGCACGAACCCGTTGTCGCCGCTCCACTCGAAGCGCAGCACGCCGCTGGCGGTCGCGACGGTCGAGAACGCGATGAACGGGTTCGCGGCAATGGCCGGGAACAGCTCGGCGCTGAACACGAGCATGTCGTCGTGGCCGTCGAAGTAGCGGCAGCTGAAGCGGCGGATGATGTTGCGCGGCAGGATCGCGCCGTCCATGCCGGCGCGGTAGCCGGTCTCCATCGGGTGCGCGATCAGCGTGCGGATCTCGAGGACCTCGCCGCGCGCGGCGGTCTTGGGCATCGTGACGAGGGCGCGGGGCATCTCAGCGACGCCCGGCCGCCCGAAGGCGCTGAGACGCCCCCTCGGGGGGCCGTGAACGAAGTGAGCGTGGGGGCTTCATCGCTAGGGCTCCACGCAGGCTGCGAGGGTGACCAAGACGTCGACGGTCTGGGTCCAGCAGGAGCCGTCGCTCATCTTCGCGACCGCGACGAGCTGCTGCGAGGTCGCGAGCCGGATCCGCGTCGAGACCTTCGCGCGGCCGGCGCGGGGGCCGAGCTGGAACACCGCGACGTCGCGCTGCGGGTTGCGCTCGTTGAAGACGGCGATGGCCTGCACGTGGTCCGCCTCGGTCATCGGGCTCTGCACGCTGACGCTGATCGGCACGACGTTGCCGTTCTCGACCAGCGGCGCGATCTCGAACGTGACCCTGCCGGCGGTGACGGCGCCGCCGGCCGCGAAGGTGCGCACCGCGGCCGCGAGCTCGTCGGCCGTCGCCTCGGCGGTGCGCCAGCACAGCGCGCCGGCAAGCCCGGCCGCCACGGTGAGGGCGCGACGGCGCTTCATCATCGTCGTCATTGGAGCGTCCGCAAGAACGCGACCACGTCCTCGATCTGCTGCGGCTCGAGCACCGGTTTGTTCGCCCACGCGGTGCCGACGCGTTCCAGGCCGTCGGTGCGGCCGTAGGACGGCATGATCGTCCGCGGGTTCAGGCGCCGGCTGTCGACCAGCCGCAGCCGCAGCTGCCCTTCGGACCAGCGCGCGCCCACGCCGCCCAGATCGGGCGCGAGCGTGCCTTGAAAACGCTCCTCCGGGAACGGCCCGGTGTGGCACAGCAGGCACAGGCCGAGCTGGCGGTTCACGACGATCGCGCGACCGCGCGCGGCGTCGCCCGGCACGCCGGTCAGCGGCGCGCCGATCGCGTCATCGGCGGCGTGCGCGCCCAGGCTCATCGCCATCATGATCATCGCCACTGCCGCCGCCGCACGCATCCATCACGCCTTCTTCAGGCTGTGGTTCTTCAGCGGCAGGTCGCGGATGCGCTTGCCGGTCGCCGCGAAGATCGCGTTCAGCACCGCCGGCGCCGCGACCGAGATCGTCGGCTCGCCGACGCCGCCCCAGAAGCCGCCCGAGGGCATCACGATCGCCTCGACCTTGGGCATGTCCTCCATGTGCATCACCGGATAGTCGCTGAAATTGGACTGCTCGATGCGGCCGTCCTTCAGCGTGCAGCCGCCGAACAGCGCCGCCGAAAGGCCGTATGCGAACGAGCCCTCGACCTGGGCTGCGATCTGCTGCGGGTTGACGCCGTAACCCGGGTCGGTCGCGGCGACGATGCGGTGGACCTTCAGCACGCCGTCGTCGCTGACCGAAACCTCGGCGCAGGCCGCGACATAGCTGCCGAAGCCCATGATCTGCGCGAGACCCCGGTAGACCTTATGGCCGCCGACGTCGGGTGCCGGCGTGCCCCAGCCCGCGCGTGCCGCCACGGCGTTCAGCACCGCGAGGTTCTTCGGCGACTCGGAAAGCATCTTGCGGCGCAGCGCGAGCGGGTCCTGCTTGGTTTCGAACGCGATCTCGTCGATGAAGCTCTCGACGTAGATCGCGTTGTGGTTCAGGTTCACGCCGCGCCAGAAGCCCGGCGGCACGTGCGGGTTGCGCATCGCGTGGTCGATCAGCAGGTGGGGCACCTTGTAGCTGAACGCGCCCTCGGCACCGCCCTTGTTCAGGCCCTGGAAGACGACCGGGTCGCGGCCGTTGACGAGGTTCTGCGGCAGCAGGCCGGCCACGATCGACTGGCCCGAGATGCGCATGTGCAGCCCGGTGACGTTGCCCTGCGCGTCGAGCCCGGCGCTCATCTTGCATTGCGTGATCGGGTGGTACTTGCCGTGCGCCATGTCCTCCTCGCGCGACCAGATCATCTTGATCGGCGTGCCCGGCATCTGCTTGGCGATCAGCACCGCCTGCGTGACCCAGTCGTGCGCGCCGCGCCGACCGAAACCACCGCCCAGGTTGAGCTTGTAGACATCGCACTTGGCGGGCGGCAGGCCGGCCGCCTCGGCGGCCGCGGCCAGCGCCGCCTCGCCGTTCTGGGTCGGGCACCAGACCTCGCAGCGTTCCGGCGTGTACAGCACCGTCGCGTTCATCACCTCCATCGTCGCGTGGTTCTGGTAGGGGTACGAATACACCGCCTCGAGCTTGCGCGGCGCCGCCGCGATGGCGGCCTTCGCGTCGCCCGACTCGTTGCCGACGATCGCCTGCGGCGCGTCCAGCCCTTCCTTCAGGAAGGCCGCGATCGTCGCGCTCGAGACCTTCGCGTTCGGGCCTTCGTCCCACTCGATAGTCAACGCGTCGAGTGCGGTCTTGGCGCGCCACCAGGTGTCGGCGATCACCGCGACGGCGCTGTCACCGACCGGCACGACCTTCTTGACGCCGGGGCGGTTCGCGATCGCCGCGGCATCGAAGCTCTTGACCTTGCCGCCGAACACCGGGCAGTCCTTGACCGCGGCGTTCAGCATGCCGGGCAGCTTCAGGTCCATGCCGAAGACCTGCGAGCCGTCGAGCTTGGGGGCGGTGTCCAGCCGCTTGACCGGCTTGCCGGCGATCTTCCAGTCCTTCGGATCCTTCAGCGTGACCTCGGTCGGCGGCGTCAGCTTGCCGGCCGCGCCGGCGACCTTGCCGTAGCTGGTCGTGCGACCCGACGCCTTGTGCGTGATCGTGCCGGCCGCGGTGCTGCACTCGGCGGCCGCCACCTTCCAGTCGTTCGCGGCGGCCTGCACCAGCATCATCCGCGCGGCGGCGCCGCCGTTGCGCACGTACTCGTTCGACTCGCGCACGCCGCGGCTGCCGCCGGTCGAGAAGTTGCCCCAGGCGCGGTTGCGCGCGAGGTTCTGTCCGGGGGTCGGGTATTCGGTCGTGACCTTGGACCAGTCGCAGTCCAGCTCTTCGGCGACGAGCTGCGCCAGGCCGGTCAAGGTGCCCTGTCCCATCTCGGACCGCGCGACGCGGACGACGACCGTGTCGTCGGGCTTGATGACGACCCACGCGTTGACCTCGGGCGC
>DASYCA010000409.1:0-5344 GCA_036500445.1 Burkholderiaceae bacterium | reverse complement strand
TCGGCGAGCTCGCGAACCGGGCCGCCAAGGGCTTCCAGGACCTGGGCGTCGGGCCGGGCGTGCACGTCGGGCTGTTCATGCCGAACACGCCGCACTATCCGATCGCCTTCTTCGGCGTGCTGAAGGCCGGCGGCACGGTCGTGAACTATTCGCCGCTGGACGCCGAGCGCGTGCTCGCGCACAAGATCGAGGACAGCGAGACCGACCTGCTCGTCACGCTCGACCTCGCCGCGCTCTACCCGCCGATGGCGCGCATGCTCGGCAGCACCCGGCTGAAGACGCTGATCGTCGGCAACCTGTCCGATTTCGCGGCCCACCCGGCCGCCGTGCGCGCGCATTTGCAGGGCGCCGGCCAGCTCGCGCCGGTGGCGGCCGACGCGCGCCACCTGAGCTTCGATCAGCTGCTCGAGACCGACGGCCGCTTCGAGCCGCATGCGCTGGGCCACCTGACCCAGGCCGTCGTGGTGCTGCAGTACACCGGCGGCACGACCGGCCTGCCCAAGGGCGCGATGCTGACCCACGCCAACCTGACGGCCGCCTGCGCGCAGTACTTCGAGACCTCGCAGGGCGACCCGCGCGTGCTGACCGAGGGCCAGGAGCGCGCGCTCGTCGTGCTGCCGCTGTTCCACATCTACGCGCTGACCGTGAACCTGCTGTACGGCGTGCGCCTGGGCGCGCACCTGGTGCTGCACCCGCGCTTCGAGCTCGACGCCGCGATCGACGACCTGATCGAGAAGAAGATCAGCCTGTTCTGCGGCGTGCCGACGATGTACATGGCGATGGCCGGCCACCCCAAGGTCAAGGGGGGCGACCTGCGCTCGCTCAGGTTCTGCGGCTCCGGCGGCGCACCGCTGCCGGTCGAGGTCGGCGAGCGCTTTTTCGAGCTCACCGGTGCGCAGCTGTGCGAAGGCTGGGGCATGACCGAGACCTCGCCGACCGGTACCTTCACACCCTCGTACGGCATGCGCAAGGCCGGCTCCTGCGGCATGCCGATCCCCAACATCGAGCTGAAGTTCGAGAGCCTCGCCGAGCCGGGCCGGGACGCGGCGCCGGGCGAGCCCGGCGAGCTCTGCATCCGCGGCCCGAACGTGATGCGCGGCTACTGGAAGAACCCCGAGGCGACGGCGAAGTCGATGACGCCCGACGGCTTCTTTCGCACCGGCGACGTCGCGCGCATGGACGAGGACGGCTTCGTCTTCATCGTCGACCGCACCAAGGACATGCTGCTGTGCGGCGGCTACAACGTCTACCCGCGCGTGATCGAGGAGGCGATCTACGAACACCCGTCGGTCGAGGAGGCCTGCGTGATCGGCATCCCCGACGCCTACCGCGGCCAGTCGCCGAAGGCCTTCGTGAAACTGAAGCGGGACGCGCCGCCCTTGTCGCTGGACGAGCTGAAAGCCTTCCTGAAAGACCGCATCGGCAAGCACGAGATGATCGCCGCGCTGGAGGTGCGCGCCGACCTGCCGAAGTCGCCGGTCGGCAAGCTGCTCAAGCGCGAGCTGGTCGACGAGGAGGCGCGCCGCCGCGCCTGATCGGGGCCGTCCGCAAGGTGACAGCGGGGCCCGGGCCCAGCGGCTACAGTGCCGCATGGCCCGACCCCTGATTGCGCTGGACGCCGACGGCGTGCTGCTGGATTTCCACCTCGGCTACGCCTCGGCCTGGCAGCGCGCGTTCGGCGTCGTGCCGGCCGAGCGCGATCCGCTCGCGTACTGGCCGATCGATCGCTGGGCCGTCGAGCGGCTCGACGACACGGAGCGGCGCGCCCGCTTCCGGGCCGCGTTCGACACCCGCTTCTGGACCACGGTGCCGGCGATTGCCGGGGCCGTGGAGGCCTGTCACCGCCTGCACGACGCCGGCCACGAGCTGATCTGCGTCTCCGCGCTGGATCTGGAGCACGAAGCGGCGCGGCTGCGCAACCTGCGCGACCTGGGCTTTCCGATCGAGCGCGTCGTCGCGACCGGCAACGCGAGCGGCGAGCGCAGCCCGAAGGCCGATGCGATCGAGGCACTGCGGCCGATCGCGTTCGTCGACGACTACCTGCCCTATCTGCGCGGCCTGCCCGCCGAGGTCCACACCGCGCTGGTGCTGCGCGGGCCGAACGGCAGCCCGAACACCGGCGCCGAGTTGGCGCTGGCGAAGTCGACGCACGAGGATCTCGCCGCGTTCGCGACGCACTGGCTCGCGTGATGGAGCCCCCCGAGGGGGTCGCCGGCCGCTTCGGGCGGCCGTGCGCTGGCCGGCGGCGACGAAATGCCTGTCAGTGCGGCAAGGCGTTGTCGGGCAGGGCGTCCGGATCGTCCGGGTCGGGCTCGGCCGCGACGCTGTAGTTCCCGCTCGCCCAGGCCCCGAAGTCGTTGTTCTTGCAGCGCGCGCTGCAGAACGGCCGGAACGCGTTCGCCGCCGCGTACACGCTCGGGCCGCCGCAGCCCGGGCAGCGGATCACCCGTGCGCCGGCGGCGCTGCTGCCCTTCTCGTTCATGCGCAAAGGGTCAACTCGAACGAGGTGTCGACCGTGTAGGGCTTCAGCCGCCCGTCGGTGTCCTGGCGCATCAGCCGCACCGAGGCCATCAGCCGATGGCCGCTGATCTCCGGGACGACGTCGTCGGGCACGTCCAGCCGCACCCGCATCATCAGGTAGGCGCGTCCCTGCGACAGGCTCTGCTGGTACTGGCCGGCTGCGGCGACGACCTTGTGCGGCATGCCGGAGTCGCGCAGCAGGCCGAGCAGCACCTGCAGCGCCTCGGCCAGCGGCATCGTCGTGGCGACCCACTGGACCAGATCGGCGCGGCGGCGCTGCGGCGACAGCTTCTGCCACGCATGGTAGGACGGCAGGTCGAACTCGCAGGTGCCGCCGGGGATGTTGATGCGGCTGCGGATGCCCATCAGCCATTCGTTGCTCAGCAGCGCCGCGCCGGCCTTGCCCTGCAACTGGTTCAGGCTGTTGAACGCGTGGTCGATGCGCTCGACGACATCGTCCAGCGCGGCCTCCGAGATCGACGGGTTGCCGCGGTAGCTGTTGAACTGCTGCTTGTGCTTGTCCAGGTCCTGCAGCAGGTCGGACTTCAGGTCGGCGCGGGCGGCGACGTCCATGACCTCGAACAGCGTCGCGAGCGCGTAGTGGTGGTCCAGCGCGGCGTCGCGCGCGATCAGCTGGCCGAGCCTGTCGAACAGGTGCTCGAGCCGGAGCATCGTGCGGATGCTTTCGTTGAACGGGTGCTCGTAGAGGATCAAGGTGCGCGGTCCTGCGTTGGCAACGAGTGCCGTTGGTGGACCGATTGTTTCACAGCCTCGCGCAGCCGCCATGCAAGAGGCGTGCAAGCCAGAGCGCCCCGGGGGGTCGGCCCTCAGGTCCAGCGTTGCCAGACTGCCAGCACCTCGGCCTCGAGCTGCGCGAGCGTGATGCCGTCGTTGACGATCACCGCGTCGGCGGCGGCGCGGCGCTGTTCGCGCGTGGCCTGGCTCGCGATCACCGCGCGCACCGCGTCGGCTGTCCAGGCGGAGCGCCGCATCACGCGTTCGACCTGTGTCGCCTCGCTGCAATCGACGACCAGGACCTTGTCGACCTTCGCGCGCCAGCGCCCGGATTCGACCAGCAGCGGCACGTCGAACACGATCGCGCGCGCGCCTTGCGCGGTGGCCGCCTGGCGTTCGGTCTCGAGGCCGATCAGCGGGTGCAGGATCGCTTCCAGGCGGCGCTTGGCGTCGGCGTCGGCGAACACCAGCGCGCGCATCGCGGCGCGGTCGAGCGCGCCGTCGGGGCCGATCAGCGCCGGGCCGAAGGCCTGGGCGATCGCGCCGATCGCCGCGCCGCCCGGCAGGGTCAGCTGGCGCGCGATCAGGTCGGTGTCGACGATGACGGCGCCGAGCTGCGCGAGCAGCTTGGAGACGGTGCTCTTGCCGCTGCCGATGCCCCCGGTCAGCCCGATCCGCAGGCTCAGAGGGGCGGCATCCACAGTCGCGTCAGGCTGGCGCCGAAGAACAGTGCCGCGATCCCACCGCCGGCAAGATAGGGGCCGAACGGGATCGGCAGCTCGCGGTCGTGCTGGCGCGCGACGATCAGCACGATGCCGACGACCGCACCGACGGCCGAGGCGAGCAGGATGATCGACGGGATCAAGGGCCAGCCCAGCCACGCGCCGAGCGCGGCGAGCAGCTTGAAGTCGCCGGCGCCCATGCCCTCCTTGCCGCGAATCAGGCGGTAGAGGTGGAACACCGCCCACAGCGAGAGGTAGCCCGCGACGGCGCCGCCGACCGAGCTGCCCAGCCCGATCGGCAACCAGCCGAGCGCGGCCGCGACGATGCCGGCCCACAGCAGCGGCAGCGTCAGGTCGTCGGGCAGGTACTGGGTGTCCGCGTCGATCAGCGCGAGCGCGACCAGCGCCGCGCAGAAGCCGCACCACAGCAGCACCTCGGGCCGCGCGCCGAAGCGCAGCCCGCAGGCGACGAAGAGCAGCGCCGTCACGACTTCGACGGCCGGGTAGCGCAGCGAGATCGGGGCCTTGCAGGCCGAGCACTTGCCGCGCAGCCACAGGTAGCTCAGCAGCGGGATGTTCTCGTACCAGACGATCTGGTGGCCGCAGTGCGGGCAGTGCGAGCGCGGCGTGGACAGCGTGATCGGCGCGGGCGCGTCGATCTGCACGCCGAGCAGCTCGGCGCTGTCCAGGCGCCAGCCGCGGTCCATCATCAGCGGCAGCCGGTGGATCACGACGTTCAGAAAGCTGCCGATGCACAGGCCCAGCATCGCGAGCACCAACGGCGACAGGAAGACCTCGAGGGTCCGGGGGTCGACCATCACCGGTAACGAGGGATCAGACCACCTGGCCGAGCTTGAAGATCGGGAGGTACATCGACACGACGATGCCGCCGATCAGGGTGCCCAGGATCACGATGATGAACGGCTCCATCAGGCTGGACAGGCCCTTGACCGCCTCGTCGACCTCTTCCTCGTAGAACTCGGCCGCCTTGGCCAGCATCTGGTCGATCGAGCCGGACTCCTCGCCGATCGCGCACATCTGCACGACCATGGTCGGGAACACGCCGGTGGTCTGCATCGAGGTCGTCAGGGCCGAGCCGGTCGAGACGTCCTTCTGGATCTGCTCGGTCGCTTCGGCGAAGACCGCGTTGCCGGAGGCGCCGCCGACCGAATCGAGGGCCTCGACGAGCGGGACGCCGGCCGCGAACATCGTCGACAAGGTGCGGGTCCAGCGCGCGACCGCCGACTTGTTGACGAGGTCGCCGAAAATCGGCACGCGCAGCAGCAGCCGGTCCATGAATTTCTGCATCTTCACCGAGCGCCGCCACGACTGCATGAAGAAGTAGATGCCGCCGCCGATGATGCCGA
>DASYCA010000408.1:0-21493 GCA_036500445.1 Burkholderiaceae bacterium | reverse complement strand
ACGGTGGCCGAGGCGATCCCCGCGATCGTCGCGGTCTGCGACCTCGACGGCCGCTACCGCTTCGTCAACAGCGCGTTCGAGCGCTGGTCGGGCCGGCCGCGCGAGCACATCGTCGGGCGCACGATGGCCGAGGTGCTCGGGGCCGACGAGCACGCGCACAGCCGGCCCTGGATGGAGCGCGTCGCGCAGGGCGAGAGCGTCAGCTTCGAGAGGGAATATGCCGGCCCGCAACCGATCAAGCACCTGTCGATCAGCTACATCCCGACCCGGCTCGAGAGCGGCGAGGTCGACGGCTTCGTCGGCGTCGCGCAAGACATCACGACGCAAAAGCGCGAAGTCGGGCGGCTGCTGCGGCTGTCGCACCGCGACCCGCTGACCGGCCTGCTGAACCGCGCCGGCTTCGAGGCGGAGCTCGACGGGCATCTGCAGCAGGGCGGCGGCGACTCGCTCGCCATGCTGTACATCGACCTCGACCACTTCAAGGCCGTCAACGACCGCCACGGCCACCCGGCCGGCGACGAGGTGCTGAAGCAGTTCGCGCAGCGCGTGCAGCAGCTCGTGCGCCCGACCGACGCGGTCGCGCGCCTGGGCGGCGACGAATTCGCGGTCGGCCTGCCCGGCGTGCGTCTGAAGGCGAACGCCGAGGCCGTGGCCGACAAGATCGTCGCGTGCGCCGCGCGGCCGTTCGCGGTCGGGCCACTGATGCTGACGATCGGCGCGAGCGTCGGTGTGGCGTTCCAGGCCGACGCCGCGACCGGCTGGCGGGGCCTGGTCGAGCGGGCCGACACGCAGCTGTACAAGGCGAAGGCGAGCGGGCGCGGGCAGCGGTCCTGAGCGCCCGCACGCCGGCGCGATCCGATCAGAAATTCGCGCTCAGCGTGAGGCGGAAGCTGCGCGGCTCGACCGGATGGAAATTGATGTCGCTGACGCCGCCGGAAGGTTCGCCGGGCAGGCGCGACGCGTAGTCGTAGTCGATGTCGCTCGCCTTGCGGTCGAACAGGTTGAAGACGTCGAGCGCGAGCTTCATGTTCGGCGAGAGCTTGTAGCCGACGCGCAGGTAGGCCAGCGTCGTCGCTTTCGAGCGCTGGCTGGCGTCCTCGATCAGCGGGCGCGGGCCGAAGTAGCGCAGCTGGACGTGCCCGAACCACGGCCCGAGCTCGGTGACGGTCGCGCCGAGCGAGGCGACGGTGTCGACCGACCCGGGAATGAAGCGGCCGAGGTTCGGCGCGTCGCCCTGATCGGCATCGAAGCGGGCGCGCGAGACCGCGAGGTCGGCGTCGAGCAGCAGCCAGCGCGTCGCGGCATAGTGGTTGTTCAGCTCGATGCCGCGGCGCGTGCTCGCGCCGCTCGCCTCGGTGTCGCCGGCGTCGCCGGAGAAGACGAGCTCGGAGCCGAGTTTCAGCTGCCACAGCGCGAGCGAGGTCTGCAGGCCCGGCACGAGCTCGCTGCGCAGGCCGATCTCCATGCCCTTGGAGCGCACCAGCAGCGGCGACGGATCGGCCGGCAGCCGCGCCGACGGCGTGACCGATTCGGTCGCGCCGCGCGCGTCGTTGCTGTGGTAGCCGTGGCCATAGCTCGCGAAGTACTCGGTTTGGGCCCACGGGCCGAAGATCAACGCCAGCTTCGGGCTCGTCAGGCTCGCGTTCTTCGCGCCGCTGTTCGCCGCGATCGAGCTGGCCACGTCGACATCGAAATCGTCGAAGCGCAATCCGGCGACGCTGCGGAACCAGCGCGTCCACTGGGTCGAGTTCTCGGCGTACAGGCCGAGGCTCGCCTCGCGCACGCTCGCCTGCTGCGTCGTCGAGACGCGCTGGCGCTGCACGCTGCCGTACAGGCCGACCGGATCGAGCCGGTCGTAGCGCAGCTGCGCGCCGATCGTGTTGGTGCTGTCGGCCGCGCCGATCGTGGTGTCGAAGCGTCTGCTGATGCCGCCGCCGACCACCCGGCGGTGCTCGGCCTGCTCGAACTGGTCGGCGTTCAGCGGCGCGGGGTGGTTCAGGTTGTAGGTGAAATCGGAGAACAGGTCCAGGCGCGACTGGATCGCATAGGCGTTGATCTTCAGCGCGCCGTCGTCCAGCGTGCGCGCGGTGTCGTACGACAGGCTGTAGCGCGCGGTCTGCCCGCCGTCGCTCGGGTCGATCGCGCCGAAGCGGCCGATCAGGCCCCGGTCGACCGCACGCTGCGGGATCTGGTCGGTCGAATTCCAGCCGGCCGAATACGCCATCGCGGTGATCGACGAGCGGTTCGACGCGTCGCCGAAGCCGTAGCGGAGCACGCCGTTCAGGCGGTGGAACTTCTCGGGGTTGTCCCAAGGCCCGTTGTTGTGCGCGGCCTCCACGGCATACAGCAGATGGCCGTCGCCGAACGCGAAGGACTTTGTCACCAGCGCGCGTTCGTACTGGTGCTCGCCCAGGGTCAGCGACGCGATGCCCTTGGGCAGCGTGTCGACCAGGCCGATGTGCGCGGCGCCGGCCGACGAGAAGTCGCCCTCGTCGGCGTCGTACGGGCCCTTCTTGTAGTCGATCCGATTGACGAGCTCGGGGATCAGCCAGTTCAGGTCGCTGTAGCCCTGGCCGTGCGCGTGCGTCGGCATGTTGACCGGCATGCCGTCGACGAAGCTCGCGAAATCGGTGCCGTGATCGAGGTTGAAGCCGCGCAGGAAATACTGGTTCGCCTTGCCGTCGCCGCTGTGCTGCGTGACGATCAAGCCGGGCACGAACTCGAGCACTTCGGCGGGCCGCAGCGTCGGCCGGCTCTCGATCAACGTGGCGCTCACGCTGCCCTGGCTGGCGGCGTCGGAGCTGCCGACCGCGTTGTTGTAATTGCCCTGGACCGTGACGGTGTCGAGCCGGACGGCCGCCGTCGTGACCGGCTCCGTCTGCGCGGTGGCCGCGCCCGCGGCGAGCGCGAGGGCGCCCGCCAGGTGCAGCCGGCGGGGCCGGAACGGAACACGGGTCATCGGGTGGGTCTCCGGAGGATTCACCCGCGGGGCAATTGTCTCGGCGAACGCGGGTCTCGAGGGTCGTACGCAGGGCGGCGGCCTTTGGATGTGCGCCCGCCGGGTTGACCGAGAGGAGCCCCGGCCGCATCATCGCCGCGAACGCCGCCATCGACGGCGCTGGAGACCGACATGAAGACCATCAAGGGCCCGGCGATCTTCCTCGCCCAGTTCGCGGGCGACGCGGCGCCGTTCAACTCGCTCGCGTCGATCGCGAAGTGGGCCGCCGACCTCGGCTACAAGGGGATCCAGATCCCGAGCTGGGACACGCGGCTGTTCGACCTGAAGAACGCGGCCGAGAGCACGACCTACTGCGACGAAGTGAAAGGCCTGCTCGCGCAGCACGGGCTGTCGATCACCGAGCTCTCGACCCACCTGCAAGGCCAGCTCGTCGCGGTCCACCCGGCCTACGACGCGGGCTTCGACGGCTTCGCGGCGCCCGAGGTGCGCGGCAACCCGGCCGCGCGCCAGCGCTGGGCGGTGCAGCAGCTGCACTACGCCGCGCAGGCCTCGGCCCGGCTCGGGCTGACGGCCCACGCGACCTTCTCCGGCGCGCTCGCCTGGCCGTATCTGTACTCGTGGCCGCCGCGCCCGCCGGGCCTGATCGAGGAAGCGTTCGACGAGCTCGCGCGGCGCTGGCGGCCGATCCTGGACGCCTTCGATGCGGCCGGCGTCGACGTCTGCTACGAGATCCACCCGGGCGAGGACCTGCACGACGGCGTGAGCTACGAGATGTTCCTCGAGCGCGTCGGCCACCACCGCCGCGCCTGCCTGCTCTACGACCCGAGCCACTTCGTGCTGCAGCAGCTGAACTACCTCGACTACATCGACCACTACCACGAGCGCATCAAGATCTTTCATGTCAAGGACGCCGAGTTCAACCCGACCGGCAAGCAAGGTGTGTACGGTGGCTTCCAGAGCTGGCTGAACCGAGCCGGGCGTTTTCGCTCGCTCGGCGATGGGCAGGTCGATTTCTCGGCGATCTTCTCGAAGCTCGCCGCGTACGACTTCCCCGGCTGGGCGGTGCTCGAATGGGAGTGCTGCATCAAGCACCCGGAGGACGGCGCGCGCGAGGGCGCGGTCTTCATCAAAGATCACATCATCCGCGTCGCCGACCGCGCATTCGACGACTTCGCCGCCGGCGGCGTCGACACCGCGGCGAACCGCAAGATGCTCGGGCTGAGTTGAAGGTCGCTATCTTGCGCTCAGCGTCCTGAACTTCGTCACGTCCAGCGCCGAGACGGCGGCGCCCTGGTTGCCCCAGCTGCCGCGCACGTGCGTCAGCAGCTGCGCGACCTCGTCGTTGCTCAGCACCGTCGCGAACGGCGGCATGCCGAACGGGCGCGGGTTGCCGCCCGTGGCCGGCGGGAAGCCGCCTTCGAGCACGATGTGCACGAGGTTCGCGGGCGTCGCGAGCGTGACCGCGCGGCTGCCGGCGAGCGCCGGGTAGATGCCGGCGACGCCCTCGCCGTGGTCGCCGTGGCAGCCGGCGCAGTTGTGCTCGTAGAGCTTCGCGCCCGGGCCGGTGGTCGCGGCCTCGGTCGGCACGACCAGTGCGCGCGTCAGCGGCGGCTGCGGCAAGGCCTTCAGGTAGCCGGCCATCGCGCGCAGGTCGGGCTCGCTCAGGTATTGGGTGCTGCCGCCGACGACCTCGCTCATCGGGCCCATCACCGCGCCGCGCGCCGAGACGCCGCTGCGCAGCAGCTCGACGATGTGGTCCTCGCTCCAGTCGTGCACGCCGGCCTCCAGCGGCGACGCGAGCGACGGCGCGTACCAGTTCTGCACCGGGATCAGGCCGCCCGCGAGATCCAGCGGGCTGGCCGTCGCGCCGAGCGCGTTGCGGCTGGCGTGGCAGGCGTTGCAGTGGCCCAGCGCCTCGACGAGGTAGGCGCCGCGCGGCGTGCCGACCGGGTGGTCGGCGGCGCGGAAGTAGAGCGCGCGCCAGACCGCGAGCGCGGCCTGCTGGTCGAACGGGAAGGCGAGCGTGTGCGGCCGGTTCATCTGCGCGACCGCGGGCAGGCTGCGCAGGTAGGCGAACAGCGCGTCCGAATCGGCGCGCGTCACGCGGGTGTAGTTCGGGTACGGAAAGGCCGGGTACAGCAGCCGCCCGTCGCGCGTGCGGCCGTTGTGCAGCGCGCGCCAGAATTCGGCGGCGGTCCACTGGCCCAGGCCGCTCGCCGGGTCGGGCGTCAGGTTCGGCGCGAACACGGTGCCGAACGGCGTCGGCACGCCGCGCCCGCCGGCGTAGGCGGCGCCGCCGCGCTCGGTGTGGCAGCCCATGCAGTTGCCGGCGCGCGCGAGGTAGGCGCCGCGCGAGACCTGGTCGGCCGAGGCGGGCGCGGCGGCCGGGTCGGTCGTCAAGGCATCTTCGCCGCGCTGGTTCTGCCAGGCGACGAGGCCGACCAGCAGTGCCGCGATCATCACGACGACGCTGCCGCCGCGGATCCAGGGGCGGGCCGTCATGGCGTGGTGCTGCCGATCAAGCCGCCGCAGCGCGCCGGCGGCGGTTCGGGCAGCGCTGCCGCCGGCGTCGCGCCGGCCGGCACGGTCTGCGACGAGAGCCATTGCGAGAGCGCGGCGATGTCGGCGGGTGCGAGCGACCTGGCCACGTCGGCCATGCAGTCGGGCGCCATCGAATGGCGGTTGCCGGTGCGCCAGGCGCCGAGCTGTGCGTTGAGGTAGTCGCGCGGCAATCCGATCAAGGCCGGCACGCCGGGCGCCACCCCCATCAGCGCGCTGCCGTGGCAACGGGTGCAGGCGGGAATCTTCAGCGCCGCGTCGCCGCGTGTCACGAGCGTCTCGCCGCGCGACGCATCGCCGGCGGCGCTGGTGCCCATGGTCTGCGGCGGCGGATAGGGCAGCTCCAGCTGCGAGAAGTGCTCGGCGATCTCGTGCAGGTACGCGTCGCTCAGCGGCGCCAGCAGGTTGGCCATCAGCGCGTATTGGCGCCGGCCGTCGCGAAAGCTCAGCAACTGGTTGTAGAGGTAGCCGGCCGGCTTGCCGGCGATGCGCGGGTAGTAGCCGTCGCTGGCCGCGCGGCCCTGCGGGCCGTGACAGCCGGTGCAGGCGAGCACGCGCTGGGCCATCGTGTCTTCCACCGGCGGCGCCGCATGGGCGACCCATGCCGCACCGCCGAGCAGCAGGGCGGCGAGCACGCGGCGCAACGCCTGCGCGCTCGCGCGTGCCGACGACGCCGGCCTCACAGCTCCACCGCCGCTTCCTTGACCGCCGCCGACGCATCGTGCAGCCGCAGGTCCGGCAACCGGGTGACGAACCACAGCGAGCCGAGCGAGACCAGCCCGCTCAGCAACATGACCTTGCGGAACGCCCCGTCGCTCGCCGCCACGCTGTGGCCGCTGCGCGAGGCGTCGAGCAGCGCGCCGAGGCCTTCGGCGTCGAGCGATTGCACGCCGGCCGGCAGGTGCTCGCGCAGCAGCAGCAGCAGCACGACCGAGCTCAGCACCGCGACGCCGATCGCGCCGCCGAGCAGGCGAAAGAACGCGGTCAGCGCGGTGACCGTGCCGATCTGTTCGTGCGGCACCGATTGCTGCACCGTGATCAGCGTCGTCGGCATTTGCAACCCCATGCCGATGCCGAGCACGATCAAGGTCGCGACGGTGAAGGCGCCGTCGGCGGGCGTCAGCCCGAGCGCGAGCAGCGCGATCGGCACCAGCGTCACGCCGATGCGCTGCAAGGGCAGCACGCGGCCGCTGTGGCTGAGCCAGCGCCCGCTGAAGAAGGCCGCGGCCGGGATCGACAGCGTCATCGGCAACAGGCTCAGCGCCGCCTGGGCCGCGCTCAGGCCGCCGACGAGCTGCAGCCGAAGCGGGACCAGCACCGACAACGCGATGAAGTTGAAGAAGCAGATGAACAGCAGCGCGCAGCAGGCGACGACGGTGCGGTTCGCGAACAGCGCCATCGGCACGATCGCGTCCGGATGGCGGCGCTGCTGCGCGACGAAGACGCCGCCGAGCACGAGCGCGATGGCCCAGCCGATCAGGTTCGCCGCATCGTTCCACGGCGTGCCCTGGCCGACGCGCGTGATCGGGACCAGCAGCGCGGTCAGCGCGCTCAGCAGCAGCAGCGCGCCCAGCCCGTCGATCCGTGGCGTGCCGCGCCGCACGGGCAGCGCCTTCAATGCGCTGCGCACCAGCGCGAGCGCGACCACGCCGACCGGCAGGTTGATCCAGAAGATCCACGGCCACGACAGGTACTCGGTCAGCACGCCGCCGATCACCGGGCCGGCCATGCTCGCGACGGCCCAGACGATGCTGATGTAGCCCTGGTACTTGCCGCGCTCGCGCAGCGGCACGACGTCGGCGATCACCGACTGTGCGGTCGCGATCAGACCGCCGCCGCCGGCGCCCTGCAGCACCCGCGCGATCACGAGCTCGGGCAGGGTCTGCGCGAGCGCGCAGCCGACCGAGGCGAGCAGGAACAGCACGATCGCGATCGTCATCACGCGGCGCCGGCCGACCAGGTCGCTGAAGCGGCCGTACAGCGGCGTCACGACGGTCGAGGCGATCAGGTAGCCCGAGATCACCCACGCCATCCATTCGAAGCCGCCGAGCTGGCGCGCGATCGTCGGCACCGCGACGCTGACGATGGTCTGGTCCAGCGCCGCCATCAGGATCGTCATCATCACCGCGGCGGTCGCGGCACGGAACTGGCTCGGGCTGAGCAGCGGCGCGTCGGCCGACGGGTGGGAAAGGGAGGCGGTCGTCACGTGGGCGGCAATGGAATCGGGTCAGCCCCTGAGCATGCCTCAAAACGGACCCCGGCGTCACGCAGCCCCTGCGCGACGCCGGCGCGGTCGGCGGCCGAGCGGTTCTGGCTGACCTTCCATTTGCCGGTCAGCGCGGAAAGCTGGATCTCGATGCCGACGATCGCGCGCAGCATCGTGTCGATGAAGTCGGGCGGCGCATCGGTGACGGCCCAGGGTTTAACCAGCGGGGCCTCGTGGCGCTCGGTCAGGCGCGTGACGAAGGCGCGCAGCCAGGGCGCGTCGTCGATCGCGCGCAGCGTGCCGCGCGCCTGCACCATCACGTAGTTCCAGGTCGGCACGACCTTGCCGTGCTCGGCCTTGCTCGGGTACCAGCCCGGCGAGATGTAGGCCTGCTCGCCCTGGAACACGACGAGCGACTCGACCTCGCCGCGCGTCTCGCGCCACAGCGGGTTGGCGCGTGCGACATGCGCGCGCAGGATGCCCGGGCCGCCGGCCGGGTCGGGGTCGAGGATGAACGGAATCGTGTTCGCCTGCAGGCCGGCATCGGCCAGCGTCACCAGCAGCCCGAGCGGCTGCGCGCGAATCAGCTCGTGCAGGACCGCGGGGCGGCTCTCTTCGAAATGCTTGGGCAGGTACATGCGGCGGGCCTCTGGATGCAACGGCTCCCTACTATAGAGAATTGAGCCCGCATGCCGACCGCGGTTCGACGTCAGTGGAACATCAGTGGCGACGTGGCGGCCGCGGCAAGGCCCGGGTGCTTGGCCATCCAGGCGGCCGACCAGACGATGAACTCGGCGGCCGGCATCGGCTTGCCCATGTGATAGCCCTGCGCCTCGTCGCATTCGAGCTCGCGCAGCATGTCCCAGGCCTTGACGTTCTCGACCCCTTCGGCGACGACGGTCAGGCCCAGGTTGTGGGCCAGATCGATCGTCGAGCGCACGATCTTCGCGTCGTCCAGGTCCTTCTCCATGCTCATCACGAAGGACTTGTCGATCTTCAGTTCGTCGACCGGCAGGCGTTTCAGGTACGCGAGCGACGAATAGCCGGTGCCGAAGTCGTCGATCGACAGCTTGAAACCCAGGCCGCTGAGCTTGTTCAGGGTGGCCAGCGCGCGCGCCGGGTCGTCCATGATCGCGCTCTCGGTGATCTCCAGGCAGTAGGCCTCGGCCGGCACGCGGTGCTTGACGAGCAGCGCGTCGAACTTCTGCGGCAGGTCCGGGTCGAGCAGGTCGCGCGTCGAGAGGTTCACCGACAGCGTCAGCGGCAGCCCTTCCGCGTGCAGCGCGAGCCAGTGGCGCGCGGCCTCCTCGAAGACCCACATCGTCAGCGTGCGGATGAAGCCGGTTTGCTCGGCGAACGGGACGAACTCCATCGGCGGCACCAGGCCGCGCGTCGGGTGCGCCCAGCGCACCAGCGCCTCGGCGCCGCTGACCTTGCCGCTGTCCAGCGACAGCTTGGGCTGCAGGTACAGGCGCAGTTCGCCGCGTTCGACCGCCTGGCGCAGCTCGGTCAGCAGCGAGAGCGTCTGCGCGCTCGCGGCGTCGAACGAGGCGTCGTACATCAGCGGGCCTTGGGTGCGACGCTTCGCGGCGTACATCGCGACCTCGGCACGGCTGAGCAGCACGTCGGCGTCGGCCGCGTGCTGCGGCCAGCAGGCGATGCCGATGCCGGCGCCCATGTCGACGGTGTGCTCCTCGAGCGTCAGCGGCGCGTCGAACGCGGCGCCGATGCGCGCCGCGACCGATTCGGCCAGGCTCGCATCGCCGTTGCGCAGCAGCACCGCGAATTCGTCGCCGCCCAGGCGCGCGACCAGGTCGCCGCCACGCACCATCTGCTGGCTCAGGCGCTCGCCGACGCGGCCGAGCAGCAGGTCGCCGACGCGGTAGCCGAGCACGTCGTTGACGTGCTTGAAGCGGTCGAGGTCGAGCATGATCACCGCGATCGTCGTGTGGCCGCCGTCGGGCCGGGCCTGCGCGGCGGCGATCGCGTCGCGCACCGCGTCGCGGAACTGCACGCGGTTGGGCAGGCCGGTCAGCGCGTCCCAGTAGGCGAGCTTCAGGATCTGCTCCTGCTTCTCGCCGACGCTGATGCGCATCTGGTTGAACGCGCGCGCCAGGTGGCCCATCTCGTCGTGGCGCTCCAGGCCGTGGATCGGCGCGCCGTAGTCGCCGCTGCCGAGCCGGTCGGCGGCGGTCGACAGGGCGCGCAGCGGCGTCGTGACGCGGCGCGTCGCGACGATCGCGCCGATCAGGAAGACGATCAGCCCGAGGCCGGTGATCAGCGCCAGGCCGATCTGCAGGTCGCGCGGCGGGCGCACCGCGTCGTCGATCGAGAGCGAGACGAGCGCGAGCACCGCCGGGCCGGCGGCGTCCGGCGTCAGCCGTTTCACATGCACGCCGTACTGCTCCTGGTCGAAGCTGACGGCGCGCATCACCGGGTCCGCCTCGATTGAGGCCACCGACCAGGGCTGATGTGCGAAGTCATCGGCCATGGCGCTGGGCAGGCTGGTGAGCACCGGCGTCCACGGCGCGCCGGCCGCGCTGCGTGCGAGCAGCGTGACGTTGAGGGCCGAGAGCGCGCGCATGTCGGTCGTGAGCTGGGTGTCGATCGGAAAGCCCATCAGCACCCAGCCGACCACGATCGGGGCCTTCATCGGCACCAGCACGACCTGGTGCGGCGTGCCGCCGAGCAGCGCGATCTCGCTCGCGGCGCCGCCGCGCGCGGCCTGCGGCGCCAGCCGCGCGGCCAGCGCCGCGAGCTCGCGCGTGTCGCTGCCGCTGGCGGCGCGCAGCGTGAAATCGGTGCCGAGCAGCGCGGCCTCGCTCGCGCCGATGCGCGCGCCGTGGTTGCCGAGCACCGAGGCGATCGTCTCGGCGTCGTTCGATTGCACCGCGGAGCGAAAGCCGTAGTCGGCCGCGAGCAGCCGCGCGCCCTCGCTGAGCTTTTGCGCGTTCTGGTCGAGCAGGCTGAGGAGCACGCGCTCGCCGGTCAGCAGCTGCGCGGGCAGCGCGCTGCGCGCGTGCTGGCCCAGGCTGGCGCGGATCGCCGAGAAGCTCGCGATCTGGATCAGGAACAGCAGCGCCAGGCTGAACGCGATGATGCGGGCCCCGATCGAGGCGCGGAACCACGCCGGCATCGGCAGCGTGAGGCTCGGCATGTTCTTCATGGCTCGGCGCTCACCGCGAGCTGGCTCTTGATCTCGACGTCGCTCGCGCCGAGCGCGACCGGGATCGCTGCGAGCTCGCCGTTCAGCGGCAGACTCGGGTGCCACAGGCGCAGCTTGTAGTTGCCGGCCGGCGCCGACTCGATGCGCGCATGGCCGTTCTGCGCGGTTCGCGCGAACCAGGGCGTGTCGGCGACGACGACCCAGGCCGCCATCGTGTCGTGGATGTTGCAGCCGAGCACGACGATGCCGGGCTTGTCGAAGGTGATCGGCAGGTTGGGCACGCCGGCGTAGAGTTTCAATTCGAAGGTCTTGGCCGCCGAGAACGAATAGACGTGGTGGCGCACCGTGTCGAAGTTCGGGAAGGTCGCACGGGTGCCGGTCGTGATCACCGTCACGCGCGGCGAGAACTGGCGCTTGGCCTGCGAGATCTCGGCATCGGCCAGCGGCTTGACGGGCGCCCTGCCGTTGACCGGCTCGAGCAGCGCGACCGCGTCGATGAGTGGCTTGCCGGCCGCATCGGTGACGTCGATGTTCAGCCCCGCGGCGGAGGCCAGGCCGGGCGCCGCAAACGCCACGCACAGCGCCGCGCGCGGCGAGAGCGCGCGTGCGAGAGCGGTCAGAAAGCGTGCGGTCATGCGGTCCAGCCAGGTCACCAGGTCGTGCGGCGGGCCCGGCACGACATGATGCTATCGGCGGTGCCGGGCTGAACTGAAGCGGGCCGGGGACCGTGGCGCGGTCCTCGCCGCGTCGCCTCCCGCACTGCCTGCATCAATCTCCAATATGATGCTGTATTTGCTATAAAATGACTTGCCGGATTCTGCCGGTCACCGGAAATAACGCGTTAGCCCTGTCTTTGTCATGCCGTATGCAGCATAAAATCGTCTTCACAAGACACGCTGTATTTGCTATTATTTGGTCATTGGACGGTGAGCCGTTGAGTAGGGGAACTTTCGCTCTGAAAAGATGACAAATACAGCATGAATGACCTGACCGACCTGGGGCATGGCGTGGCCACGCTGCGCAAGCAGCGCAAGATGACGCAGAGGGAGCTGGCCGCTTTGGCGGGGCTGGGTCAGTCGACGCTGGCCCGGTTTGAGACCGGCGGCGTCCCGGAATTCGGGGCCCGAAAGCTGCTGCGCTTGCTGGAGGTGCTCGGCCACGAGATGTCGTTCACGCCGGGCCGGCGCAGCTTCACGCTGGAGGATGCCCTTGCTGAACGTCAGGCGGAGGCGACGAGCACCGGCGGCCGCCCGTTCAGTCGCGACGTGGATCCGTGGGGTCCGCCTCGATGAAGTTGCACGTTCACGTGCACGACAAGCCCGTGGCGACGCTGGAGTCTCCGGATGGTTTCAAGCACGTTCTGAGCTACCACCCGAATGTCGATGAGGCTGGATTTGTCTCGTTGTTGATGCCGGTGCGCACGGAGTCCTACGTCTACCCGGAGCTTCACCCCAACTTCCGCATGAACCTGCCCGAGGGCTTTCTGCTGTCCGTGCTGCAGGAAGAACTCGGGCCTCATGTGGGCGCCTCGCCGCTGAACCTGCTGTCCGTCGTGGGTCGCAATGTCATTGGGCGCGTCAAGGTCGCCCCCGCCAATGCCGATCCCACTCAGGCGCCTGTGCCGTTTGAACTCGCCGACATCCTGCGTGGGGACAATTCGGAGGAGGCGTTCGTCCGTTTGGTGCGCAAGCACGCGGTCTCCGGCGTCTCGGGCGTGGTTCCGAAGTTCCTCTCCGGCGAGTTGGCTGCGCACCACAAAGCGACCGTGGCGACGGACCGCTACATCGTCAAGGGCACGACCGCCAAGCTGCCGGGCGCGGCACTCAATGAACACCTGTGCATGGAAGTCGCACGCCGGGCAGGGCTGCCCACGGCCCGAACGGAGGTGTCCGAGGATGGGCAAGCGCTGGTCGTTCACCGTTTCGACTACGACGACGATGGGCAGACCCGGCTTGGCATGGAGGACCTGTGCAGCCTTCTGGCGCTGCGCCCCGAGCAGAAATACGAAACGACCTGGGAGCGCGTGGTCAAACGCATCAAAGAGGTCGTTGCCCCGGCGGAGCGGCAGAATGCAGCGCTGTCGCGCCTCGCTGACCTCATCCTGCTGACCTATGCCCTGCGCAACGCGGACTGCCACAGCAAGAACGTCGCACTGCTCTATCGGTCCAGAGACGACATCTGGCTGGCGCCGGTCTACGACATGCTGACCATCACGGTCTACGACGACTACGCCAAGAACCCGCCCGGGCTCTCGCTCGAAGGCCGCAGCACCTGGGCGCCGGGGAAGGCGCTGGAGCGATTTCTGCAAGTTCGCTGCGGCCTCATGCCCGCCGAGACCCGCCGGCGTGTCGAGCGCATCTGCGAAGCGGTCGTCTCCGTGACGCCCGCCCTGATCGAATCGACCAAGACCCGCGACGGCTTCCACGAGACCGGCAAGCGAATGGTCCACGCGTGGAACGACGGCCTGAACAGCCTGCGTCTGCAAAAAACGTGGAGCCTGCCGTCGCTGAACGAGCCCATTGCTCAAGCATGCTTCTCGGACCTTGCGCCGATGACGCCCGCTCCGCGCGAGCGAATCGGCCGCTCTGCGCTGATGGCCCCGAGGTAGGCGGGCTCAGGCCGACGCCGCGATCACCCCGCCGCCGAGGCAGACGTCACCAAAGTACAGCACCGCCGACTGGCCCGGCGTGACGGCCCACTGGGCCTGGTCGAAACGCAGCTCGAAGGCTCCGGGGGCATCGCCGCTGAACGCGCAATCGGCGTCGTGCTGGCGATAGCGCGTCTTCGCGGCGAGCGCCTCATGGGTGGGGGCGTGGCCCGCGACCCAGCTCAAATCATCCGCCTGAAGCCGGTGCGACAGCAGCCACGGGTGCTCGTGGCCCTGCACGACATACAGCGTGTTGGCCGCCATGTCCTTGCGCGCGACGAACCACGGCGCATGCTCACCTGCGCCGCGCGCCGCGCCGCGCTCCTTCAGCCCGCCGATGCCGATGCCTTTGCGCTGGCCGAGCGTGTAGAAGCTCAGCCCGACGTGCTCGCCGATCGTGCGGCCGCGGTCGTCCTTGATCGGCCCCGGCGTGTTCGCCAGATAGCGGTTCAGGAACTCGCGGAACGGCCGCTCGCCGATGAAGCAGATCCCGGTCGAGTCTTTCTTCCTGGCATTCGGCAGCCCGGCCTCCGCCGCGATCCGCCGGACCTCGGCTTTCGGCAGCTCGCCGACCGGAAACAGCGTCTTGCTCAGCTGCGCCTGCGTGAGCCGGTGCAGGAAGTAGCTTTGATCCTTCAGCGGATCCAGGCCCTTCAGCAGCTCGAAGCGGCCATCGACGCGATGGCGAACCCGCGCGTAATGGCCGGTCGCGATCTTCTCGGCGCCGAGGCGGATCGCGTGGTCGAGGAAGGCCTTGAACTTGATCTCGGCGTTGCACAGCACGTCCGGGTTCGGCGTGCGGCCGGCCTCGTATTCGCGCAGGAACTCGGCGAACACGCGGTCCTTGTAGTCGGCGGCGAAGTTGACGTGCTCGATCTCGATCCCGATCACGTCGGCGACCGCCGCGGCATCGACGAAATCGACGTTGGACGAGCAATAGTCGCTGTCGTCGTCGTCTTCCCAGTTCTTCATGAAGAGGCCGACGACGTCGTGCCCTTGCTGCTTGAGCAGCCACGCGCTGACGGCCGAATCGACGCCGCCCGACAGGCCGACGACGACACGCTGGGGTTTCATGGCGTCGATTTTAGGTGTCGCCCCCGCGACGTGCACGGATAAGGGCTCCGCCGTAAGATCGCGCTGCCGGTCGAAAGATCGGCACACGTCTTCAGGGCGGGGCGAAATTCCCCACCGGCGGTAGGCGGCGCAAGCCGCGAGCCCGCGAGCGCTTTGCATCTCCCGGTGCAGGGGTCAGCAGATCTGGTGCGATGCCAGAGCCGACGGTTCAGCGCGGGAGCAGGGCTTGCCTTGTTCCTTCGTCACAGTCCGGATGAAAGAAGATGTGCCGATGCGGTTCGCCCGCGCCGTCCCCCGGCGTGGTTGCATTGCGTTTGCGCGCCCTGAAATGTTTTTCGTGCATTTTGCGAGGAGCGTTTCACATGTCTCAACCCAAGACTTCCCAGCCCCGCGGCCCGATGCCGCCCCGCCTCAGGATCGCGCTGGACGCGATCCGTCACGGCCGCGCCGTGATCCTGCTCGACGACGACGACCGCGAGAACGAGGGCGACCTGATCGTCGCCGCCGAGCGGCTCACGGTGCCGATGATGGCCACCTTGATCCGCGAGTGCTCCGGCATCGTCTGCCTGTGCCTGCCGGACGCGCAATTGAAGCGGCTCGCGCTGCCGCCGATGGTCGCGAACAACGGCAGCCGCTACGGCACCGCGTTCACGGTCTCGATCGAGGCGCGCGAGGGCGTCACGACCGGCGTCAGCGCGATGGATCGCGTCACGACGATCCGCGCCGCGGTCGCCGCCGACGCGCAACCCGGCGACCTCGTCAGCCCCGGCCACGTCTTCCCGCTGCGCGCCGCCCCCGGTGGCGTGCTCGAGCGGCGCGGCCACACCGAAGGCGCGGTCGAACTCGCGCGCCTCGCCGGCTTGCAACCCGCCGCGGTGTTGTGCGAGCTGATGAACGAGGATGGCAGCATGATGCGCGGCGACGCGCTCGTCGCGTTCTCGCGCAAGCACGGCTTTCCGATCCTGACGATCGAGGAATTGGTGGCCTACCGGCGCGAGCGCGAACTCGAGACGGCGTAGGCCCTGAGCGTTTTGCCGGCGGGTAGCGGACTTTCGCTGTTCACGGTGGAGAGAGGCCGGCGAACGTCCGGGTGCCCGGCACAGTGAGGGGTAGAGCGTTCACTGTGCCGGGCACCCGAACGCTCGCCGGCCCGGCACGACCTGAGCAGTATCCGGGTGAAAGGCGGCGACTCTCGGGGCGGGATGCGGGGTCGCCGACGCAGTGAACGCTCTGCCCTGAACGACGTTGGCGACCCCGCATTCCGACCCGGGCGCAGGCAGACATAACGAGCGACCGCTACGCGCGGCGGATTCAACCGGCGGCGCGCTTGATCTCGGGCATGTAGACGCTCTCATCGGTCGTGACCGCGTCCAGCGGGTAGCGCCGGCCGGCGACGAAGTCCTCGACGCAGCCCAGCACGTGCGGGCTGCGGTGCCGTGCGCGGCTCGCGCGCAGCTCGGCGAGCGTCATCCACAGCGTGCGCACGATGCCGTCGTCGAGCGTGCGCGTGGGGTCGGGCTCGCCGACGCGGCCGCCGAATGCGAAGCGCAGGAAGGTCACGTCCTCGCCGGTCGCCGGGCGCTGGAAGCGCGACAGGTAGATGCCGACCAGGCGGTCCGGCGTGAACACGCAGGCCGTTTCTTCGAGGGCCTCGCGCACGACGGCCTGTTGCGGCGACTCCTCCGGGTCGAGGTGGCCGGCCGGGTTGTTCAGCTTCAGGCCCTCGGGCGTCTGCTCCTCGACGAGCAGGAATTCGCTCGCGCCATCGTCGCGGCGGCGCTCGATGATCGCGGCGACGGTGACGCTCGGTTTCCAGCGCGGGCTCATGCAGCCGATGTTATCGCGCCCGTCTTGACCGTGATCAATGGCACGTTTCGGCTCATGTGCGGCAGAATCGGCGCAATTCCAGAAAAGCGCCTGAGGAGGCTTCCATGCTGATAGGGGTACCGCTCGAGACGGCGGCCGGGGAATCGCGCGTGTCCGTGACACCCGAGACCGCGAAAAAGCTGAAGGCGCAGGGCCACACGATCAAGGTCCAGAGCGGCGCGGGCGTGGCCGCCAGCGTCACCGACGCGGCCTACGTGGCCGCGGGCGCCGAGATCACCGATGCGACCGGCGCGTTCGGCTGCGACCTGGTGCTGAAGGTGCGCGCGCCGCTGCACAGCGAGCTGTCGATGATGAAGACCGGCGCGGCACTGGTCGGCATGCTGAACCCGTTCGACAGCGACGGGCTGCACCGCATCGCCGGCGCGGGGCTGACGAGCTTCGCGCTGGAGGCCGCGCCGCGCACGACGCGCGCGCAGAGCATGGACGTGCTGTCCTCGCAGGCCAACATCGCCGGCTACAAGGCGGTGATGATCGCGGCCGACAAATACCAGCGCTTCTTCCCGATGCTGATGACGGCGGCCGGCACCGTGAAGGCCGCGCGGGTGGTGATCCTGGGCGTCGGCGTGGCCGGGCTGCAGGCGATCGCGACCGCGAAGCGCCTGGGCGCGGTGATCGAGGCCTCCGACGTGCGCCCGAGCGTGAAGGAGCAGATCGAATCGCTGGGCGGCAAGTTCATCGAGGTCAGTTATGACACTTCTGAAGAAAAGGAAGCAGCCGAAGGCGTCGGCGGCTACGCCAAGCCGATGCCGCCGAGCTGGCTCGCGCGCCAGCAGGTGGAAGTCGCCAAGCGCATCGCCGCGGCCGACATCGTGATCAGCACCGCGTTGATCCCGGGCCGCGCCGCGCCGACCCTGATCACCGAGGAGATGGTCAAGGCGATGAAGCCCGGCTCGGTGATCGTGGACATCGCCGCCGGCAAGGGCCCGGACACGATGGGTGGCCTGACCGGCGGCAACTGCCCGCTGTCGGAGGCCGACAAGACCGTCGTCAAGCACGGCGTGACGATCGTGGGCGAGACCAACCTGCCGGCGCTGGTGGCGGCCGACGCGAGCGCGCTGTACGCGCGCAACGTGCTGGACTTCCTGAAGCTGGTGCTGACCAAGGACGGCAGCTTCAACGTGCCGATGGACGACGACATCGTGGCCGCGTGCCTGATGACGCAGGCCGGCGAAGTCAAAAGAAAGTAAGAACAGAAAGCAAGAGCAGGAAGACCCCATGGAACACGAAATCGTCTCCCACACGATCACCAACCTGATCATCTTCGTGCTGGCGATCTACGTCGGCTACCACGTCGTCTGGACCGTGACGCCGGCGCTGCACACGCCGCTGATGGCGGTGACGAACGCGCTGTCGGCGGTCGTGATCGTCGGCGCGATGCTGGCCGCCGCACTCACCGAAGGGCCGCTGGGCAAGGTGATGGGGGTGCTCGCGGTCGCGCTCGCCGCGGTCAACATCTTCGGCGGCTTCCTGGTGACGAAGCGAATGCTCGAGATGTTCCGCAAGAAGGACAAGCCGAAGGCGGCCGTCGAGGTGAAGAAGCCATGAGCCTGGATCTCGTCACGCTGCTGTACCTGATCGCGAGCGTCTGCTTCATCCAGGCACTGAAGGGCCTGAGCCACCCGACCACGTCGATCCGGGGCAATGTCTTCGGGATGACCGGGATGGCGATCGCCATGGTCACGACCGGGGCATTGATCGTCAAGCTCGCCAACGGCAACGCGCTGGGTCTGGGCTGGGTGCTGCTCGGGCTGGTGGTCGGAGGCGGCTACGGCGCGTACCGGGCGAAGACGGTCGAGATGACGAAGATGCCCGAGCTGGTCGCGTTCTTCCACAGCATGATCGGCCTGGCCGCGGTCTTCATCGCGGTGGCCGCGGTGGCCGAGCCGCACGCCTTCGCGATCGCGCTGAAGGGCGATCCGATCCCCGGCGGCAACCGGCTCGAGCTCGCGCTCGGCGCGGCGATCGGCGCGATCACGTTCAGCGGCTCGGTGATCGCGTTCGGCAAGCTCTCGGGCACCTACAAGTTCCGGCTCTTCAAGGGCGCGCCGGTGCAGTTCAAGGGCCAGCACATCCTGAACCTGGTGCTGGGCCTGGCGTTGATCTTCTTCATCTACGGCTTCGTCGACAGCCAGAGCTGGGTCGACTTCGTGGCGCTGCTGGGGCTCGCGTTCGTGCTCGGGGTATTGATCATCATCCCGATCGGCGGCGCGGACATGCCGGTCGTCGTCTCGATGCTGAACAGCTATTCCGGCTGGGCCGCGGCCGGCATCGGTTTCAGCCTGAACAACGCGATGCTGATCGTCGCCGGCTCCTTGGTGGGCTCGTCGGGTGCGATCCTGAGCTACATCATGTGCAAGGCGATGAACCGCTCGTTCTTCAACGTGATCCTGGGCGGCTTCGGCGGCGAGGCGACGAGTGCGGTGGCCGGAGCCGCCGAGCAGCGCCCGGTGAAGAGCGGCAGCGCGGACGACGCGGCCTTCGTGCTGGGCAACGCCGAGACGGTCGTGATCGTGCCGGGCTACGGCCTGGCCGTCGCCCGCGCGCAGCACGCGGTGAAGGAACTCGCCGCGAAGCTGACCGAGAAGGGCATCACCGTGAAGTACGCGATCCACCCGGTGGCCGGGCGCATGCCGGGGCACATGAACGTGCTGCTGGCCGAGGCCGAGGTGCCGTACGACCAGGTCTTCGAGATGGAGGACATCAACGGCGAGTTCGGCCAGGCCGACGTGGCGATCATCCTCGGGGCCAACGACGTCGTGAACCCCGCCGCGCACACCAAGGGCAGCGCGATCTACGGCATGCCGATCCTGGAGGCCTACAAGGCCAAGACCATCATCGTGAACAAGCGCTCGATGGCCGCCGGCTACGCCGGGCTGGACAACGAGCTGTTCTACATGGACAAGACGATGATGGTGTTCGGCGACGCCAAGAAGGTCGTCGAGGACATGGTCAAGGCGATCGAATAGCGCGACTCGTCCCGACGGCGCTCAGAAGGATTCCCAATCGTTGTCGCCGGCGCCGGACGCGCCCACGACCGCGGGTGGGCTTGCCGGCCTGGACGGGGCCGCGGCGCGCGGGGCGCTGGCCCGGGGCTTGGCCGCGAGGCTTGACTTGACGGCGCTGCCGGTCTTGGGGCCGGCCGGCTTGGCAGCCGTGGGCTTGGACGCCGTTGAAACGGCTGCGGTGAATGCGGCCGGACGCACCGAAGCGGTGTTGCCCAGGCGGAAGGTCGAGACCACGTGGGCGAGTGCCGCGGCTTGCTCCTTCAGCGATTCGGCGGCGGCGGCCGATTGCTCGACGAGCGCGGCGTTCTGCTGGGTCATCTGGTCGAGTTGAGTGACCGAGCCGTTGATCTGGCCGATGCCTTCGCTCTGCTCGGCCGACGCGGCGGTGATTTCGCCGATGATGTCCGACACCCGCTTCACCGAGCCGACGATCTCCTGCATCGTCGCGCCGGCGTCGGCGACGAGCTTGGAGCCGCCCTCGACCTTCTCGACGCTGGCGCCGATCAGGTCCTTGATTTCCTTCGCCGCGGCCGCCGAACGGCCGGCCAGGCTGCGCACTTCGCTCGCGACGACGGCAAAGCCGCGGCCCTGTTCGCCGGCCCGGGCCGCTTCGACCGCGGCGTTCAGCGCCAGGATGTTGGTCTGGAACGCGATGCCGTCGATCACGCCGATGATGTCGAAGATCTTCTTCGACGACGCGTTGATCTCGTCCATCGTCGTCACGACCTGCGCGACGACGACGCCGCCGCGGCCGGCGACTTCGGCCGCCGACGAGGCGAGCTGGTTCGCATGGCGGGCCGAGTCGGCGCTTTGCTTGACGGTGCCGGTGAGCTGCTCCATCGACGACGCGGCCTGTTGCAGGTTCGACGCGGTCTGTTCGGTGCGCGACGACAGGTCCTGGTTGCCGATCGCGATCTCGTTGCTCGCGGTGCCGATGCTGTCGGTCGAATTCCGGACCTGGATCACGGTGTCGCGCAACGAGTTCACCATCGTGAGCAGGCCGGCCAGCAGGCTGCCGGCCGGTGCGGCGGGCACCTGCACGGCCAGGTTGCCGGCCGTCACTTCGGCCATCACCGCGATCGCGGTCGAGGGTTCGCCGCCCAGCTGGCCGAGCACGCTGCGCGTGACCATCACGCCGACGCCGCCGATCGCCAGCAGCACGAGCAGGCCGATGCCGAGTTGGCGCAACGCGGCCGAGCGCACCTGCGCGTCGACGTCGTCCATGTACAGGCCCGAGCCGACGGCCCAGTTCCAGCCCGGCACCGTGACGAGGTACTGCAGCTTGGGGTACAGCACCGCCTTGGGGTCGTTGCTGTCACCGGGGTGCGCGACCTGCAGCGCGGCGTAGGTCGTGGGCGCCTTGGACGCGGCCATCGCGTCGACCATCAGCTTGACCGTGTCCGCGCCCTGCGCGTTCTTGGTCCCGGTCAGCTGCTGGTGTTCGTTCCAGGTCTTCAGGAACGGGTGCATCACGCCGACACCGTCGGTCGTCACGATGAAGAAGTAGTCCTTGCCCTCGGCACCGTAGCGTGACAAACGCACGGCCTCGGACGCCGCCTTCTTCGCGTCCTCGACGTTCATCGTGCCCGCGGCCGCCGCGGCCTGGTAGCCGGCGACGATGGTGGCGGCCGAGTCCACCGCAGCGCGCAGCGCGGTCTTGCGGCCTTCGGTCACGTCGCTGCGGGATTGCAGGACCGACCAGCCGGTGATCACGGTCAGCCCGACGACGGCACTGACCACGAGCAGGGAAATCTTGCGCTTGAAGCTGAGGCGATTGAGCATGGGATGTCACGCACGAGTGAAGGACATGAGGCATATCGACGCGCCGGCGTCTGAATTGAGGCCAAATGTCAACTGAATCAGCCGGCCAGCAGCGTCGCGACCTCCGCGGCCGAGCGCACCCCCAGCTTCGCGTAAACCCTGGCGCGGTGGACCTCGATGGTGCGCACCGAGACATGCAGCTCGTCGGCGATCACCTTGTTGAGCTTGC
>DASYCA010000407.1:0-9665 GCA_036500445.1 Burkholderiaceae bacterium | reverse complement strand
TCTACGGCCTGACCGGCGACGAGCGCTGGGTCGAGCGCCACGGCGAGGCGCCGCCAACGCGCGCGCCGACGTGGCCGACCTATCTCGCCGTCGGCCTCGCACTCGCGATCGGCGCCGCCGCGGCGATGGCGACCTTCGCCTTCGCGGCGCAGCAGTACTTCGAGTCACGCGCCGAGCTCAGGTGAAGAGCACCAGACTGATCGCGTAGGCGATCGCGGCGACGAACGCCGACGCCGGGATCGTGAAGATCCAGGCCCAGACGATGTTGCCGGCCACGCCCCAGCGCACCGCCGCGGCACGCTGCACCGAGCCGACGCCGACGATCGCGCCGGTGATCGTGTGGGTCGTCGAGACCGGCACGCCGAGCGCGGTCGCGAGAAACAGCGTGATCGCCCCGCCCGCCTCGGCGCAGAAGCCGCCGACCGGTTTCAGTTTCGTGATCTTCTGGCCCATCGTCTTGACGATGCGCCAGCCCCCGAACATCGTGCCCGCGCCGATCGCGACGTAGCAGCACCAGATCACCCAGCTCGGCGGCATCGCAGCCCCGGCGGGCGAATAGTTCGTCGCGATCAGCAGCATCCAGATGATGCCGATCGTCTTTTGCGCGTCGTTGCCGCCGTGGCCCAGGCTGTAGAGGCCGGCCGAGACGAGCTGAAGCCGGCGGAACAGGTTGTCCACGCGCAGCGGCGAGCTGTGCCGGCACAGGTTCGCGACCAGCACCATCAGCAGCGAGCCGAGCAGGAAGCCCAGCAGCGGCGACAGGAAGATGAACAGCACCGTCTTCCAGATCCCCGAGGCGATCAGCGAGCCCGCGCCCGACTTCGCGATCACCGAGCCGACGATGCCGCCGATCAGCGCGTGCGACGAACTCGACGGGATGCCGTACCACCAGGTCACGACGTTCCAGAAGATCGCGCCGATCAGCGCGCCGAACACGACGTGGTGGTCGACGACGCCGGGCATCACGATGCCCTTGCCGATCGTCGCGGCGACGTTCAGGTGGAAGATCAGGATCGCCAGCACGTTGAAGAAGGCCGCGAACACGATCGCCTGCTGGGGTTTCAGAACGCCGGTCGAGACGACCGTCGCGATCGCGTTGGCCGCGTCGTGAAAGCCGTTCATGAAGTCGAACGCGATCGCCAGCAGCACCAGCAACGCGACGACGGCGAAGCCCGCGTGGATGGAGGTCATGACGACCCCTCGGACCGCATCACGAATTCTCGAGGACGACGCCCTCGATCAGGTTCGCCACGTCCTCGCAGCGGTCCGAGATCGATTCGAGCAGCTCGTAGATCGCCTTCAGCTTGATCAGCTCGCGCACGTCCTTCTCTTCGCGAAACAGCTTGGACATCGCCGAGCGCATCACGCGGTCGGCGTCCGACTCGAGCTTGTCGATCTCCTCGCAGGTCTTGATCGCCGCCTCGGCGACCTCGAGCTGGCTGATCCGCGGCAGCAGCGAGACCGCGTGCTGCACGCGCTCGCAGCACTTCGCGCTGATGTCGCCCAGGCGCAGGATGTCGTTGGTCATCGCGCGCACGTCGTACAGCGACATCGTCTCCGACGCGTCCTGCAGCAGGTCCAGGATGTCGTCCATCGCGTTGATCAGGCCGTGGATCTGCTCGCGATCGATCGGCGTGATGAAGGTCTTGTGCAGCAGCCGGTTCACCTCGGCGGTGACGCGGTCGGCCTGGCGCTCGGCAGTGCCGACTTCGTTGGCGTACTGCTCGCGCAGGTTCGGGTCGGCGTAGTTCTGGATCAGCAGGATGAACGAGCGCGCCCCGGCGACGATGAACGCGCCGTGCTGGTTGAACAGCTCGAAAAAATTGCCCTCGCGGGGCAGCAGCTTGCCGAACAGCATTCCCGACTCTCCCCCGAGCGCGACCTTGTCACGGCCGCGTCATCAACCTGACACGAGGGAAGTGTAAGCGCGCCGCGTCAGCCGAACGGGACGTCGACCGCCGAGTTGAAGAATTCGCGCCGGCCCTGGAACGCGGCGACGCGCTGCAGCAGCGCCTCGAAGTCGGCCTCGCGCTCGATCGGGTTGAACTGCTCGGTGCCGACGGCGAGCACCGGCGCCCCTTCGTAGCCGTGGAAGAACTCGACGTAGGCATCGCACAGGCGCTGCAGGTACTCGGCGCTGATGCCCTGCTCCATGCCGATCGCACGCTTGCGGATGCGCGCCAGCAAGCTCGCCGGCGAGGCCTGCAGCCAGATCACGAGGTCGGGCTCGCGCACCTGGGCCGCGCTCTGCGTGTACATCTGCGAGTACAGGCGGAACTCGTCGTCGCTCAGGGTCAGCCGCGCGAACAGCGCGTCCTTCGCGAACAGGAAATCGCCGACCAGGCTGGTCTCGAACATGCCCGGCTGCGCGGCGCCCTGCATCTGCTTCAGGCGCTGGAACAGGAAGAACAGCTGGGTCTGGAACGCATAGCCCGCCATGTCGTCGTAGAAGCGATCCAGGAAGGGGTTCTCCTGGGGCAGCTCCAGCAGCAGCTCGGCGCCCAGGCGCGCGGCCAGCTTGCGCGCGAGCGAGCTCTTGCCGACGCCGATCGGGCCTTCGACGACGATGTGGCGAAAGCGCTTCAGCCCCGCGGTGACGGTCGCATCCATCGCGGCGCCCTCAGCTGCGGAAGATGAAATACACCGCACCGACCATGCACAGGCCGGCCCAGATGAAATCCATCCGGAACGGCTGGTCCATGAAGAGCATCGCGAACGGCACGAACACGACCAGCGTGATCACCTCCTGCGTGATCTTCAGCTGCGCCAGCGACATGCCGCTCGCGAAGCCGATCCGGTTGCCCGGCACCTGCAGCAGGTACTCGAACAGCGCGATGCCCCAGCTGATGATCGCGGCCCAGTACCAGGGCTTGTCGGCCAGGTTCTTCAGGTGGCCGTACCACGCGAAGGTCATGAAGACGTTGGAGCCCAGGAGCAGCAGCGTGGTTTGCAGCGGGGCGGGAATGGCATTCATCGCGACAGTTTATCGAGCCGCTCGATGCGCTGGCCGGCGACCGCGTCGAGCAACGCGTCGAGCCCGCCCCGCCCCGGGATCTGCAGCCCGGGCGCCAGCTCGGCCAGCGGCCGCAGCACGAACGCACGCTCGTGCAGGCGCGGGTGCGGCACCGTCAGCGCCGGCGTCGCGATGAGTTCGTCGCCATAGAGCTCCAGGTCCAGGTCGAGCGTGCGCGGCGCGTTGCGGTACGGCCGTTCGCGGCCGTGCTCGAGCTCGATGCGCTGCAGCGCGGCGAGCAGCGCCAGCGGGCTGAGCGCGGTCTCGACCAGGACGACCGCGTTCAGGTAGTCGGGCCCGCTGGCGTCGATCGGGGCGCTGTGCCAGACCGACGAGCATTCGTGCAGCGTGGTCTCGGGCAGTGCCGCGAGCGCCCTCACCGCCGTGTCCAGCGCCGTGCGCGCCTCGCCCAGATTCGCGCCCAGGCCGATGAAGGCGCGCACGCGGGTCGCACGAACGGCGTCGTCAGTCGTCAAGTGAGGCATAGACGAGCTGGCGGAACAGCTCGCGCACTTCGTCGAACTGGCCCGGCGCCTGCGTCATCAGGATCGCGAACATCTGCTCGGCGGGGTCGACGAAGAACGCGGTGCCGGCCGAGCCGCTCCAGCCGTAGCAGCCGACCGAGCCGGGCTCGACGCCGCCGCCGAGCTGCGTCTTGACGGCAAAGCCCAGCCCGAAGCCGTGGTCCGGCGGCAGCAGGTCGATGGCGCGCGGCAGGTCGAGCAGGTGGTCGGACGTCATCGCCTCGACCGTCTTGCGGCCGAGCAGCCGCACGCCGTCCAGGCGGCCGCCGTTCACCAGCATCAACAGGAAGCGGCCATAGTCGGCGATCGTGCTGAGCAGGCCGCCGCCGCCGTCGTGCAGCGAGGTCCGCGCGCGGGCGTCGAACAGCGTGGCCGGGGCGCCGCTGTCGGGGTCGAACGCGAAGGGCTCGGCGATGCGCACCCGGCGTGCCGGCACCAGCTCGAACCCGGTCTCGTGCATCGCGAGCGGCTCGAAGATCGTGTCTTGCAGGAACACGTCCAGCGGCACCTCGGTGACGAGCTCGATCACGCGCGCGAGCACGTCGGTCGCGCGGCTGTATTCCCAGGCGCTGCCCGGTTCGCGCATCAGCGGCAGGCTCGCGAGCGCGGTGATCTGCGCGGCGTTGCTGCGCTCGCGCGCGCCGAGCCGCGCCGCGACATAGGCGCGCCGCACCAGCGAGGTCGGCAGGAACTCGTAGGTCAGCCCGGCCGTGTGGCGCAGCAGGTCGTGCACGGTCATCGGCCGCTTCACCGTGACGAGGTCGAGCCCGCCCTGGCGCTCGACGCCGACGCGCCCGTTGGCGAACTCGGGCAGGTGCGAGGCGACCGGGTCGCTGAGCTGCAGCTGCCCCTGCTCGACCAGTATCATCGCGGCGACCGAGACGACCGGCTTGGTCATCGAATGGATGCGGAAGATCGCATCCGGCCGCATCGGCGTGCCGCGCTGCGGGTCCTGCTGGCCCAGGCTCTCGAGGTAGGCGACCTCGCCGCGGCGCCAGATCATCGCGACGACGCCGGGCACCCGGTTCGAATCGACCAATCGCTGCAGCGCCAAGGTCAGGCGGGTCAGCGCGCGGGGATCCAGACCGGAAGCACTCATCGAAACGGCCCTCCTCAGATGTCGCGCGTCGGGTCGCTGACCGGCGCCACGTCCACGGCGGCCTCGGGGCCGGCGCCCGCCCCGGAGGGCTTGCGCCGGCGGCGCCGGCGCTTGCGCACCGGCTCACCCCCTTCGAGGCCTTCCACGGCGTCACCCGCCTCGCCGGCGGACGCCTCGTCACCGTCTTCGGCGTCGTCCGCCGGCGCGGCGCCCAGCGGCGCCGGCTTCGGCGTGCTGCTGCGCACGCGCCGCACCGCGCCGCCGGCCGGCCGCACGGCCTCGAGCAGCTGGCGCCGGCCCTCGTCGTCGGCCTGCGAAAAATCTTCCCACCAGTTCGCGAGCTCGGCATCGATCTCGCCGGCGTCCCCGCGCAGGCGCAGGAAGTCGAAGCCGGCGCGAAAGCGCGGCTGCTCCAGCAGCGCGGCGGTGCTGTTGCCCTGGCGGCGCTCGAAGCGCGGCTGCATCTGCCAGATCTCGCGCATGTCGGCGGCCAGCTTGCCGCGGCCGGAGATGTCGCCGATGCGCGCGTCGAACACCGTGTCGATCGCCTGCTGCAGCGCCGGGAACGCCGATTCGCCCTTGGCCTTCAATTTTTGCCAGCCGTCGAGCACGTCGTGCCACAGCATGCAGGCGAGCATGAAGCTCGGCGCGACCGGCTTGCCTTCGCCGACCCGGCGGTCGGTGTCGGCCAGCGCCAGTTGAACGAATTTCTCGCGGCCGTCGTGGCGCTGCGCTTCGTCGAGCGCGACGTCGAGCACCGGGAACACGCCGCGGTGCAGGCCCTGTTTGCGCAGCTCCTTGATGCTGGCCAGCGCGTGGCCGGTCTGCAGCAGCTTGATCATTTCGTCGAAGGTCCGCGAGGCCGGGACGTTGTCGAGCAGCGCGGCCATTTCCTTGATCGGCGCACGCGTCTTCGGCTCGATCTCGAAGCCGAGCTTGGCCGCGAAGCGCACGACGCGAATGATGCGCACCGGGTCTTCGCGGTAGCGCGCGGCCGGGTCGCCGATCATGCGCAGCAGCTTCTTCTTCACGTCGGCGATGCCGTGGTGGTAATCGACGACGATCTCGCGCAGCGGGTCGTAGTACATCGCGTTGATCGTGAAATCGCGCCGCGCGGCGTCGTCGATCTGCGGGCCCCAGACGTTGTCGCGCAGCACCCGGCCTTCGGCGTCGACCACGTGGCTCTTGCCGGCAAGCTCGCTCTTCGAGGTTTTTTCATTCCCCGTGACCTGCTCGGCGTCGGCCGCGCCGACCATCGCACGGAAGGTCGAGACCTCGATCACCTCGGAGAGGCCCCGGTCCTGCCGGCCGCGGCCGAACACGACGTGGACGATCCGAAAGCGCCGGCCGATGATGAAGGCCCGGCGGAACAGCCCCTTCACCTGCTCGGGCGTCGCGTTGGTCGCGACGTCGAAATCCTTCGGGCGCATCCCGACCAGCAGATCGCGCACCGCGCCGCCGACGATGTAGGCCTCGAAGCCGCCCTCGACCAGCGTCGCGACGACCTTGACGGCGCGTTCGTCGACGAGTTTCGGGTCGATGTGGTGCTCGCTCTTGGGCACCTCCACGCGTTTGCCGGCCGGGGCCGCGCCGTCGTCGGCGGGTGCTTTCGCCGCCCGGGGGGTCTTGCCGAGGAGCTTGTCGATGAATTTTTTGATCATTCGCGAGACTTCAATCGGTCGGTCAGTCGGTCAATCAATCGAACAGTTGCAGGATTCGCCAGCCGCGCGCCTCGGCCAGCGCCCGCAGCGCCGGCGTCGGGTTGGTCGCGACCGGGTCGGTGGCCCGCTCCAGCAGCGGCTGGTCGTTGAGCGAGTCGCTGTAGACGCTGATGCGCTCGAAATCCGACCATGTCGCGCCCTGCCCGGCCAGCCACTCTTCCACCCGGGTGACCTTGCCTTCGCGGTAGCTCGGCGTGCCACTGATGAAACCCGTGATGGTACCCCCAGGCTCGCGCGCGAGCCGGACGGCGATCAGGTGCTCGATTCCGAAGGCCGCGGCGATCGGTGCGGTGACGAAGTCGTTGGTCGCGGTGACGAGCGCGACGAGGTCGCCGCGCTGCTGGTGCGAACGCACCAGCGCGCGGGCTCGCGGGTGCAATACCGGAGTGATCACCTCGGCCATGAAACGGGCCTGCGCGGCCGCGCCTTCGGCCGGCGTGCGGGCGCGCAGCGGCTCGGTCGCGAACGCGACGTAGGCGTGGATGTCCAGCGCGCCGGCCTGGTACTGGGCGAAGAACGCGTCGTTGCGGCGCGCGAACTCGGTCTCGTCGACCCAGCCGATCCGGATCTGGAATTGGCCCCAGGCGTGGTCGGAGTCGAGCGGCAGCAAGGTCTCGTCCAGGTCGAACAGGCACAGGTTTTTCTTCTTCACGACGCAGCTCCTCCCTCTTCGGCCAGCATCTTCTTCAGCAGCGGCACGGTGATCGCGCGCTTGGTCGACAGCGAAAACTCGTCCAATCGGTCGAGCAGCGCCATCAGGTGCTTCAGGTCGCGGGCGAAGCGCGTCAGCAGGTAGTCCATCACGTCGTCGGAGAAGAACAGCATGCGCCGGTCGGCTTCGCGGCGCAGCGCGGCGCGTGCCTCGGGCTCGTCCAGGGGTCGGATCGCGAACACATGGCCCCAGCCGAGGCGGGTGCGCAGGTCCTCGCGCACCGCGAGGTCGACCGGCGGCACCCGGCCGGCCGCGATCAGCGGGATGCCGCGCGTCGCGGCATCGACGAACAGGCTGAACGCGGCGTGCTGCTGGTCGGCGTCGAGCGCGTCGCAGTTGTCGATCGCGATCAGCGCCCAGGCCTCGTCGCTCGGCCACGGCGCGGCGTCGGCAGCGCTGAACCAGCCGGAGCGCAGGCCCTGGTCGGCGTAGCGGTGCACCAGCGCCTGCATCAAATGCGTCTTGCCGCTGCCGCTGACGCCCCACAGGTACACCGGCGCGGCCGGCGCGCTCAGGCCCTCGAGGTGGGCGATCGCCGGCGCGTTGGCGCCCGGCATGAAGTTGTCGAACGCCGGCGCCGGCAGCGCCGCGATGGGCAATGGAATCTGCCTCATCCCGTGAACAGCTCGCTTTCGAGGTACACCGCCCGCAGGCGCCGCACCGCGACGACCAGCACCGCGCTGACCGGCAACGCGATCAGCACGCCGACGAAGCCGAACAGGTGGCCGAACGCGAGCAGCGCGAAGATGACGGTCAGCGGGCTCATCCCGATGCGCTCGCCGACCAGGCGCGGCGTCAGCACGAAGCTCTCGAGCAGCTGGCCGAGGCCGAACACGACGGCCACGCCGATCAGCCCGTGCCAGCCGGTGAACTGCAGCAGCCCCGAGATCAGCGCGAGCACCAGCCCCAGGCCGAAGCCGACGTACGGGATGAACACCGCCAGCCCGGTGAACACGCCGACCGGCACCGCGAGGTCGAAACCGAACAGCGTGAGGCCGACGCTGTAGTAGACCGCCAGCGCGATCATCACCGAGAGCTGGCCGCGCAGGTACTGGCCGAGCACCAGGTCGCACTCGCCGATGAAGCCGTGCGTGCGCTCGCGCATGCGCGGCGGGATCAGCGTGCCCAGGCGCTGCATCAGGCTGTTCCAGTCCATCAGCAGGTAGAACAGCACCATCGGGATCAGGAAGACGTTGCCGACGACCGCCAGCAGGATGCTGCCGCCGATGCGCGCCGAGCTCAGCGCGGTCGCGGTCCAGTCGTCGACGTTGGCGTTGAGGTTCTTCAGCACGAAGGCCTTGATGCTGTCGGTGTCCAGCGCGACGTCGATGCCGAAACGCGACAGCAGCGGCGTCAGCGTCGTGTTCAGGCGGTCGGCGAACATCGGGATCTGCTCGCGCAGCAGCGGCAGCTGCTTGGACAGGATCGGCACGATCAGCAGCAGCACCGCGAGCACGATCACGATCGCGGCGACCTCGACCAGCGTCGTCGCGAGCACGCGCGGCACGCGCCGGCGCGACAGCCGCTCGACCAGCGGGTGCAGCACATAGCCCAGCACCGCGGCGACGACGAAGGGCGTCAGCACCGGCGCGAGCAGCCAGACGACGAGCGCGCCCAGCAGGCTCAGGGCGATCCAGGTGACGGTTTGGCGTTGCGCGGGAGTGAAGAACGACATGCGGGACGGATGACGCCCCGGCGACGGCCGCTGAGGGTGGCGAGATTCTACGGGTGCGGCAGCGCAGCCAGCCGCCGCACGATCGCCTCGCGGTCGGGCGCGTCGCTCACCTGATCGAGGTAGGCGCGCAAATCGCTCGCGGCGGCGCCGAGCTGGCCCAGCTCGGCGTGCACCAGGCCGCGGTCGCGCCGCTCGTCCCAGGCCTGCGGCAGCAGCACGACCAGGCGCTCCAGCACCGGCAGCAGGCGCGGCCAGGCGCGTGCGCTGCGGTGGATCTCTTTCAGATTGCGCAGCATCCGGGCGAGGACCTCGCGCGCCGTCGCGGCCTGCAGGAACAGGCCCATCGGCACGTCGAACTCGCCCTGCAGCCCGCGGCTGCGTTTATAGGGCGCGAGCAGTTCATTGAGCTCCTCGCTGGACAGCGACTGGCCGCTGAACGGGTCGATCACGACCTCGCCATGCTGCTGGCCGGCGTGCATCCGCAGCTTGACCAGGAAGTGGCCGGGGAACGAGACGCCGCGCGCGGTCAGGCCGATCTGCGTCGCGAGCTCGATGTACAGCACCGCCAGCGTGATCGGGATGCCGCGCCGGGTCTCCAGCACCCGGTGCAGGAAGCTGTTGTGCGGGTCGTAGTAGTCGTTGACGTTGCCGGCAAAACCGAGCTCCTGGAAGAAGAAGCGGTTCAGCCAGCGCAGCCGCTGCACCGGCACCGCGTCGGCCGGGAAGCGCCGCTTCAGCCGGACCGCGAGCGCGTCGATCTGGGCCAGGACGTCCTGCGTATCCAGGCGCGGGAATTCGTCCTGCCCGAGCGATGCGGCGGCCTCGACGAGCGAGAGGCTGGCGTCGTCGGCGACGAGCGAGGCGAAGTAGCCGAGCGCGGTCGGCGTTTCGAACGAAAAAGAGCCCGGCATGGCCTCAGTT
>DASYCA010000406.1:0-4037 GCA_036500445.1 Burkholderiaceae bacterium | reverse complement strand
CTGGTGCTCGGCCTCGGCTACATCTTCTTCTTCAACCTGCCCGACAACCCGCTGAACGGCCTCTACCAGACGCTGCCGCTGCTGGTGATGTGCACCATCGTGCACTTCTACACCACGGGCCATCTCACGGCAGTCACCGCGCTGAAAGCGCTCGACACCGAGTTCGAATCGGTCTCCGCTTCGCTCAAGGTGCCGTTCTTCAAGACCTTGTGGCGGGTGACGCTGCCGATCTGCACGCCGACCCTGCTCGACATCGCGCGCTACTTCTTCATCAACGCGATGACGACGATCTCCGCCGTGGTGTTTCTCTACGCGGCCGACACGCGCGTGGCATCGATGGCGATCATCCGGCTCGACGAGGCCGGCGAGGCCGGCGCCGCTGCGGCGTGCGCGGTGCTGATCACCGCCGGGTCGTCGGTCGTGACGCTGATCTTCATCGCCGTCGGCTGGTGGGTGAACCGCAGCACCCAGGCCTGGCGCAACACGAGCGGCCGTTGACGGCCCTTTCGAACGAACCCGAATCCAGGAGACAAACGTGGACCGCGACGCCATCTTGCTGACCCCCGGGCCCCTCACCACCACGCTGCGCACCAAGCTCGCAATGCTGCGCGACTGGGGATCGTGGGACGCCGACTTCAACGCGATGACAGCCGCGCTGCGCGACGAGCTTCTCGCGATCGTGCATGGCGCCGACACGCACACCGTCGTGCCCTTGCAGGGCAGCGGCACGTTCTCTGTCGAGGCCGCGGTCGCGACCGTCGTGCCGCGCGACGGCCACGTGCTGGTGCTGGACAACGGCGCGTACTGCAAGCGCCTGGGCCGGCTCGCGACGCTGATGGGCCGGCGCACCACGATCATGGCGCATGCCGAGGACGAGCCGGTCTCGCCCGCCGCACTCGAGGCGAAGCTGCGCGAGGATGCGAGCATCACGCACGTCGGCGTCATCCACTGCGAGACCGGCACCGGCGTGCTGAACCCGCTGGCGGAAGTCGCCGAGGTCTGCGCGCGCCACGGCAAGGGCCTGATCGTCGACGCGATGAGCTCGTTCGCGGCGCTGCCGATCGACGCGCGCGAGATCCGCTTCGATGCGCTCGTCGCGGCCAGCGGCAAGTGCCTCGAAGGGGTGCCCGGCATGGGCTTCGTGTTCATCCGCAAGGCCGTGCTCGCCGGCTGCGAGGGCCACTCCCACTCGCTCGCGATGGACTTGTTCGACCAGCACGCCTACATGGAGAAGACCGGCCAGTGGCGCTTCACGCCACCGACCCACGTGGTCGCGGCACTCGCCGAGGCGCTGCGCCAGTTCGAGGAGGAGGGCGGCCAGCCGGCGCGGCTGCTGCGCTACGCCGACAACTGCGCGACCCTCGTCGACGGCATGGCCCGGCTCGGCTTCAAGCCCTTCCTGGCGCCGGCGCTGCAGGCGCCGATCATCGTGACCTTCCATGCGCCGGAGCATTCGGCCTACCAGTTCCGACCCTTTTACGAGGCGGCCAAGCGCCGCGGCTTTATCCTGTACCCGGGTAAGCTGACGCAGGTCGAGACCTTCCGGGTCGGCTGCATCGGCGCGATCGGCCGCAACGAAATGCAGCAGGCGGTCGCGGCGATCGGCGACGCGATGCGCGAGCTCGGCATCGTGCCGGGGGATAGCGTAGGCTCCGCAACGGGAGGGGACATCGATGGCGACGCAGAAGAAGGCGGCAGGCAAGGAACATCCGGCGCTCGCCGCGGTGCGCCAGTCGGGCACCGGTAAAGTGAAGGTCGCGGTCAGCGACATCGACGGCGTGCTGCGCGGCAAGTACCTGCACATCGACAAATTCCTCGGCGCCGCGCAGCCGCACCCGGACGGCGGCTTCGGCTTCTGCGACGTCGTGTTCGGCTGGGACGCGATGGACCAGTGCTACGACAACGCCTCGCTGACCGGCTGGCAGCACGGCTTCCCGGACGCGCTGGCGCGCATCGACCTGGCCACCCACCGCAACGTGCCCTGGGACGGCGGCGTGCCGATGTTCCTCGGCGAGTTCGTCAATGTCGACGGCACGCCGTCGCCGATCTGCCCGCGCCAAACGCTCAAGCGCGTACTCAAGCGCGCCGCCAAGCTCGGCGTGCTGCCGATGACCGGGATGGAATTCGAGTGGTTCAACTTCAGCGAGACGCCGCAGAGCTGGGCCGAGAAGAAAGGCGTCGGCCCCGAGCCGATCACGCCGGGGATGTTCGGTTATTCGCTGCTTCGCATGAACCACAAGCGCGAGTTCTTCAACGCGCTGATGGACGAGATGCCGCTGTACGGCGTGCCGATCGAGGGCCTGCACACGGAGACCGGGCCGGGCGTCTACGAGGTCGCGATCGCGTTCAGCGAGGCGCTCGAGCAGGCCGACCGGGCGATCCTGTTCAAGACCGGCGCGAAGGAGATCGGCGCCCGCTTCGGCATCATGCCGAGCTTCATGGCGAAGTGGAACCAGCAGCTGCCGGGCTGCTCGGGCCACATCCATCAGAGCCTGTCGGACGGCGAGCGCAACCTGTTCTTCGATGCGAAGTCGCCGCGCAAGATGAGTGCCCTGTTCGAGAGCTACCTCGCGGGCCAGGTCGGCTGCCTGATGGAGATGGCGCCGATGTTCTGGCCGACGATCAACAGTTATAAACGTCTCGTCGACGGCTTCTGGGCGCCGGTGAAACCGACCTGGGGGCTGGACAACCGCACCGCCAGCTTCCGCGTGATCGCCGGCAGCCCGAAGGCCACGCGGCTGGAGACACGCTGCCCCGGCGCCGACGTGAACCCGTACCTGGCGATGGCCGCGGTGATCGCCGCCGGGCTGCACGGCGTCGAGAAAGGCCTGAAGCTGACGGCGCCGCCGATCACCGGGACGAACGCCGGCGCCGAAGACATCCCGCGCGCACCGCGCACCCTGATCGAGACGACGCGCATCTTCAAGCAGTCAACAATCGCACGCGACTGGTTCGGCGATGATTTCGTCGACCATTTCGCGGCGACGCGAGAATGGGAGTGGCGCCAGTGGCTGGACGGGGTGACCGACTGGGAACTGAAGCGCTACTTCGAGATCATCTGAACTCCTCCGACCTGACGGGAAGAAGAACACCATCATGAGCATCACCCGCTTTTCATTCCCGACCACGATTCATTTCGGCCCCGGCGCGCGCGCGCTGGTCGGCCCGCATCTGAAGGAGCGCGCGCTGCGCCGTCCGCTGATCGTGACCGACAAGGGCCTGGCCACGCTGCCGCTGATCGGCGAGCTGAAGGGCGAGCTCGAGGCGGTCGGCCTGGCGGTCGCGGTCTACGGCGGCGTGTCCGGCAACCCGACCGGCCCCCAGGTGATGAATGGGGCGGCCGCCTACAAGGCGCATGAGGCCGACTGCGTGATCGGCGTCGGCGGCGGCGCGGCGCTGGACGTCGCGAAGGTCGTCGGCCTGCTCGCGACGCACCCCGGCGACGTGATGGAGTACGTCTGGGACCACCCGCAGGTGCGCGCGATCGACGCCGCTACGCTGCCGTATTTCGTCGCGCTGCCGACCACCTCCGGCACCGGCAGCGAGGTCGGCCGCAGCAGCGTGATCAGCGAGGAAGCCTCGCATGTGAAACGCGTGATCTTCTCGCCCGCGATCCTCGCGAAGGTCGTGTTCGCCGACCCGGAGCTGACGCTCAGCCTGCCGCCGGCCGTGACGGCCGCGACCGGGATGGACGCGCTGACCCACAACATCGAGAGCTACCTCTCGCCCGCCTACCACCCGTTGTGCGACGGCATCGCGCTGGAAGGCACCCGCATCGCCGCGCGCTCGCTGCTGAAAGCGGTGCGCGAGCCCGGCGACCTGCAGGCGCGTGCCGACATGATGATGAGCTCGATGATGGGCGCGATCGCGTTCCAGAAGGACCTGGGTGCCGTGCACTCCTGCGCCCACGCGCTCGGCACCGTCTGCGATCTGCACCACGGCCTCGCGAACGCGCTGATGATCGAGCCGGTGATGAACTTCAACATCGAAGCGGTGCCACAGAAGTTCGCCGAACTCGCGCATGTGGTCGGCGCGCG
>DASYCA010000405.1:0-28714 GCA_036500445.1 Burkholderiaceae bacterium | reverse complement strand
TACACCGCCGTGGTCGACTTCGCCTCGGTCTTCGTCGCGGCCGAAGAGGGCTACTTCACCAAGCGCCGCCTCGACGTCGAGCTGAAGTTCATCCCGCTTAACTCCACGATCCCCGCGGCGCTGCAGTCCGACTCGCTGCAGATCGGTGGGCCGACGCCATCGGTCTTTCTGCAGGCCGTCGACGGCGGGCTCGACCTGGTGCTCATCTCTGGCGGCGGCGTCACTTCCAAGACCGTCACCGGCTTCGGCCTCGTGGCGCGCGCGGGCTCCGGGATTCGCACGGCGCAAGATTGCGTCGGCAAGAAGGTCGGTGTGCCCGGGCTCGGCGCCTTCCTGCACGTGACCTTCCGCGCCTGGCTCAAGAGTCAGGGCGTCGACTACCGCAAGGTCAACTTCGTCGAGGCCGCATTCCCGCAGCACGGCGACCTGCTGCGCGGCGGGTCGGTCGACGCGGTCGTCACGGCCGATCCATTCATGAGCCGCATCACCGAGAGCGGGGCGGGCTACGTCGCGTCGTACTACTCGACCTTCCTGCCCGAAGGCAATCACACGATCGTGCACGCGGCCAAGCGTGAATGGGTGGCCAAGAACCCGGCCGCCGCGCGCGCCTTCCGCGAGGCCGTGCAGGAAGCAGCTGCGTTCATGCAGCAGCCGAAGAACGATGCCAAGGTACGAGCGAGCATCGGCAAGTACATCAAGCTGCCGCCGGAGGTCCTCGCGAAAGCACAAATCTCGCCTCCAGGTCCGCTCGTGAGCGACAAGCAGCTCGCCTACTGGGTCGGCCTGATGAAGGACCAGGAGATGCTCAAGTCGCCGGTGGACGTCGCGAAGCTGATCGTCCGGTAGAACGTTCATGAGCGACCGCAGCTTCCTGCGTTTCGACGGCGTGACGATCCGCCTCGGCGGCCGCGAGATTCTCTCGCCCACGTCGTTCGACGTGGCGCGCGGCGAGTTCGTTTGCATCGTCGGCCCGAGCGGCTGTGGCAAGACCACCTTGCTGCGCGCGGCCAGCGGCCTGGTCACGGCCAGTGCAGGGGGCATCTGGCGCAACGGGCGACCCGTCTCCGAGCCGTCGCGCGAAGTAGCATTCGTGTTTCAGGACTATGGGCGCGCGTTGCTGCCGTGGCGCAGCGTCGCGGGCAACGTCAGCCTTGCGCTCGAGGCGGCCGGCGTCGCTGCCTCGCAGCGTCCACCGTTGATCGACGAAGTGCTCGGCAAGGTCGGCCTCGCCCAGCATGCACAGAAGTTTCCGGTGCAGCTTTCCGGCGGGATGCAGCAACGGGCACAGATCGCGCGCTGTCTGGCGCAGAAGCCCGAGCTGATGATGATGGACGAGCCCTTCGGTGCGCTCGACGCATTGACCCGCCAGGGTTTGCAGGATGAACTCGCCAGGCTCGTGCGCGACGACGGCTTGACGGTGCTCTTCGTCACGCACGATCTCGAAGAGGCGATCTACCTGGGCGATCGGGTGATCGCGCTGCAGGCCAATCCCGGCCCCGGCCGGCCGAGCCTCGCACGCATGATCGACGTGTGCATCGAGCGCCCGCGCGACCAGCTCGCGACCAAGGAACACCCCGAGTTCCTGCGTCTGCGGCGCGAGCTGTTCGCGTTCATCGAGCAAGGTCATGACTGAGCGCGCAGTGGTCGCCCATGGCGTGACGCCACCTGGGAAGCGCGGCCGCTCAAGCGGCTGGCCTGCGCTGTTGCGGCCGTGGGTATTGCCAGCTGTACTGCTCGCCCTCTACGAAGGCTATGCGCGGCGCGCGGCCGCGCTCGGCAGCGAAGCGCTTGCACCGCCGAGCGCGGCGCTGAAGGCGCTCGCCGGGGCGGCCGTCGACGGCTCGCTGTGGCAGGCCACCGGTTTCACGCTCGCCACGGCCGCGCTCGGGCTGCTGCTGGGGGCGCTGCTCGGCACCGGCCTCGGCATCGCGCTCGGTCTGTCGCGCCGTGCCGCGCGACTCTCGATGCTGTCGATCGAGGTGTTGCGGCCCGTGCCGTCGGTGGCGCTGATCCCGTTGGCGATGCTGATGTTCGGCTTCGGCATGCGCATGGAGCTATGCATCGTCGCGTTCGCGACCTTCTGGCCATTGCTGATCCTGGTGCAGTCGGCGGTGCAGCAGGTCGAGCCGCGCCTTCTCGAAGTGAGCCGCGTGCTCGGCTTGTCCGCGCGCGAGCAAGCCTGGAAGATCGTGTTGCCGGCGATCGTGCCGCGGCTCTTCGTCGCGTTGCGCCTCGGCGTTGCGGTGGCGTTGGTCGTGGCGGTCACGGTCGAGATCGCCGCCAACCCGAACGGCATGGGCTACGCGATGATGATCGCGCAGCAGAGCTTCGATCCGGCGCTGATGCTCGGCTGGCTGGGCTGGATCGGCGTGGTCGGCTTCGTCATCAACGCGTCGATGTTGAAGTTGCAGCGAGATGTCGCTCGACGCATGGGGGCCGTGCAATGAATCGGTCGCTCATCGAACGTGCGCGCGGCTGGCTGGGGTCGGCCTCGATATTGGCGGCGCTGATCGCGCTGTGGTGGATCACGAGCAACGCCGGCTGGGTCAGCCGCGTGTTCCTGCCCACGCCGCAGGCCACGCTCGCGAGCCTTGCCGAAGGCCTGAATTTCGGCGGGGGCGGCCATGGCGAGCTGCTCTCGTTCACGCTCGCGACCGTGAGCCGCATGTTGCTGGGCTGGCTGCTTGCGTCATTGTTCGGCGTCGTGCTCGGTGCGGCGATCGGCGTGTCGCCCGCGGTTCGCGCGTGGGTGCAGCCGACGCTCGAATTCATCCGCCCGTTGCCGGCTTCGGCGTTGCTGCCGCTGGCCATCTCGATCTTCGGGCTGAACCCGGGGATGGTGCTGTTCGTCGTCGCTTTCGGCGCGATGTGGCCGGTGCTGCTGGCGACCGTCCATGGCTTCGCCGCCGTCGAGCCCCGACTCGCCGAAGTCTCACGCTGCCTGCAGATCTCACGTGCAGCCTTCGTCTGGAAGGTCGGCCTGCCCAACGCGATGCCCGACATCCTGGCCGGTATGCGCTTGTCGATGACGATCTCGCTGATCGTCGCCGTGGTCGGCGAAATGATCGCGTCGCAAAGCGGCCTGGGCCAGGCCATCCTGCTCGCGGCGCGCGCATTCCGCGCGAGCGAACTCTTCGCCGGCATCGTGCTGCTCGGGCTGATCGGCTTCACGAGCAACGCAGTGCTGGCACTTGTCGAAACGAAAGTGCTGCGCTGGCAGCACCCCTGAAAGGAGCACCACCATGACCCGCCGATTTGTCGACCTGTCGATCTACCTCGAGAACGACGTGCTCTCCGATCCACCGGCCTTCGCGCCGAAGATCCAGTACTTCACGCACGAACAGAGCTTCGAGCAGATCGAGCCGTTCTTTCCCGGGCTGAAGAAACAGGACCTGCCCGATGGCGAAGGCTGGGCCGTCGAGCTGGTGACGCTGTCGACCCACAACGGCACGCACCTCGACGCGCCGTATCACTTCCACAGCACGATGAACAAGGCGCTCGGGCACCAGGAGCGCTCGATCGCGATCCACGAAGTGCCGTTGGAGTGGTGCTTCCAGCCCGGCGTGAAGCTGGACTTCCGTCACTTTCCCGACGGCTATGTCGTGACGGCCGCCGACGTGGAAGCCGAACTCAAGCGCATCGACCACACGCTCGCGCCGCTGGAGATCGTGGCCGTCAACACGCGCGCCGGTTCGCGCTACGGCCAGCCCGACTACGTGTCATCCGGCTGCGGCATGGGCTACGAAGCCACGATGTACCTGCTCGAACGCGGCGTGCGCCTGACCGGCACCGACGCGTGGAGCTGGGACGCGCCGTTCGTGCACACCGCCAAGAAATACGGCGAAACGCACGACGCCTCGCTGATCTGGGAGGGCCACAAGGCCGGCCGCGACATCGGCTACTCCCACATCGAGAAGCTGCACAACCTTGAAGCGCTGCCGGCCGACGGGTTCTACATCTCCTGCTTCCCACACAAGATCCGCGGCGCTTCGGCGGGCTGGACGCGCGCGGTGGCGATCTTCGACGACAAGCTGATGGCCGCCTGAGCAAGACATTCGACAAGGACGCACGCGATGCAACTCAACCATACCCACGACGTCAAGCGCAAGAGCTGGCTGGATTCTGCGAACGCGCCGGGATGCGACTTCCCGATCCAGAACCTGCCGTTCGCGGTGTTTAGCCGCGCTGGCAGCGGTGAAGCGTTTCGCGGTGGCGTCGCCATCGGCGATCAGATCGTCGATCTGGGCGCGCTGAGTCGCACGACGCTGCTCGACGGGCTCGCCGCGCAGTCCGCGACCGCCTGCGCGCGGCCCGCGCTGAATGATTTCTTCGCGATGGGCGCCGCCGCATGGCGGGCATTGCGGCATGACCTGTTCGCGCTGCTCGAAAGCACCGCGAAGGCGGGCGCCACCGATTCGGTGCGCGATTGTCTCGTGCCACTGGCCGCCGCCGAGTACGCGGTACCGGCGCGCATCGGCGACTACACCGACTTCTACACCTCGATCCATCACGCGCTGAACGTCGGCCGACTGTTCCGCCCGGAAGACCCGATCACGTCGAACTTCCAATGGGTCCCGACGGCCTATCACGGCCGTGTTTCGAGCATCGGTGTCAGCGGCCAGAAGGTTCGGCGGCCGATGGGCCAAAGCCTGTCACCAGGCGACGCTGCGCCGGTGTACGGCGCTTGCGCCCGCCTCGACTACGAGATCGAGCTCGGCATGTTCATCGGCCATGGCAACACGCAAGGTGAGCAGATCGCCGTGGACGATGCCGAAGCCCACGTGTTCGGCATCTGCATGCTCAACGACTGGTCGGCACGCGACATCCAGTTCTGGGAGATGGCGCCGCTCGGGCCCTTTCTGGGCAAGAACTTCGCGACCACGATCTCGCCGTGGATTGTGACGATGGAGGCGCTGGCCCCCTATCGCCAGGAATGGCATCGCGCCGCTGACGAACCCCAACCGCTGGCGTACCTGGAATCGAAGCAGGTTCGGGTCGATGGTGCGCTGGACATCCAGCTCGAAGTCTGGCTCGAGACGGCGCGGCACCGTGCTCGCGGCGACCGCGCCGAGCGGCTGAGCCGCACGAGCTTCAAGCACCAGTACTGGACCGTCGCACACATGGTGGCGCATCACACGGTGGGCGGCTGCAATCTGCAGCCCGGCGACCTGCTGGGCACCGGCACGATCTCCGGTCCCACAGACATCGAGGCCGGCGCCATCATCGAGCTTGCACGCGCGGGGCGATCGCCCTTGAAACTCGCCAACGGGGAGGAGCGCTCCTTCCTCGCCGACGGCGATGCGGTGGTCTTCAAAGGCTGGTGCGAGAAGCCCGGCCATGCGCGCATCGGCTTCGGAGAGAACCGCGGCGAAGTCCATCCCGCGCTCAATGCGCAATCGGCGATGGGCGCCAACCACGTCGTCGATGCGTTGACGGGCGGTGACGACTTGCGCCCGTGGGTGCAGAGGAGGACTCCATGAGAGCGTTCAAAGGAAAGGTTGCACTCGTCACCGGCGGCAGTGCGGGACTGGGAGCGGCGACGGCCCTTCAATTTGCGCGCGAAGGTGCCAAGGTCGTCATCGCGGCACGCCGTGTGGATCAGAGCGAAGCGGTTCTGAAGCAGATCGAGGGGCTCGGCGCGGAGGGGCTCTTCGTGCGCACTGACGTGGGCAATGCAAGCGACATACAGGCCATGGTCCAGGCCACCGTCGCGAGGTTCGGGCGGCTCGACTGCGCCGTCAACAACGCGGGCATCGCCGGTGTTCTCCGAACGCCGATAGCGGATGTGGAAGAAGCGCAGTGGGACGCTGTCATGAACGTCAACCTCAAAGGCGTCTGGCTGTGCATGAAGCATGAGATCCAGGCGATGCTGCCGCACGGCGCCGGTGCGATCGTCAATGTCTCGTCGATCTACGGCCTCAAGGGCTCGGACAACGGCCATGCACCCTACAGCACCAGCAAGTTCGGCGTGGTCGGGCTGACCAGGTCAGCGGCCATCGACTACGGCCAGTCCGGTCTTCGGATCAATGCCGTGGCACCCGGCTTCACGAGATCGGAGATGGTCAATCCGGACGTGCCGGGTGCTCCGGAGCGACACAGAATCCTTGCAGCCAAACACTCCGGCATGAATCGGCTGGGCGATGCCCGAGAGATCGCGAACGCGATCACCTGGCTGTGCTCGGATGCCGCTCGGTTCGTCAATGGGGCAGTCCTCAATGTGGACGGCGGAGAAACGTCGCGTCTCTACTGAAAGGCGCTGTTGTGCAACTCGTTGTGGCAGTTCAGTTCGCTAGGCAACGTCAGCTTCTCGGCCGAGGCTTGAGGCTTCGAAGGTCCGCGACGGGTCGATATGCGTCGGTCGAGCCAAGCAATTGTTCGGTTGCCAGTTGACATCACGACATAGTGACATCATGATGTCGCTATGTCGTCATCTCCCACGTCGCTCTACGCCCAGGTCGAAGAGGTGCTCACTGCCGAGGTGGCCAGCGGCGAGCTGTCCGCGGGCGCCCAGCTCCCTTCCGAAGACAGCTTGGTCGAGCGGTTTCAGGTCAGCCGGACGACCGTTCGAAAGGCGATTCAAAACCTGATTGGCACGGGCGTTGTCGAGATTCGACGAGGCAAGGGCACGTTCGTCGCCCAGCCCAGGATCACGCAGGAATTGACCGAACTGAGCGGCTTCGTCGAAGACATGAAGGCCGTCGGGCGCCGTGCGTCCGCTCGGCTCATCGACCAGCGCGTGGTGCCCGCGACCGACATCGTGGCCCGGCAGCTCGCCCTCGCGACGGGCACACGCGTCGTGCGCATTCAGCGCGTGCGCCTGGCCAACAGGGTCGCCGTCTCGTTCGACGAAACTTTCCTGCCGCTGGACATCGGGCAGAAGATCATCACCAACGACCTCGAGTCCCAGCCGATCTTCGAATTGCTGGAGCAGAAGTACGGCATCCCGCTGATCGACGCGGAATACAAGCTCGAAGCGGTCGGAGCCGAGGCCGTGGTGGCCTCGGCGCTTGGCATCGAAGCGGGGAGCCCGATTTTTTTGATCGAGCGCACCTCGTATCGCGGTGCCAAGCAGCCGATCGACTACGAGCGGTTGCACTACCGGGGCGACATGGTCCGGTTCGTGACCCGGCTGGCTCGGCGCCGGGGTGCGCCGGAGAAGGTCAAGCGCCAGAAATGAACACTGGTCTGGCGCTGGGATTGTTTGCCGCGGCCGTCGCTGCCAGCACGCTGGGCGGCATGCTGGGCATGGCCAGCGGCATCTTCATCGTGCCGCTGCTTACGGGCATCTGGCACGTCGACGTGCGCGTCGCCATCGGCGCGAGCATCGTGTCGGTCATCGCCTGTTCGTGCGCAAGCGCCGGACCCTTCCTTAGGCACGGCTTGACGAACATCCGGCTCGCCATCGTGCTCGAGATGGCGACCACGGTGGGCGCGCTGGCCGGCGTGCTGCTAGCCGGCTGGCTCCCCGTGAGATTTCTGTACCTGCTTTTCGCCCTGATCCTGCTGTTGTCCTGCCAGCAGATGCGCGCCCGGCGCGGCGAGCCCGTGGTCGGCGAGGAGTCGCCGTGTGCGAGACGGTGGTCTGTCTTGCTCAAGCTGGACGCGAGTTATCCGGGCCCGTCGAACGGGCGGCAAATCCCCTATCGCGTACAGCGCGTGCCGCTCGGCATGGCATTCATGTTCGGTGCGGGTCTGGTTTCCGCGCTGCTGGGTATCGGCAGCGGCGTGCTCAAGATCCCGGCGATGGATACGGCCTTGCGCCTGCCGATCAAGGTGTCGTCCGCAACTTCGAACTTCATGATCGGTGTGACCGCCTCTGCAAGCGCGGGCGCCTACCTCATGCGCGGCGGCATCGTGCCTGCGATCGTCGGACCGGTCGCGCTTGGATCCGTCGCCGGCTCCCTGCTCGGGGCCCGCATTCTGATGAGGGTGCCGAACGAACGCCTGCGCCTGTCGTTCGTGGCGGTGCTGCTCGTGCTTGCGGTGCAGATGTTGGTGAGCGCATGGGGCGCGCCGAGCGCTTCGTGATGCAACCAAGCGACGAGGGGGCTATGCGGCTCGAGCATCGATTGGCGAGGCTGCTTGGGAACGGAACGTGGATTGCGTCTCTCGTGGTGGCCGCCGGTCTGGCCCTCGCCGCCATCGGTCCCTCGGGACCCTGGGTGGTGGCGGGGCCGCGCGTGATCACGGCGGGTCTCGCGCTCTTCGTCCTCCTACCGGTGGTGCGAGTCGTGACGATGCTCATCGCGTTCGCTGGTTTGCGCGACCATCGGTTTGTCGGGATAGCGCTCTTCGTCCTGGCGATGATCTTCGTAGGTTTTGCGCTGGGGATGGAAGGCTAGCGATCATCGCTGCGGCGCTCCTGGCGCTGCCCGCGCGCTACAACTTGCTTGTTGCCTTGCAGGACGCTACCAACTGGTTCGGTGCGCGTAACCCCCTCAGTCGTGGCGCAGCTCGAACCGACGCCTAGTGGCACCGGTCACGTCCAACGTTGACCGAGCGACAGCTTTTCGACAGCGAATTTGGCGTTGTGAGCGACAGCAACGGGTCGAATGCCGTCCCCGAAGGTCGATGCCGCGCGACCGCATCGCGTCTTGAGACTGAGGTGAATCGAGTCAGTCTAAAGAGCAAAGATCTTGTCCATCGAAGGTCGCCGACGCTGGATGACGCGGCGGGCGGTACCCGGAGGGGGCGATTTCGGAGGCGCCGAGAAGCGCAGGACTGGGGTCGGCGCGCGCAGCGCGCTTCGTTGTCTGACTCGGTGCCGTTGTTTGAGCGGAGCTGAGCGCAGCGAACGAAGCGAGTTCGGCACCGCGACCCCAGGCCGACGCAGCGAGCCCGGACACGGAACAGGCCCTGCGGCCTGTTCCGTGCCTGGCGAACGCCTTGGCGCTTGCAAGCGCCAAGGCCTGCAGGGCAGTCGGAGCGCAGCGGAGATCGCCGAGGCATGAGCCCCCTTCGGGTACCGCTTGCCGCGTCGCGCTCCAATCGTGAAACGCAAGACGCAACGACGGGCAGCGATGCGCCGCAATCAGGCTGGGCCGAGCCTGGACGCTACCCGCGTTGGCGCGCAGACTCGTAAAGGCACACCGCCGCCGCAGCAGCCACGTTCAGCGACTCCTCACCACCGGGCTGCGGAATGCGCAGTGAATCGGCGCAGCGCGCCATCAGCGCCGCCGACACGCCCTGCCCCTCATGCCCCATCACCCAGGCGCACGGCCACGGCAACGCGACTTGGTGCAGCGCATGCGTGGCGTGCGAGCTGGTCGCGAGCAGCGGCACGGTCAATGCGGCGAGCGCGTCTTCCGTCACCGCTTCGACGAGTCTCAACCCGAAGTGCGCGCCCATGCCGGCGCGCAATACCTTCGGCGACCACAGTGCCGCGGTGCCCTTGATCGCGATGACCTGATCGAAGCCGAACGCGGCCGCGCTGCGCAGGATGTTGCCGACGTTGCCGGCGTCCTGCAGCCGGTCCAGCACGACGCTCGGCCGGTCGAGCGCCAACACGCCCGCGCCGGCCCACGGGATCGCGAAGCCGATCGGGGCGGGCGATTCGAGCGTGCTGAACGACGTCATCAACGCATCCGGCACGACCGCGACCTCGGCCGCGGCACTGGCGAGCCGCTTCAAGCCCGGCGCCTGCCAACCCGATTCGCTGATCACCGCCTGCGGCACCACACCGCCGCGTTGCACGAAGGCCGAGCACAGGTGTTCGCCTTCGATCCAGATCTCGCCGAGCTTGCGATAAGCCGCCGGATCGGCAGCGAGCTTGCGCAGGCGCGCGAGCAGCGGGTTGTCGCGCGAGGTGATCGCCTTAACGCCGCCCATCGAGCATCGCTTCCAGCGCGGCGCGCACCGGGGCGAAGCTGCGGCGGTGTTCGGGGCAGGCCCCGTGGGTGCCGAGCGCCGACAGGTGTTCGACGGTCGCGTAGCCCTTGTGGTCGTGGAAGCCGTACTCGGGGTGGCGCTCGTGCAGCTCCAGGCAGAGCCGGTCGCGATGGACCTTGGCCAGGATCGACGCGGCCGAGATCGCCTTGACCTTGGCATCGCCCTTGACGATCGCCTCGGCCGGGATGCGCAGCGTCGGCAGCCGGTTGCCGTCGACCAGCACCTTGCGCGGCAGCAGCCGCAGGCCCTCGACCGCGCGGCGCATCGCGAGCATCGTCGCGTGCAGGATGTTCAGCCGGTCGATCTCCTCGACGCTCGCCTGCGCGATGCAGAAGCACAGCGCCTTCGCATGGATCTCGTCGAACAGCCGGTCGCGGGTGCGCGGCGTCAGCACCTTCGAATCGTTCAGGCCGCGGATCGGTTTCAGCTCGTCGAGGATCACGGCGGCTGCGACGACCGGGCCGGCCAGCGGCCCGCGCCCGGCCTCGTCGACGCCGGCGACCAGGCCGACCGTGTCGAACACCAGGCCGAGGCCGAGCTGCTCAGGCGGCAAGGACTTTTTCGATCGCATCGGTGGCTTTCTGGGCGGTGTTGCAGCGCAGGGTCGCGTGCAGCGCATCGAGCCGCTTGTGCAGCGCCTCGCAACGCTTGGGGTCGTCGAGCCAGGCGAGCGCCGCGTGCGCGAGGCGCTCGGGCGTCGCGTTGCCCTGCAGCAGCTCGGGCACCGCGAAATCGTTCAGCAGGATGTTCGGCAGGCCGACCCAGGGCTGGTAGTTCATGCGCTTCATCATCTGCCAGTTCAGCGCGTGCATCGCGTAGGTGATGACCATCGGGCGCTTGAACAGCGCGGCCTCCAGCGTCGCGGTGCCGCTGGCGATCAAGGTCACGTCGCAGGCGGCGAGCGCCTCGTGCGAGCGGCCGTCGAGCACCTGCAGCGCGAGCTTGGGCGCGTGCTGCTTGCGCAGCGGCTCGACGACGTGGCGCATGCCCGGCACGACCGGCAGCACGAAGCGCAGCCCGGGGCGCGCCTCGGCCATCTTCACGGCCGCTTTCAAAAGCGGCGGCGCGATGTACTGGACCTCGGCGCGCCGGCTGCCCGGCAGCAGCGCGACGACGACGTCCTCTTCGCCGAGGCCGAGCGCGGCGCGCGCCGGGGCGCGCGGCACCTCCATCGGGATCACGTCGGCGAGCGGGTGGCCGACGTAGGCGGCGGGCACGCCATGCTTTTCGTAGATCGCCGGCTCGAACGGAAACAGGCACAGCACGAGGTCGGTCGCGCGCCGGATCTTCTCGACGCGCTTGCCGCGCCAGGCCCAGATCGACGGGCTGACGAAGTGGACCGTCTTGAAGCCGTTCGTCTTCAGCTTGAGCTCGAGGTCGAGGTTGAAGTCGGGCACGTCGATGCCGACGAACAGGTCGGGACGGTCGGCCGCGTCGGCCTTCAGCAGCCGCTCGGTCAGCTGGTTGCGGATGCCCGAAATCTCGCGGTAGTGGCTCAGCACCTCGACATAGCCGGTGACCGCGAGCTTGTCGTGCGGCCACCAGGCATCGAAGCCCTGCTCCGCCATGCGCGGGCCGCCGATGCCGCCGGCGTGAAGCAGCGGCCAGCGCGCCTTCAGGCCGCCGAGCAGCAGCCCGCCCAGCAGGTCGCCCGAGGCCTCGCCGGCGACCATCGCCAGGCGCGGCGCATTCGCGTCGATGGGGGCCACCTCAGCGGCGCCCGGCCGCCCGAAGCCGCTGAAGCGCCCCCTCGGGGGGAAGCGAACGCAGTGAGCGTGGGGGTTCCATCTAGCGCACGATGCCGCGGGTCGCCTGCGAGAGGAACGTGCTCATCAGCGCGACATCGGCGGCCACCTCGGGCTGCTCGGCGCCGAGCGCGGCGATCGCCTCGCGCGACTGCTCCAGCGTCAGGTTCGAGCGGTACAGCAGCCGGTGCATCTGCTTGACCGCCGCCAGCCGCGGCGCGTCGAAACCGCGCCGGCGCAGGCCCTCGGCATTGAAGGTGCGCACCGCGAGCGGGTTGCCGTCGACCGTCATGTAGGGCGGAACGTCCTGCGAGACGTGGCTCATGAAGCCGGCCATCACGTGCGCGCCGACCTTGACGAACTGGTGCACGCCGGTGAAGCCGCCGAGCGTCGCCCAGTCGCCGAGGTGGACGTGGCCGGCCAGCGTCACGTTGTTCGCGAGCGTCGTGCGGTCGCCGACCTGGCAATCGTGCGCGATGTGCACGTAGGCCATGATCCAGTTGTCGCTGCCGATGCGGGTCACGCCGGTGTCCTGCGCGGTGCCGAGGTTCAAGGTGCAGAACTCGCGGATCGTGTTGCGGTCGCCGATCTGCAGCTCGGTCGGCTCACCCGCGTATTTCTTGTCCTGCGGCGCCGCGCCGATCGAGGCGAACTGGAAGATCCGGTTGTCGCGCCCGATCGTCGTGCGCCCTTCGATCACGGCGTGCGGGCCGATCGTCGTGCCCGCGCCGATGCGCGCGTGCGCGCCCACGAGGGCGTACGCGCCGACGCTGACCGAACCGTCGAGCTCGGCGCCGCTCTCGACGATCGCGGTGGGGTGGATGCTCGCCATCGGGCCTGCCCGCCTGCTAGATGCGGCGCATCGTGCACATCAGGTCGGCGGAGACGACGACCGTGTCGTTCACCGTCGCGAAGGACGTGAACTTGACGATGCCGGCCTTGGTGCGATCCAGCGTGGCGTTCAGGATCAGCTGGTCGCCGGGCTCGACCGGCTTCTTGAAGCGCGCGTTGTCGATGCCGACGAAATAGAACACGGTGTTGTCGTCCGGCAGCACCCCGACGTTGTCGAACGCGAGGATCGCCGCGGCCTGCGCGAGCGCTTCCAGCATCAGCACGCCGGGCATCACCGGCCGGTTCGGGAAGTGGCCGGTGAAGAACGGCTCGTTCATCGTGACGTTCTTCAGCGCCTTGATGGTCTTGCCCTTGTCGAGCTCGATCACGCGATCCACCAGCAGGAACGGGTAGCGGTGCGGCAACCGCTTCATGATCTCGTGAATGTCCATCGTGGTCATCGTCATCGTCATCAGGTGTCCGTGGCGGTCTTGTTGTTCTGCAGCGCACGCTCGAGCGTGCGCACGCGGTCGCGCAGCGCGTGCAGGTGACGCAGCGTGGCGGCGTTCTTTTCCCAGCTCGCATTGTCGTCGATGGGAAAGACGCCGGTGTAGTGGCCCGGCTTGCGGATCGAGTGGCTGACCAGCGTGCCGCCGGAGATGTGCACGTTGTCGACGATCTCCAGGTGGCCGGCGATCATGCCGGCGCCGCCGATCGTGCAATGCGCGCCGATCACCGCGCTGCCGGCGATGCCGACGCAGCCGGCCAGCGCGGTGTGCGCGCCGATGCGCACGTTGTGGCCGATCTGGATCTGGTTGTCCAGCTTGACGCCGTCGGCGATCACGGTGTCGCCCAGCGCGCCGCGGTCGATGCAGGTGTTCGCGCCGATCTCGACGTCGTCGCCGATGCTGACGCCGCCGAGCTGCTCGATCTTCTCCCAGCGCCCTTCGGTCGGCGCGAAGCCGAAGCCGTCGGCGCCGATCACCGCGCCGCTGTGGATCACGCCGCGCGCGCCGATGCGGCAGTGCTCGCCGAACGTCACGTGCGCCGCCAGCCGGGTGCCCGCGCCGACCTCGGCGCGCTCGCCGACGACGCTGTGGGCGCCGATGACCGCGCCGTCGCCGATCGTCGCCCCGGCTTCGATCACGGCCAGTGCGCCGATCGAGACGCCTTCGCCGAGGTGGGCCGACGGGTCGACCACCGCGCTGGCGTGGACCCCGGCGGCGCGCGCCGGCCGCGTGCGCGCGGCCCACCAGCGCGTGAGCCGTGCGTAGTAGAGGTAAGGGTCGGGCGTGACGATCGCGACGCCGCGCGCGGCGGCCGCGTCGCGCAAGCCCGGGCCGACGATCACGCAGCCGGCCGAGTTGCCCGCCAGCAGTGGCTGCAGGCGCGGGTTGGACAAGAAGGTGATGGTCGAGGGCGTCGCGCCGTCGAGCGCGCCGATGCGGTCGATGCGGACCGCCGCGGCATCGCCGACCAGCTCGCCACCGAGCTGGTCTATGAGTTCGAGCAGCCCGACGTCGGGCGCGGCATCAGCAGCCACCTCGAATCACTTCGCGCCCTGCGCGTTGAGGGCCTTGATCACCTTGTCGGTGATGTCGACGCGGGCGCTGGCGAAGATGACGACGTCGCCCTGCAGGATCAGGTCGAATTTCTCGGCGTCGTAGATCTGCTTGACGACCTTGTTCGCGCGGTCGACGACCGAGGCCAGCTCTTCGTTCTTGCGCTGGTTCAGGTCTTCCTGGAACTCGCGGCGCTTGCGTTGCAGCTCGCGGTCCTGGGCGACCAGGTCGGCCTGGCGCCGGTTGCGCTCGGCTTCGGGGAGCGTCGGGCCGTCCTTGTCGAGCTTGTCGGCGGCGGCCTTGACCTTCGCCGCGGCGTCTTCGCCTTCCTTCTGGCGCTTCGAGAACTCGGCCTCGAGACGGGTCTGCGCGGCCTTGGCCAGGGTCGCTTCGCGCAGCACGCGGTCGCTGTTGACGAAGCCGACCTTGAGCGCGTCGTCGGCCTGTGCGCCGGCTGCCGCCACAAGCATCAACGCGGCGGCCGCCAGCTTGCAGGCTGCCGCCTTGTATGAGGTGGATTTCATTAGAACGCGGTCCCGATCTGGAATTGAAGTCGCTGGATTCTATCTTGGGGCTTCTTGCGCAGCGGCTGCCCGTAACTGATCTTGAGCGGGCCGATCGGCGAGACCCAGGTCAGCCCGAGACCGGCCGAGGCGCGCAGGTCGCTCAGGTTCATCTGCTCGTTCTCGCCCCAGACGTTGCCGGCGTCCAGGTAGGTGAACCAGCGCAGCGTGCGGTCGTTGCCGGTGCCGGGGATCGGCAGGTACAGCTCGCCGTTCAGGTTGAGCTTGCGGTTGCCGCCGATGTAGGCGCCGCTGACGTCGACCGGGCCGAGCGAGTTCTGCTCGAACCCGCGCACGCTGCCCAGGCCGCCGCCGAAGAAGTTCTTGAAGATCGGGTAGGGCTGGCCGCCCAGGCCCTTGCCCCAGGCGAAATCGGCGTTGAAGCCGAAGGTCAGCTGCTTCGTGAACGAGAGGTACTGCTGAAACTTGGCGCTGCCGCGCAGGTACGGCGCCTCGCCGCCCAGGCCCCAGTCGAAGTTCAGGCTCGTGAGCCGCCCGGCATTGGGCACCAGCGCGCTGTCGCGGCTGTCGCGCGACCAGCCGATGCTGAGCGGGAACGAATTGCTGGTGTTGCCGTACTGGGCGACATAAATGCGGTAGTTGACCGGCAGGTTGGTGCCGGTGATGTCGGTGCGCTCGAAGCCCAGGCCGAAGAACACCGTGTCGTATTCGCTGAACGGCACGCCGAACTTGATCGACGCGCCCGGCGTCGTGATCTTGTACTCCTCGCCCTGGCTGTTCAGCGGCCGCTGCGTGCGGTAGAAGACGTCGAGGTAGCGCGAGATGCCGTCGACCGTGAAGTACGGATCGACCGTGCTGAGCACCAGCGTGCGGGTGTACTTGCTGGTGTTGAGCTCCAGGCCGAGGTAGTTGCCCGAGCCGAACACGTTCTCCTGCTTGATCGAGCCCGACAGCGAGAGCTTGTCGGCCGACGAGAAGCCGGCGCCGATCTGCAGGTTGCCGGTCGCTTTCTCCTTGATCGTGATCGTCAGATCGACCTGGTCGACGGTGCCCGGCACCTCGGTGGTGTCGATGTTGATCTCGCTGAAATAGCCGAGCCGGTCGACCCGGTCGCGCGAGAGCTTGATCTTGCGCCCGTCGTACCAGCTCGATTCGAACTGGCGGAATTCGCGCCGCACCACCTCGTCGCGCGTCTTGGTGTTGCCGGCGACGTTGATGCGGCGGATGTAGACGCGGCGCGCCGGATCGGCGGTGATCGTCAGCGCGACGGTGCCGTTCGCGCGGTCGATCTCGGGGCGCGCCTCGACCCGTGCGAAGGCGTAGCCGAAGGTGCCGAAGCGGTCGGTCATCGCGCGCGTCGTCTCGCTGACGGACTCGGCCCGGTATGGCTCGCCGGGCTTGATCGTCACCAGCGTCTTGAAGTCTTCTTCCTTGCCGAGGTAGTCGCCGTCGAGCTTCACGCCGGTCACGCGGTAGGGCTGGCCTTCCTTGACGTTGATCGTGATCGTGATGTCCTGCTTGTCGGGCGAGATCGCGACCTGGGTCGACTCGACCGCGAACTCGAGGTAGCCGCGGTTCAGGTAGTAGGCGCGCAGGGTTTCGAGGTCGGCGTCGAGCTTGGCGCGCGAGTAGCGGTCGCTCTTCGTGTAGAAGTTCAGCCAGCCGCTGTCGTTCAGGTCGAACAGGCCCTTCAGCGTGCCCTCGGAGAAGGCCTGGTTGCCGACAACGCGGATCTCGCTGATCTTCGCGGCCTGCCCTTCGGTGACCGTGAAGCTCAGGTTCACGCGGTTGCGATCCTGCGGCGTCACCGTCGTGACGACCTCCACGCCGTACAGGCTGCGCGTCAGGTACTGGCGCTTGAGCTCCTGCTCGGCGCGGTCGGCGAGCGCCTTGTCGAAGGGCTGGCCTTCGCTGATGCCGAAGTCCCGCAGCGACTTGACGAGCTGGTCCTTGTCGAACTCCTTCAGGCCGACGAAATCGATGTTGGCGATGACCGGGCGCTCTTCGACGATGACGATCACGACGCCGTTCTCGACGTCCAGCCGCACATCCTTGTAAAGGCCGGTCGCGAACAGCGCGCGCAGCGCGGCCGCGCCTTTCTCGTCGCTGTAAGTGTCGCCGATGCGAAACGGCAGCGACGCGAACACCGTCCCCGCATCGCTGCGCTGCAAACCCTCGACGCGGATGTCCTTCAGCACGAACGGCTCGACGGCACGCGCCGAACCGGTATGAAGAGCGGCGGCCAGCGCCACCGACGCGAACGGGAAACGGGCAGGATTCAGTCGGGATAGAAAGCGCATGCGGTTGGTCATTGCAGGCCCAGGAGGCGGGCCACATCGTTGTAAAGAGCCAGGGACATCATCATCAGCATGATGGCCACTCCGCCACGCTGCAGCCTCTCGAGCCACAGCTCGGACACTGGCCGCCCCGTCACACCCTCGAAAAGATAATACATCAGGTGCCCCCCATCGAGGACCGGCAGCGGCAGCAGGTTCAGGATGCCCAGACCGATGCTGACGACCGCGAGAAACCCGAGGAAGTACGGCAGGCCGAGCCGCACCGACTGGCCGGCGACATCGGCGATCGTCAACGGCCCGCTCAGGTTCTTCAGCGAGGCCTGGCCGACGACCATCTTGCCGAGCATCTTCAGCGTCAGCGTCGACATCTGCCAGGTCTGCTTGAACGCTTCCGAGACCCCCTCGACGGCGCCGTAGCGCACGTTGACCATCTCGAAGGGCTGGCCCGGGAACACGCCGATGCGGCCGATGCGGCGCTCGCCTTCGCGCACGATCTCCGGCGTGACCGTGAGGTCGATCGTCTGCGCGGCGCGCTCGACGCGCCACTGCATCGCGTGCGGCTTGCCGCCCTGCCCGCTCGCGCGGATCAGGTCGCGCACGGTCGAGCCGTCGCTGATGTCGGTGCTGTCGATGCGCAGCACGCGATCGCCCGGCTTCAGGCCGGCCGCGGCGCCGGGGCTGCCGGCCTTCACGTCACCCAGCACCGGCTCGCTGAAGGGCTGGCCCAGGCCGATGCGCTGCATCGCCTTCGCGTCGAGCTCGGCGCCGCCGAGCGCGTCCAGCCCGAGCACCAGCTCGCGCCGGGCGCGGCCGTCGCGGTTCGTGACGACGAGGTGCAGGCGCTCGCCGCGCACGACGGCTTCCGTCATGTCCCAGCGCAGGTCGGTCATCGAGCGCAGCTCGTGCCAGTCGCTGCCGTCGCTCGACGCCTCGCGGGCCCAGTCGCCGGCGCGCAGTCCGGCACGATCGGCGAGGCTGCCGGCCACCGGCGGGCCCATCAGCGCGCGCGGCTCGTCGATGCCGATCCAGTGCGCCACGGCGTACAGCAGCACCGCGAGCAACAGGTTCGCGGCCGGCCCGGCGGCGACGATGGCCGCGCGCTGCCACAGCGGCTTGCGATTGAAGCTGCGGCTCAATTCCTCCGGCGCGACCGGCGCCTCGCGCTCGTCGAGCATCTTCACGTAGCCGCCGAGCGGCAGCAGGCACAGCACGAACTCGGTGCTCTCGGGCGTGGCCTGGCGGCGCCACAGCACTCGGCCGAAGCCGACCGAGAAGCGCAGCACCTTGACGCCGCAGGCGACCGCGACGCGGTAGTGGCCGTACTCGTGGATCGTGATCAGGACCCCGAGCGTGAGGATGAAGGCGAGAACGGTGATGATCATCGTGCGAGGCCCTTGACGAATTCGAGCGCCCGCTGCCGCGCCCGGCCGTCGAGGTCGAGCAGCGCGGGCAGCGAGTCGGTCGAGCCGGCCTCGGGGATCAAGGCGGCGATGGTGTCGGCGTTGACGCTGTGAATCTGGTCGAAGCGGATGGTTCCGGCCAGGAAGGCCGCGACCGCCTCCTCGTTCGCCGCGTTCAGCACCGTGGTGCTGCCCTCGGCCGCGCGCAGCGCCTCCCACGCGAGCGGCAGGCCGGGGTAGTGCGCGTGGTCGGGCGGCTCGAAGGTCAAGCCTCCGAGCGCGGCGAAATCGAGCCGGCTCGCGCCCGATTCGATGCGCTCGGGGTAGGCGAGGCCGAACGCGATCGGCACCCGCATGTCGGGCGTGCCGAGCTGCGCGAGCACCGAGTTGTCGCGGCACACGACCATCGAATGGACGATCTGCTGCGGGTGGATCAGCACCTGGATCTGATCCGGCGCGAGCTCGAACAGCCAGCGCGCCTCGATGACCTCGAGCGCCTTGTTCATCATCGTCGCCGAATCGACCGAGATCTTGCGGCCCATCGCGAAGTTCGGGTGCGCGCAGGCCTCATCCGGCGTGACGGCCGCGAGGCTCGACGGGTCGCGACGGCGGAACGGGCCGCCCGACGAGGTCAGCAGGATGTGGTCGATGCGCGCGGCCCAGGTGCTGCGGTCCTCGGGCAGGCACTGGAAGATCGCCGAGTGTTCGCTGTCGATCGGGAGCAGCGTCGCGCCGCCGGCGCGCACCGCGTCCATGAACAGGCGGCCGCCGACGACGAGCGCTTCCTTGTTCGCGAGCAGCAGGTTCTTGCCGGCGCGCGCCGCCGCGAGGCACGGCGCGAGGCCGGCGGCGCCGACGATCGCGGCCATCACCGCGTCGACCTCGGGGTGCGCCGCCAGGTCGCACAGCGCCTGCGCGCCGCTCAGCACCTCGGTCTTCACGCCATGCGCGCTGAGCCGGTCGCGCAGCGCCCGGGCCTGCGCCGCCTCGGGCATCACGGCAAAATGCGGGCGCCATTGCACGCACTGCGCGAAGAGCTCGTCGATGCGGCTGTGCGCGCTCAGCGCGAAGACCTCGAAGCGATCGGGATGGCGCGCGATCACGTCGAGCGTGTTGGTGCCGACCGAGCCGGTGGCGCCGAGGATGCAGATGCGTTGCAGGTTCTTTTGCATATCAGATCGATATCAAGGCCATCGCGATCGGGAACACCGGCAGCAGCGCGTCGACGCGGTCGAGCACGCCGCCGTGGCCGGGCAGCAGGCCGCTGCTGTCTTTCGCGCCCGCGGCGCGCTTGACCAGCGATTCGAACAGATCGCCGACCACGCTCATCGCGGTCAGGAACACGACGATCAGCGCCATCCCGGCCAGGCCGAAGCGGTCGTGCAAGCGCGAGTAGAGGCTCGCGGAATCGACCCTGAAGGCGCTGTCGAGCCAGAGCCAGAAGGCCGCGAGCACGAGCGCGCCGGCCATCCCGCTCCAGACGCCCTCCCAGCTCTTGCCGGGGCTGATCGCGGGGGCGAGCTTGCGCCGCCCGAAGGCCTTGCCGCCGAAGTAGGCCGCGATGTCGGCGGCCCACACGAGGCAGAGCACCGAGAGGATGAAATTGACGCCGAGCGTGCGCGCCGACGCGAGCGCGAGCCACGCGGCGAACAGCAGCACGACGCCGATCAGGCCGCGCGCGGCGACCGGGACCGCCGGCCACGCCGCCGGGCCGCCGCGCAGCACCGCCACGCCACCCAGCACCCAGACGCCGAACGCGATCCACCAGGCGAGCCGCGGCGGGGCCGCGCCCCAGCCGGCCCACAGCGCGACGGCACAGGCCGCGGCGACGACGGCGCCGACCAGCAGCGCGGCCTCGCCGGCGCCGTTGAGCCGGCCCCACTCCCAGCCGGCCGCGGCGATCAGCACCAGCGACAACAGCGCGAAGGGCCACGCCACCGAGGCGAACAAGGCCGGCAGCAGGATCGCGATCAAGACGAGCGCGGTGATGACGCGCTGCTTGAGCATGTCAGGCCTGGGCGCTGGCAGCGCTCTCGACGCCGCCGAAACGTCGGTCCCGCTTCGAGAACGCGGCGATCGCGGCGTCCAGCTCGGCATCGCCGAACTCGGGCCACAGGCAATCGCTGAACACGAGCTCGGAATACGCCGCCTGCCAGAGCAGGAAGTTGCTGATCCGCACCTCGCCGCCGGTGCGGATGAACAGGTCGGGATCGGGCGCGTGGCTCAGCGCCATGTACTGGTTCAGGCGCGCCTCGTCGAGCTCGGCGGCCGGCACCCCGGCCTTGAGCGCCTGCCGGCAGGCCTGGACGATGTCCCAGCGGCCGCCGTAGTTGAACGCGACCGACAGCGTGATGCGGGTGTTGTGCGCGGTGCTCGATTCGGCCTGCTCCCAGGCCTGGCGCAGCTTGTCCGGCACCTGCTCGCGGTCGCCGACGATCCGGATGCGCACGCCCTTGTCGGCGAGCTTGCCGAGGTATTTCGCGACCGCGACCAGCACCAGGCCCATCAGCCCCGAGACCTCCTCGGTCGGCCGCTTCCAGTTCTCCGACGAGAACGCGAACACCGTCAGGTACTCGACGCCGCGGTCCGCGCAGCTCAGCACCGTGCGCACCAGCGCATCGACGCCGGCCTTGTGACCGAAGAAGCGCGGCATGAAGCGCTTCTTGGCCCAGCGGCCGTTGCCATCCATCACGATGGCGATGTGGCGCGGGATCATGACAGCCCCTCGTCCGACGGGTACATCGGCCGATCCCCCAAGGGGATGCGGGCCGGCTTGGGAGCGGCCCGGCGCTCGGCCCGCGACGCGTGGTTCGACACGGCTAGACCGCCATGATCTCGGCTTCCTTGCCGGCGGTCAGGCGGTCGATCTCGGCGATGTAGCGGTCGGTGAGCTTTTGCAGCTCGTCGAGCGAACGGCGCTCTTCGTCCTCGGAGATCGCCTTGTCCTTCAACAGGCGCTTGGCGTGGTCGTTGGCGTCGCGGCGCAGGTTGCGCACCGCGATCTTGGCGTCCTCGCCTTCGTTGCGCACGACCTTGGTCAGCTCGCGGCGGCGCTCTTCGGTCAGCGCGGGCATCGGCACGCGCAGCAGGTCGCCCTGCGACGACGGGTTCAGGCCCAGGTCGGATTCGCGAATCGCCTTTTCGATCTTGGCGCCCATGCCCTTTTCCCAGGGTTGCACGCTGATCGTGCGGGCGTCCATCAGGCTGACGTTGGCGACCTGGCTGATCGGCACCATCGAGCCGTAATAGTCGACGTGGACCTGGTCGAGCAGGCCCGGGTGGGCTCGGCCGGTGCGCACCTTGTGGAGTTCGTTCTTGAACGACTCGATGCTGCGGCCCATCTTGGTCTCGGCCGTGGTCTTGATCTCGGCAATGCTGCTCATGTGAACCTCGCTTCAACAACGCATTCGGTCAAACGCTCAGACGTGGACCAGCGTGCCTTCGTCCTCGCCCATCACGACGCGCTTGAGCGCGCCCTGCTTGAAGATGCTGAACACGCGGATCGGCAGCTTCTGGTCGCGGCACAGCGCGAACGCGGTCGCGTCCAGCACCTGCAGGTTCTTCGTGATCGCCTCGTCGAAGGAGATCTGCGAGTAGCGCGTCGCGTGCGGATCCTTCTTCGGGTCGGCGCTGTAGACGCCGTCGACCTTGGTCGCCTTCAGCACGATCTGCGCGCCGATCTCGGCGCCGCGCAATGCGGCGGCGGTGTCGGTCGTGAAGAACGGGTTGCCGGTGCCGGCCGCGAACACGACGACCTTGCCCTCTTCGAGGTACTGCAGCGCCTTGGGCCGCACGTAGGGCTCGACGACCTGCTCGATGCCGATCGCCGACATCACGCGCGCCGTCATGCCCTCCTGGCGCATCGTGTCGGCCAGCGCGAGCGAGTTCATCACGGTCGCGAGCATGCCCATGTAGTCGGCGGTCGCGCGGTCCATGCCGACCGAGCCGCCGGCGACGCCGCGGAAGATGTTGCCGCCGCCGATCACGACCGCGAGCTCGACGCCGAGCTGGGTCACCTGCTGGATCTCGCGCACCATGCGCACGATGGTCGCGCGGTTGATGCCGTAGGCGTCGTCGCCCATCAAGGCTTCACCGGACAGTTTCAGCAGGATGCGCTTGTAGGCGGGCATGGGCGGGGCTCCAGGGTTTTCGGGGCGGATCGGGCGCTCGTGGCGCGCGCGTGAGTCTAAATCGGAACCAGCGACGCGAACCCGCGGAGTCGGCGGGCCCGCTCGGCAGCGCTTCCGTCAGTCCTTCTTGGCCGCGGCGACCTGCGCCGCCACTTCGGCCGCGAAATCGTCGACCTTCTTCTCGATCCCCTCGCCCACCACGTACAGCGTGAAGCCCTTCACCCGGGTCGACTTCTCCTTGAGCATCTGCTCGACGGTCTGCTTGTCGTTCTTCACGAAGACCTGGTTGAACAGGCTCACTTCCTTCAGGAACTTCGCGACCGAGCCGTCGATGCGCTTCGCGACGATCTCGGCCGATTGCGGCGTCTTGCCCTCGGCCTTGGCCTTCTCGGCGTCCTCGGCGGCCTTTTGGGTCGCGACCGAGCGCTCGGTCTCGATCAGCTTGGCCGGCACGTCGCTGGACTGCAGCGCGACCGGCTTCATCGCGGCCACGTGCATCGCGACGTCCTTCGCGGCGACCTCGTCACCCTCGTACTCGACCATCACGCCGATGCGGGTGCCGTGCAGGTAGTTCGCGAGCTTGGAGCCTTCGTAGCGCTTGAAGCGGCGGATCGACATGTTCTCGCCGATCGTGCCGATCAGGCCCTTGCGCACGTCTTCCAGGGTCGGGCCGTAGCCGTCCTGCGTGTACGCCAGCGCCGACAGCGCGGCCACGTCGGCCGGGTTCTTCTCGGCGACCAGGCGCGCACAGGCGTTGGCCAGCGCGAGGAACATGTCGTTCTTCGAGGTGAAATCGGTCTCGCAGTTGACCTCGACCAGCGCACCGGCGTTGCCGGCGACCGCCGCGACGATCACGCCCTCGGCGGTGATGCGCGAGGCGGCCTTGCCGGCCTTGCTGCCGAGCTTGACGCGCAGCAGCTCCTCGGCGCGCTCCATGTTGCCTTCGGCCTCGGTCAGCGCCTTCTTGCACTCCATCATCGGCGCGTCGGTCTTGGCGCGCAGTTCGCCGACCATGCTTGCAGTGATTGCAGCCATTTGGATCTCTCCTGAATCTGGGTTGAAAAAAAAGGGGCCGCGAAGCCCCTTTTTCTGTGCCCGGCGCCGCGGGAGGCAGCCAGCCGGGCGCGGGGCGTCAGGCGTTCTCGCTGACTTCGACGAATTCGTCGCCCTCGGCAGCGGCCTGCACGACTTCGTTCGTCGAGTTGACCTTGCCTTCGAGCACCGCGTCGGCGACCGCCTTCGCGTACAGCGCGACGGCCTTGCTCGAGTCGTCGTTGCCCGGGATCACGTAGTCGATGCCCTCGGGCGAGTGGTTCGAGTCGACCACGCCGATGATCGGAATGCCCAGCTTCTTGGCTTCCAGGATCGCGATCTTGTGGTAGCCGACGTCGATCACGAACATCGCGTCCGGCAGCGCGCTCATGTCCTGGATGCCGCCCATGTCCTTCTCGAGCTTGGCGAGCTCGCGCTGGAACATCAGCGCTTCCTTCTTGATGCGGATCTCGGTGCCGGCCTCGACCTGGGCCTTCATGTCCTTCAGGCGCTTCAGCGAGCCCTTGACGGTCTTGAAGTTGGTCATCATGCCACCCAGCCAGCGCTGGTCGACGAAGGGCATGCCGGCGCGCTTGGCCTCGGCGGCGATCACCTCGCGCGCCTGGCGCTTGGTGCCGATCATCAGGATCGTGCCGCGCTTGGCGGCGATCTGACGAATGAACTTCATCGCGTCGTTGAAGAGCGGCTGCGTCTTCTCGAGGTTGATGATGTGGATCTTGTTGCGATGGCCGTAGATGTACGGGGCCATCTTGGGGTTCCAGAAGCGCGTCTGGTGGCCGAAGTGGACACCGGCTTCGAGCATTTCACGCATGCTGACAGTCATGAGGACTCCAAAGGTTGGTTCTAGAATCCGGCTTGAATCGCGGCAAACTTTTCACACCAATGAAACAGTTTGTCGCAACACCTTTTAACAGCCGGTTCGCGATTTGCTTGGAAGGAGCGGCTCCATGCCGCACTGAGCCAAGCCAATCGATTATAGCATCCTCATGACCCTTGACCTGACCGGCCTGCGCGAGCGCGCCACCTCGAGCGGCGCCCCGGGCGCCCTGGCCGCGCTCGACGCCTGCCTCGAAGCGGCGCGTGGCCCCGCCAACACCCACAGCTTCACGACCACCCATTTCGAGGCGGCCGCGGCGGCCGCGCGGCAGGTCGACGCCCGGCACGCGGCCGGCGCCCCGCTGCCGCCGCTCGCCGGGCTCGCGGTCAGCGTGAAGGACTTGTTCGACATGCAGGGCGAGGTCACGACCGCCGGCTCGACGGCGCTCGCCCGGCGCCCGCCCGCCGCCTGCGATTGCCCGGCGGTCGCCCGGCTGCGCCAGGCCGGTGCCGCGCTGATCGCGCGCACCAACATGTCCGAATTCGCGTTCTCCGGCGTCGGCCTGAACCCGCACTTCGGCACGCCGGCGAACCCGGCCACCGCGTTGCTCGACGCTGAACCGCGCATCCCCGGCGGCTCGACCTCGGGCGGCGCGGTCTCGGTCGCGAGCGGCGCCGCCTGGGCCGCGCTCGGCTCCGACACCGGCGGCTCGATCCGCATCCCGGCCGCGCTGCAAGGCCTGGTCGGCTTCAAGAACACCGCGCGATTGACGCCGACGGAGGGCGCGATCCCGCTCTCGACGACCTTGGACACCGCCTGCGCGATCACCCGTTCGGTGCGCGACGCGGTGCTGCTGCACGAACTCCTCGCGGACCGCCGCGTCGCGCTGGCCGGCCGCCCCGTGAATCGGCTGCGCCTGGCGGTGCCGACCCGCTGGATGCTCGATGACCTGGACGCGCCGGTGAGCGCCGCGTTCGAGCGCACGCTCGCGGCGCTGCGCCGCGCCGGCGCGCAGATCGACGAGGTTGCGCTCGCGCCGATCGACCAGGTCGCGCAGATCAACGCGACCGGCGGCTTCTCGCCGCCCGAGGCCTGGGCCTGGCACCGCACGCTGCTCGCCGAGCACGAAGCCGAGTACGACCCGCGCGTCGCGCTGCGGATCCGGCGCGGCGCCGGCATGAGCGCGGCCGACTACATCGACCTGCTGCACGCCCGCACCCGCTGGATCGCCGAGATGGCGGCGGCGATGCAGGGCTTCGACGCGATGCTGAGCCCGACGGTGCCCTGCGTCGCCCCGCCGATCGCCCCGCTGCTCACTGACGACGCCGCGTTCTTCGCGACCAACGCGCGGCTGCTGCGCAACCCCGCGGTCGTCAACCTGCTGGACGGCTGCGCGCTCTCGCTGCCCTGTCAGCGGGCCGGCGAGCTGCCGGTCGGGTTGATGGTGTGGTCCGGTGCGCTGCAGGACGAGGTCGTGCTCGACGTCTCGCGCGCGATCGAATCCGCGCTGGCCGCATGAGGGCCGCCGCATGAAGATCGCCGTCGTGGGCGCCGGCATCATCGGCGTGACCACCGCTTACGAGCTCGCCGCCGATGGGCACCAGGTCATCGTCTTCGAGCGCCGCGGCAGCGTCGCCGCGGAGACCAGCTTCGCGAACGCCGGCGTGATCGCGCCCGGCTACGTCACGCCTTGGGCCGGGCCCGGCATGCCGGCCAAGGTCCTGAAGCACCTGCTCAGCCGGCACGCGCCGGTGCGGCTGCGCGGGCTGCCTCCCGGCACGCTGCCCTGGCTGTGGCGCTGGTGGCAGGCCTGCCAGCTCGGCACCTACCAGGCGAACCGGATCCGGATGCAGCGCCTGGCCGTCTTCAGCCGCGAGCGCCTGCACGCGGTCACGCAAAAGCTCCAGCTCGTGTACGAGCGCAGCGACGGCTACCTGGTGCTGTTGCGCACCCGAGAGGACCTGCAGATGGTCCAGCCGGGCCTTGCCTCGCTGGCGGCGCTGGGCACCCGCTTCGAGATCCTGGACGCGGCGCAGTGCCGCCTGAAGGAGCCGGGCCTCAGCACCGAGACCGAGCTGCACGGCGGCATCTACCTGCCCGACGACGAGGTCGGCAACTGCCGCGAATTCAGCCACCTGCTGCGCGGCGTGGCGCAGAACCTGGGCGTGCAGTTCCGCTTCGGCACCCAGGTCGAGCAATTGATCGCCGGGGAGCCGGCGCAACTCGTGCACAGCCCGGTGAAGGCGCGCGAAGGCGAACGCATGTCGGCCTTCGCGCACGACACGCAGCCGATGGACCTCGGCCCCGTCACCGAGTACTTCGACGCGATCGTGGTCTGCGCGGCGATCGGCTCGAACGCGTTGCTGAAGCCGCTCGGCCTGTCGCTGCCGCTGCAGCCGGTGCACGGTTACTCGATCACCGCGTCGCTGCGGCGCAGCGACGCCGGCACCGACATCGGCCCGCGCTCGGCGCTGATGGACGAGCGCTACAAGGTCGCGATCAGCCGCATGGGCACGCGCGTGCGCGTCGCCGGCAGCGCCGAGATCGGCGGCTCGCACACGACGCTGCACCAGGGCGCGCTGGACACGCTGTACAAGGTCCTGCACGACTGGTTCCCCGGCAGCGCCCACCTGACCCAGGCGCTGACCTGGAAAGGCGCGCGCCCGATGCTGCCCGATGGCCCGCCGGTGCTCGGCCGCAGCGGCCGCGAGGGCATCTGGTTGAACCTCGGCCACGGCTCGAGCGGCTGGGCCTTGTCGTGCGGCTCGGCGCGCCTGCTGGCCGATGCGATCACCGGCCGGCCCGCGGCGATCGACATGGACGGCCTGGGCATCGAGCGCCTGCGCGCGACGGCGTAGGCTGCGGGGATGAGCTTGCAGCGCATCCTGCCCCTCGCCCCCGGTGCCGACGCGCCCGCGCTGTTCGACATCGCGCATACCCGCGCGCTGGAGGCCGCGGCGGCCGCCGCGTTGCCGCCGTACCGCCTGATGGCGCGCGCCGGCGAGGCGACCGCGCGGCTGGCGCTGGCGATCGCGCCGCATGCGCGCGAGGTCTGGATCGCGGCGGGCCCCGGCAACAACGGCGGCGACGGTCTCGAGGCGGCCTGTCATCTGCAACGCTGGGGCAAGGCCGTCAGCGTCTCGCTGATCGGCGATGCCGCCGCGCTGCCCGTCGATGCGCGCAGCGCGCTGGCGCGTGCGCAGGCGGCCGGCGTGCGGATCGGCGGAGATCGGCCCGAGCGCCCCGATCTCGCGATCGATGCGCTGCTCGGCATCGGCGCGAGCCGTGCGCCGCAGGGCGCGATCGCGGCAGTCATCGGCGAGCTGAACGCGTTGACGTGCCCGGTGCTGGCCATCGACCTGCCCTCGGGCCTGAGCGCCGACACCGGCCAGCCGCTCGGCGAGGCCTGCGTCAGCGCGAGCCACACGCTGACGATGCTGGGGTTGAAACCGGGCCTGTTCACGGCGGCCGGTCGCGATCACGCCGGCGAGGTCTGGCTCGACACGCTGGCGGTCGACGCGAGCGGCCACGCGGCGCAGGCTTACCTGTCCGGCGTGCCGAGGCTGGCTCCTCGGCAGCATGCGCAGCACAAGGGCAGCTTCGGCGATGTCGCGATCGTCGGCGGCGGCCCCGGCATGGGCGGCGCGGCGCTGCTCGCGTCGCGCGCGGCCCATGCGGCCGGCGCCGGGCGCGTTTTCGTCGAGCTGCTCGGCGGGGCACCGGTCGGGTTCGATTCGTCGACGCCCGAGCTGATGTTCCGCCCGGGCTGGTCCGCCGGCACGCCCGCGACGCTGGGCGCAAGCACCGTCGTCTGCGGTTGCGGCGGCGGCGACGCGGTGCGGGGGCCGCTGGCGCGCCTGCTGAGCCACGCCCGGCGCCTCGTGCTCGATGCCGATGCATTGAATGCGCTGGCCCGCGACACGGCGCTGATGACGCTGCTGCAAGCCCGCGCCGGGCGCGGCCTCGCGACCGTGCTGACGCCGCACCCGCTCGAAGCCGCGCGCCTGCTCGCCGCGACGACCGCGCAGGTGCAAGCCGACCGGCTCGATGCGGCGCAGACGCTCGCGCTGCGCTGCCGCGCGGTGGTCGTGCTGAAAGGATCGGGGAGCGTGATCGCCGCGCCGGACCGGACCCCGCGCATCAACAGCACCGGCAATGCCGCGCTCGCGACGGCGGGGACCGGCGACGTGCTGGCCGGCTGGCTGGGCGGGCGCTGGTCGCAGCGCGGACGGGGCGACCTCGACGCGGACGAGGCGGCGATCGCCTTCGAAGCCGCGCTCCAGGCGGTCGCCGAACACGGCGCCGCCGCCGAACCGCCGCCGCCGGGCGCGCTGCGCGCGAGCAGCTTGATCGAGCGCCTCGCGCAGCGTTGAGTTGGCTCCCTCGCCCCTTTGGGGAGAGGGTTGGGGTGAGGGGCCGCGCAGGCCGCCGACATCTCTGCCTGTCGGCCCTCACCCCAGCCCTCTC
>DASYCA010000404.1:0-18022 GCA_036500445.1 Burkholderiaceae bacterium | reverse complement strand
CGTTCACTGCGTCGGCGACCCCGCATCCCGCCCCGAGAGTTGCCGCCTTTCACGGCGTACTGCTCAGGTCGTGCCGGGCCGGCGTGCGTTCGGGTGCCCGGCGCAGTGAACGCTCTACCCCTCACTGTGCCGGGCACCCGGACGTACGCCGGCCTCGCTCCACCGTGATCAGCGAACGACCGCTGGCCGCCGCAAGCAGACAACCCGGCAGATCAGAGTTTCATTCAGCTCCCGGCCGGGCTGCGGCCGCGGCCCCAGAACCAGATCGCCAGGCCGGCGAGGATCATCGGCACGCACAGCCACTGGCCCATGCTCAGGCCGAGCGCGAGCAGCCCCAGAAAATCGTCCGGTTCGCGGAAGAACTCGGAGGTGAAGCGCACGGCGCCATAGCCGATCAGGAACGCGCCGGAGACCTGCCCGAGGCCGCGCGGCTTTCGCGCGTAGAGCCACAGCACGACGAACAGCACCACGCCTTCGAGCAGGAACTGGTACAGCGAGGACGGGTGGCGCGGCAACGGCCCGGCGTTCGGGTAGACCATCGCCCAGGGCAGGTTCGGGTCGGCCAGCCGCCCCGGCAATTCGCCGTTGATGAAATTGCCGATGCGCCCCGAGCCGAGGCCGGGCGGCACGCACGGGGCGATCAGGTCGGTGATGTCGAAGAACTGGCGGCCGCGGGTGCGCCCGAACAGCCCCATCGCCACCAGCACGCCCAGCATGCCGCCGTGAAACGACATGCCGCCCTTCCAGACCGCGAAGACCTCGAGCGGATGGCTCGCGTAGTAGCCCGACTTGTAGAACAGCACGTAGCCCAGCCGGCCGCCGATCACGACGCCGAGCACGCCGTAGAAGAGCATGTCCTCGAGGTCGCGGCGGGTCCAGCCGCGCGAGGCGAACTGCGCGAGCCGGACCCGGATCGTGCCGAGCCACATGAACAGACCGAACGCGACCAGGTAGGTGATGCCGTACCAGTGGATCGCGACAGGGCCGATTTGCAGGGCGACCGGGTTCAGTTGGGGATAGGCGATCATGAAGAAGACGACGCTCGGGAGCCCCGGCGCAAGAGATCAGTCAGCGCTAACGATAACCGACGCCCCGGTCGCGCACGAACTCGACGAAACGCAGCACCGCCGGCGCCGCGTCGCTCGGCCACAGCAGGCTGGTCTCGCCCTGCGGCGCCTTGGCGGCCAGCGTCTTCGGCAGTGCGCGGTAGATCACGCCGGGGCGCTGCAGCTGCGTGACCGAGCGCGGCACGAGCGCCACCCCCAGCCCGGCCGAGACGAGGTTCACGATGGTCTGCATCTGCGTGGCCTCCTGCGCGATCACCGGCGCGGCGCCATGGTGGTGGTAGAACGCGAGCACCGCGTCGAACAGCGAGGGCGTCGCGGCACGCGGGAAGATCACGAGCGGCTGCGCGAGCAGCACTGCGGCCGCGAGGCGGCGCGCGCCGGCCCAGCGCGGCGCGTCCGGCAGCGCGAGCACGAGCGGCTCGGCACCGAGCGACAGCCGCTGCAGCCCGAGCGCGGCGCCGGGTGCGTGGCCGGGCGCGTGCAGCATGAAGCCGGCGTCGATCTCGCCGCGCTCGAAGGCCTTCAGCTGGACGTCGCTGGTCGCCTCCATCAGCTCGACCTGGACGCCGGGGTGGGCGTCGCGGAACGCGCGCAGCCAGCTCGGCAGCGGGCCGAAGCCGACCGTCGAGACGAAGCCCAGGCGCACCCTGCCGACCTCGCCGGCGAGCGCGCCGCGCGCCCGCAGCGTCATGGCCGCGGCCTGCTGCAGCAGTTGGCGCGCCGGCTCCACCAGCGCGGCGCCGACCGGCGTCAGCGCGACGCTGCGCCGGGTGCGGTCGAACAGCCGCGCGCCCAGGCGCCGCTCGAGCTGCTGGATCGCCAGCGTCAGCGGCGGCTGCGTCATGTGCAGCAGCTCGGCGGCGCGGCCGAAGTGCAGTTCGTGGGCGAGCATCAGGAACTGGCGCCAGCTGCGCAGCTCGATCGGCGGGTCGTTCGGCTCGTTCATCGTCGTCGTCATTCACCAAGCATATCAATCGGCCCTCGGATATCTATTGGACGATGATTCCCGAAGGCCGGATACTGTGCGCCCGACCCCAGCCCCCGCCAGGAATCACCATGACGAAGATCAACCGCCGTTCCGCCAACATCACCGAGGGCGTGGCGCGCGCGCCGAACCGCTCGATGTACTACGCGATGGGCTACGAGGAAGGCGACTTCAAGAAGCCGATGATCGGCGTCGCGAACGGCCATTCCACCATCACGCCCTGCAACTCCGGGCTGCAAAAGCTCGCCGACGCGGCCGTCGCCGGCATCGAGGCCGCCGGCGGCAATGCGCAGATCTTCGGCACGCCGACGATCAGCGACGGCATGGCGATGGGCACCGAAGGCATGAAGTACAGCCTGGTCTCGCGCGAGGTGATCGCCGACTGCATCGAGACCTGCGTGGGCGGCCAGTGGATGGACGGCGTGCTCGTCGTCGGCGGCTGCGACAAGAACATGCCGGGCGGCATGATGGGCATGCTGCGCGCGAACGTGCCTGCGATCTACGTCTACGGCGGCACCATCCTGCCGGGCCGCTACAAGGGCCAGGACCTGAACATCGTCAGCGTGTTCGAGGCCGTCGGCCAGTACAGCGCCGGCAAGATGAGCGACGAGGATTTCAACCAGATCGAGCGCCTCGCGATCCCCGGCACCGGCTCCTGCGGCGGCATGTACACCGCGAACACGATGAGCTCGGCCTTCGAGGCGCTCGGCATGGCGCTGCCCTTCTCCAGCTCGATGGCCAATCCGCACGACGAGATCGTCGTGCACGCGGCCGAGGCCGCGCGGGTGCTCGTCGAAGCGGTCAAGAACGACCTGAAGCCGCGCGACATCGTCACGCGCAAGAGCCTGGAGAACGCCGTCGCGGTGATCATGGCGACCGGCGGCTCGACCAACGCGGTGCTGCACTTCCTCGCGATCGCGCACGCCGCCGGCGTCGAGTGGACGATCGAGGACTTCGAGCGCGTGCGCCAGAAGGTGCCGGTCCTGTGCGACCTGAAGCCCTCGGGCAAGTACCTCGCGGTCGACCTGCACCGGGCCGGCGGCATTCCGCAGGTCATGAAGATGCTGCTGAAGGCCGGGCTGCTGCACGGCGACTGCATCACGATCACCGGCAAGACCGTCGCCGAGAACCTGGCCGCGATCCCGGACACGCCGCGCGCCGACCAGGACGTGATCCGCAACATCGCCACGCCGATGTACGAGCACGGCCACTTGGCCATCCTGAAGGGCAATCTGTCACCGGAGGGCTGCGTCGCGAAGATCACCGGGCTGAAGAACCCGGTCATCACCGGCCCGGCGCGCGTGTTCGACGACGAGCAGTCGGCGCTCGCGGCGATCATGGCCAACAAGATCGTCGCCGGCGACGTGATGGTGCTGCGCTACCTCGGCCCGAAGGGCGCGCCCGGCATGCCGGAGATGCTCGCGCCGACCGGCGCGCTGATCGGCCAGGGCCTGGGCGAATCGGTGGGCTTGATCACCGACGGCCGCTTCTCGGGCGGCACCTGGGGCATGGTCGTGGGCCACGTCGCGCCCGAGGCGCACGCCGGCGGCAACATCGCGCTGATCCAGGAAGGCGACTCGATCACGATCGACGCCCACACGCTGACCCTGCAATTGAACGTCAGCGATGCGGTGCTGGCCGAGCGCCGCGCCAAGTGGAAGGCGCCGGCGGCGCGCTACACGCGCGGGGTGCTGGCGAAGTTCGCGAACAACGCGTCGAGCGCGAGCACCGGGGCGGTGCTGGACCGGTTCTGAACTAGCGTTTCTTGCGGCCGCCGAGGCCCAGCGCCGTGAGGTTCTCCTCGCGGCGCGCCTTCTTCTTGGCGTCCATCTTCTCCATCTCGCGGCGCTTGTTCAGGCCGGAGACGTCCGACCACGTCCACCAGGCGATCGCGAACGCGAACGGGACGCAGAACTTCCACAGGTCGCCGGTGAAGTCCCAGTTCCAGAGCGCGAACGGGCCGATGCCGGCCAGGTTCATGACGATGATCGCGATGCCGATGATGACGAACCCCATGGGATCTGCTCCTTCGTGTTGGGAGGGGCCGTGTCAACCCCAGGGCGGACTATCCGTTATGCTGACTGTACCGGGCCGTGACCACGAGCTCGTCCATGAGGAATCCATGACCTACCGCACGACTTTGATCCCCGCCCTGGCCATCGGGCTCGCCTCGCTGGCCGCTGCGCCGGCTGCTTTCGCCCAGGCCGACCTGGCCCAGAAGAAGAACTGCCTGGCCTGCCACTCGGTCGACAAGAAGGTGCTGGGGCCGGCCTTCAAGGACGTCGCCGCGAAGTACGCCGGCCAGAAGGACGCGCCGGCCAAGCTGGCCGAGAAGGTCATGAAGGGCGGCTCCGGCGTCTGGGGCAACATCCCGATGCCGGCGAACACGCAGGTCAACGAGGCCGAGGCGAAGCAGCTCGTCGACTGGGTCCTGTCGTTGAAGTGACGGTCAACCAGCGCTGAACGGCCACGCGGGCGAGACTCCAGGCGTCGAGATGGACAGCGTCCGGATCGAGCGTGACACCGCGATCTGGACCATCACGATCGCCCGCCCCGAGGTCCGCAACGCGGTCGACGGGCCGACCGCACGTGCGCTGGCGGCCGTGTTCCGCGAGTTCGACGCCGACGCCGAGGCCTGCGTCGCGGTGCTGACCGGTGCGGATGGCCAGTTCTGCGCCGGCGCCGACCTCGGCGCGATCGCGTCCGGCGTCGACGGCAACCCGCGCGCGAACCCGTTGTCGGAGGACATGAACGACGACGGCCCGATGGGCCCGACGCGGCTGGTTCTCACGAAACCGGTGATCGCGGCGGTCGAGGGCCACGCGGTCGCTGGCGGCCTGGAACTCGCGCTGTGGTGCGACCTGCGCGTGGCCGGCGCGAGCGCGGTGTTCGGCGTCTACTGCCGCCGCTTCGGCGTGCCGCTGATCGACGGCGGCACGGTGCGGCTGCCGCGCCTGATCGGCGAGAGCCGCGCGCTCGACCTGATCCTGACCGGCCGCGCGGTCGCGGCCGACGAGGCGCTCGCCCTCGGCCTCGCGAACCGGGTCGTGCCGGCCGGCGAGGCGCTCGCCGCGGCGCGCGCGCTGGCAGCGCAGATCGCGGCGTTTCCGCAGGCGTGCCTGCGCAACGACCGTGCGAGCGTAATGGCGCAGCACGGGCTGCCGATGCAGCAGGCGCTCGCGCAGGAGTTCGCGCTCGGCGAGCAGACGCTGGGCTCGGGCGAATCGGTCGCCGGAGCGCAGCGCTTTCGCGGCGGCGCCGGCCGGCACGGTCGTTTCGCGACGGACTGAGCCGGCCTCAGAGGCGCGAGATCGCGAGGCCGGCGGTCAGCGACAACGCACTGCCGAAGATCACGAAACCGACGACGCGCGTGCGGTGCGTCAGCACCCACAGCGCGAGGCCCGACAGCGACAGCAGGATCAGGCTGCCGGCGAGCGTGTCGACGAGCAGGATCCACGCGATCGGCATGCCGATGCCCTTGTGCATGTTCATCAGCGTGCCGACCAGCCCGGTGTCGACCCGGCGCACGCTGACCGAGCGGTTGCCGGCCCAGGCCTCGGCCTGGATCGTCGCGTGCGGGCCGCCGAAGTTGACGGTCCAGCGCTCGGGTTGCATCAGCCGCGGCTCGCCTTTTTCGGGCTTCTCGCCCTTCTCGCCCTTCGCCGCGCGGTCGGCCCACGGCACCGGCCGGGCCGGATCGACCTTGACCGAGGTCGCCGGCGCCTCGAGCGCGAGCGCCGTCTGCAGCCACGCGGCGAGCGCCTGCGCATCGGCCGGCGCCGGCTCGGGCAGCGCGATCTGCGTGGCCGTGCGCTGCTGCGCGACCTCCGGCAGCTTCAGCACCGCGCGGTGGTTCAGCCAGATCCCGCTGAAGCCGAACAGCAGCCCGAGCGTCGCCCCCCACAGGCCGATCCAGCCGTGGGTCCGGCGCAGCCAGTGGATCGCGATCGCGCGCGCCGGCAGCCTCAGTGGCGGGTTCATCGGCGGGTTCAGGTGTCGCTCCACTGGCGCATCAGGTTGTGATAGCAGCCGACCAGCGTGCGGCGCGCCTCGTCGTCGGCGTCGGTCTGGTTCAGCCGCTGGATCGCGTTGTCGAGGTCGAACAGCAGCGCGCGCTGGCCATCGTCGCGCACCAGGCTCTGGGCCCAGAAGAAGCACGCGACGCGCACGCCGCGTGTGATCGGCGTGACATCGTGCAGGCTCGTCGCCGGGTACACGACGAGGTCGCCGGCGTTCAGTTTCGCGCCGTGCACGCCGTACTGGTCGTGGACCTGCAGCTCGCCGCCGTCGTAGTCGGACGGATCGCAGAGGAACAGCGTGGCCGAGACGTCGGTGCGCAGCTTGCGGCCGGTGTGGGGGTGGATGCGCACGCTGCCGTCGACGTGCGGGCCGAAGCGCATGCCCTCGCCGTAGCGGTTGAACATCGGCGGGTAGACCTCGTTCGGCAGCACCGCGCTGATGAAGCGCGGGTTGCGCTCGAGCGCCGCGAGCACGACGCGCTGGCAGTCCGCGGCGACCTGCGAGCGTTCGTCGATCTGCTGGTTGAACTTGACCGGCGCGCCCTGGTAGCCGGCCGAGACGCGGCCGTCGACCCAGGCGTCGCCGGCCTGATCCAGGATCGCGCGCAAGTCCCGGACTTGCGCGGCGGTCAACAGGTTGGGAATCGAAACGAGCATGCGCGGATTGTCGTCGCTGGCGCGCGCTCAGATGTGGTACGTGAAGCTCAACATCGCGCTGCGCCCGGTCCCCGGCACGGCGCGGCCGCCGTCGGACTGGATCAACGCGTCGTAGTAGTACTTGTTGGCCAGGTTGAACAGGTTCAGGCGGATGTCGTAGGCTTTCGTGCGGTACGCGAGCGTCGCGTCCAGCCGCGTGTAGCCGTCGACCTGCACGGTGTCGGTGTTGTTCAGGTAGCGGCTGGACAGGTAGGTGGCACCGCCGCCGAGCTCCCAGTGCGGGGCGAACTCGTAGGTCGACCAGAGCGTGGCCGATTGCTTCGGGGTGTTGCTCGGCGCCATGCCGGTCGTGCCGGCGGCGATGCCGTCGATGATCTTGGCGTCCAGGTAGGCATAGCCGGCGAAGACCTTCCAGCCCTTCGCGAGCTCGCCCGAGGCCCCGAGGCGCGCGCCGTTGACGCGGATCGTGCCGGTCGCGAGGAAGGTGCCGTCGGACTGCTGCGAGCGCGCGTTGAACTGCGTGATCTGGAACGCCGCGGCGTTGAACGAGGCCTTGCCGCCGAGCACGTCCCACTTGCCGCCGAGCTCGTAGGCCCGGTTCTTCTCGGGCGCCAGCACCGAGACGCCGGTCGTGTTCGTGAGCTGCTCCAGCGACGGGTTGAACGAGGTGCTGTAGCTGAGGTAGTACGACTGCGTGTCGCTCGGCTGCCAGATGCCGCCGAGCCGCACGCTCGTGAAATTCACGGTTTGCTGGACGCGCGCGAGCGTCGTCGCGGAGGTGACCGTGTTGTTGACCGTCGCCTGGTAGTTGTCGTAGCGCAGGCCGCCGACGAGCTTGAACTGCGGGTTCAGCTCGACCGTGTCGTTGGCGTAGGCCGCGACGGTGTTCGCGGTGCTCGTCGCGACGTTGCCCGCCGTGCTGGTCGTCACGGGCGATGCGCTGTAGCTCGGATCGATCACCGGCTCGCAGCCGACGTAGCCCGTCGGCAGCGGGGTGCCGGCGCAGGACCCGGTGCGGGAGTAGGCGCGGTTCAGGTAGCTGTCGTGGCCGAGCTCGACGCCGCCGATCACGTTGTGCTTGATCGTGCCGCTGTCGAAGCGCGCCGACACGTCGGTCTGGTTGAACAGCGACTTGTCGTGGATCACGCGGTCGTGGCTTTGCAGCCGGACGCTGAGCTGGTTCAGCGGCAGGCTGCTGATGCCGGCCGTCGTGAGCGGCGAATAGCCGGGGGGCGGCGTCTGGCCGGCCGGCAATTGCGAGACCGGTGGGACCGTGCCGATCCCTTGCGACGCGGTCTCGACCGCGTTGACGCGCACGTCGTTGTACTGCGTCTGGTTGCGCAAGGTGATCGTCGGCGAGATCTTGTGCTCGATCGCGGCGGTGAACGCGGCGACGTCCTGGATCGTGCGGTCGTCGGTGTAGCCGTAGAAGGTGTTGCGGTCGACCTGCACCGGGCGGCCGTTGAGCGGCGAGACGCCGTAGTCGGGCATGTCGTGGTTGTGCTGGATCAGGGCCGACAGCGTGATTTCCGTCGGCGTGCCGATGCCCATGCGCAGCGAAGGCGCGACGCCGAAGTCGCGGTTCTTCATCTCGTCGCGCGTCGTCGGCTTGCCGTCCTGCGCCATCGCCGCGACGCGCAGTGCGGACTCGCCGTCGATCGGGTGGTTGACGTCGATCGTCGTGCGCACCAGCCCGTTCGTCGTGACCGAGGCGGAGATCTCGGTCGACGCCTTCAGCGACGGCTTCTTCGTCACCTGGTTGATCACGCCGCCGGTCGAGCCGCGCCCGAACAGCATCGACGACGGGCCCATCAGCACCTCGACCGAATCGAGCGCGAAGGTGTCGCGGAAGTACTGGCCGCGATCGCGGAAGCCGTCGAGGTAGATGTCGGTCCGGGCGGCGAAGCCGTTCAGGTTGATGTTGTTGCCGATCTGCCCGCCCTCGGCGCCGCCGAGCGTGATGCCGGGGACGTTGTGCAGCGCGTCGGCGAGCGAGGTCGCGCCTTGCGACTGCAGCAGCGTCTTGTTCAGCACGGTGACCGACTGCGGCACGTCGCGCAGGTCGGGCGCGAGCTTGTTCAGCGAGGTCGACGACGACGTGAAGCCGCCGCGATCGGCCGACCCCTGGACGAGCACGGGCGGCAGCGTCGTCTCCGCCGCGGCGGCCGCCGCCTGCGGCGCCGGCGCCGTGACGGCGGAAACCTGGGACCAGGCGGCGGGGGCGGCGAACAGCGCGAGCAGCGCGCTGGCGATCGGGGTACGACGGTTCATGTTGGGCAGTAGCCTTGGTAAATGGGGTTCAGATTCGTAAGAAAATTCTAAATACGAATCGCTCTCATTTGATTAGACCATAAAAATTTACAATTCACTCACACACCCAGCACAACCGGGCATACCGCGGCAGGTACATGTCCGAATCCGGCTACTCCCGACCGGCGCGCTGACCATAATCGGCCGATGCACTCGCTCGACGACACCGCCGCCTATCAGGTCATCACGGCCCGCGACGCGCGCTTCGACGGCCGCCTCTTCGTCGGCGTGACGTCGACCGGCGTCTACTGCCGCCCGATCTGTCGCGTGCGCACGCCGATGCGCAAGAACTGCCGCTTCTTCGCGACGCCGGCACAGGCCGAGGCGGCGGCGTTCCGGCCGTGCATGAAGTGCCGGCCCGAGCTCGCGCCCGGCGTCGACTTCGCGTGGACGGTGATGGACGCGTCGCGCACGCTTGCCCGCCAGGCGGCCGCGGCGCTCGACGAGCTCGCCGCGAGCGGCGAGCTGAAAAGCCTCGCGGACATCGCCGAGCGCCTGGGCGTCAGCGACCGCCACCTGCGCCGCATCTTCCAGGCCGAACACGGCGTGACGCCGCTGCAGTACCTGCAGACGCGGCGGCTGCTGCTCGCGAAGCAGCTGTTGACGGACACCCGGCTGCCAGTCGCGCAGATCGCGCTCGCGAGCGGCTTCAACAGCCTGCGGCGCTTCAACGCGGCGTTCGCCGAGAGCTATCGGATGAGCCCGAGCCGCTTGCGGGGTTCGCGCGACGAGGCGGAGTTCGATGCGCTCGCGGGCGACGCCGGCGTGACCGTGAAGCTGGCGTACCGGGCGCCGCACGACACCGACGCGTTCCTGCGCTTCATCACGCAGCGCGCGATCCCCGACGTCGAGGTCGTTGCCGGGCGCCGCATCCGCCGCTCGCTGCGTGCCGGTGCCGCGACCGTTCGGGCCGGTTGGCTCGAGGTCGAGTTCGCGGCGAACGCGCCGCTGGTTCGGTTGCGCTTCGCCCCCGAACTGGCCGGCGAAAGCGGGCGCGTCGTCGCGGCCGTGCGGCGCTGGCTCGACCTGGACGCGACGCCCGAGACGATCGACGCGACGCTGGCAACGCTGCCCGGCGCCCCCGGGCTGCGACTGCCCGGCAGCCTGGACGCGTTCGAGCTCGCGCTGCGGGCCGTGCTCGGCCAGCAGGTCACCGTCGCGGCGGCGCGCACGCTCGCCAAGCGCGTCGTCGAGCGCTTCGGCGCGCCGCTGGCGACGCCGTGGGGCGAGGTCACGCGCTGCTTCCCGCAGCCCGAGGTGCTCGCGAACGCGGCGATCGAGCAGGTCGCCGAGCTCGGCATCATCCGCACGCGGGCGGCCGCGATCATCGCGATCGCGCAGGCCTGGGTCGAGATCGAGCCGCTGCTCGCCGCGCACGCCCGGCCCGAGACGCTGATCGAGCGCCTGTGCACGATCCGGGGCATCGGTCCGTGGACCGCGCACTACATCGCGATGCGCGCGCTCGGCTGGCCCGACGCGTTTCCGCCGAACGACGTCGCGGTGCTGAAGGCGATGAATCTCTTGTTCGGCACCGCCTCGCAACGCGAGGCCGATCTCCACGCGCAAGCGTGGCAACCGTGGCGCGCGTATGCGGTGCTGCGGCTTTGGAATTCGTTGGAGCCGCCGGGCCGCCCCAAGGCGACAACACCCCCTCGGGGGACGACGCCGAAGGCGTCTGGGGGTCAACATCTGGAGAAGAAATCATCATGACGATGCCCGACACCCGCGCCTGCACGGCGCAGACGACGATCGACACGCCGCTCGGCCCGATGCTGCTCGCGCGCAGTGAAAAAGGCCTGGCCGGCATCTGGTTCGCGGGCCAGAAGCACCACCCTGCTCCGCTCGAGGCCGAACGCCGGCCCGACGACCCGCTGCTGCGCCGCGTGGCCGATCAACTGCAGGCGTATTTCGACGGCGCGTCGCTCGAGTTCGACGTGCCGCTGGACCTGCACGGCACGGCGTTCCAACGCCGCGTCTGGGACGCGCTGCTCGCGATTCCGGTCGGCCAGACGCGCAGCTATGGCGAGATCGCGGCCGCGCTCGGCGCGCCCGCGGCGGTGCGCGCCGTCGGTGGCGCGGTCGGCCGCAACCCGGTGACCTTGATCGTGCCCTGCCACCGCGTCATCGGCAGCGACGGCTCGCTGACCGGCTACGCCGGCGGGATCGAGCGCAAGACGGCGTTGCTGACGATCGAAGGCGTGCTCGAGAGGACCCTGGTGTGAGGCCGTCCGACGTCGGCGAGCTGCTGCTGCTCGCCGCGCTGTGGGGCGGCTCCTTCCTGTTCATGCGGATGGGGGCGGCCGAATTCGGGCCGATCCCGCTGATCATGGTGCGCGTCGGCGGCGCCGCGCTGATGCTGGTCCCGCTGCTGCAGCTGCGCGGCCAGATGAGCGTGCTGCGCGCGCACTGGCGGCCGATCTTCCTCGTCGGCCTGACCAACTCGGCGCTGCCCTTCGTGTGCTTCGCGTACGCGACGCTGTCGATCACGGCCGGCCTGGCCTCCATCTTCAACGCCGCGACGCCCCTGTTTGGCGCCGTGATCGCGTGGCTGTGGCTGAACGACAAGCTGACCGCGCCGCGCGTGCTGGGCCTCGCCATTGGCTTCGCCGGCGTGCTCTGGCTGGTCTGGACCAAGACCGGGCAGGCGGCCGCGTTCAAGACCGGCGGCTCGGGCTGGGCGATCGTCGCCTGTCTCGCGGCCACGCTGCTCTACGGCGTCGCGGCGAGCGTGACGAAGAAGATGCTGACCGGCGTCGCGCCGATGGCGGTCGCGGCCGGCAGCCAGCTCTCGGCCGCGCTGGTGCTCGCGATTCCAGCCTGGCTGTGGTGGCCCGCCGCGACGCCCTCGGGCAGCGCGTGGCTCGCGGCCGTGCTGCTCGCGATCCTGTCGACCGGCATCGCCTACGTGCTGTTCTTTCGGCTGATCGCCAGCATCGGGCCGGCGAACACGATCGCCGTCACCTTCCTCGTCCCGGCCTTCGCGGTGCTGTGGGGCTGGCTCTGGCTCGGCGAACCCTTGAACGCCGCGATGCTGATCGGCTGTGCGGTGATCCTGCTCGGCACCAGCCTCGCGACCGGGCTGCTGAAACCGCCGGCGTGGCTGGTCTACACCAGGGGCAGGCCGACGTAGTTCTCGGCCAGCGCCGTCGACGCGGCGGCGGAGCCGACGAGGTAGTCGAGCTCGGCGTGCTGCATGCGCTGGCCGAACTCGCCGGTCTCCGGGAATTTGTGCATCAGCGACGTGAACCACCACGAGAAGCGCTCGGCCTTCCAGACGCGCTGCAGGCAGCGCATCGAATACGCATCGATGCCGGCGCTGCTCTTCTCGGCATAGAACTCGCGCAGCCCGCGCGCGAGGTAGCCGACATCGGAGGCCGCGAGATTGAGCCCCTTCGCGCCGGTCGGCGGCACGATGTGGGCCGCGTCGCCGGCGAGGAACAGGCGCCCGAAGCGCATCGGCTCGGCGACGAAGCTGCGCAGCGGTGCGATGCTTTTCTCGATCGACGGACCGGTCGTCACCTGCTCGGCGACCTCGGCCGGCAGGCGCAAACGCAGCTCGTCCCAGAACGCGGCGTCGGACCAGTTTTCGAGCTGGTCGGTGAGTGCCGTCTGCAAGTAATAGCGGCTGCGCGTGCGGCTGCGCTGGCTGCACAGCGCAAATCCGCGTTCGTGGTTCGCGTAGACCAGCTCGTGGCGCACCGGCGGCACGTCGGCGAGCACGCCGAGCCAGCCGAACGGGTAGACCTTCTCGAAGCTGCGGATCGCGCCCGCCGGCACGCTCGCGCGGCTGACGCCGTGGTAGCCATCGCAGCCGGCGATGAAGTCGCAGTGCAGCTCGACCTCGCGCCCGTCCTGGCGCCACGTGACGCGCGGCGCGGCGCCGTCGAAATCGTGGACCGCGACGTTCTCGGCCTCGTAAATGCTCGTGAGCCCGTTCGCCGCGCGCGCGTGCATCAGGTCCTGCGTGACCTCGGTCTGGCCGTACACGGTGACGCAGCGGCCGGTCAGCGCGCGAAAGTCGATGCGGTGCAGCCGCCCGTCGAACGCGAGCTCGGTGCCGTCGTGCGGCAGGCCTTCGCGGTGCAGCCGTTCGGCCACACCGGCCTGCTCCAGCAGGTCGACCGTGGTCTGCTCGAGCACGCCGGCGCGGATGCGGCCGAGCACGTAGTCGGCGCTGCGCTGCTCGACGATCACCGCGTCGATGCCGGCCCGGTGGAGCAAGGCGCCGAGCAGCAGCCCGGCCGGGCCGGCGCCGACGATCGCGACCTGGGTTCGCATGGGGGTGTCTCCTCGGTGGCTTCTGGGGTGGTCCTGGCGATTCGAGCGCGACGATAGGCCGCCGGCGCCGATTCGCCAATAAGATCGGGTTTTCAAATGCGATTCGTGCGATGGATCAGCCTCGGTTCGACCTCAACCTGCTGCGCGTGTTCCGCGCCGTCTACGTCGCGCGCAACGTGCGGCGCGCGGCCGAGCAGATCGGCCTGTCGCAGCCGGCCGTCAGCCACGGCCTGACGCGGCTGCGCCTGCAGCTGAAGGACCCGCTGTTCGTGCGCACGCCGGGCGGCGTCGAGCCGACGGCGCGCGCTCACCACGTCGCGCGCTCGGTCGAGGCGGCGCTCGCGATCGTCGAGGCGACGATCGACGAGACCGAGCACTTCGACCCGCTGAGCTCGGAGCGCCGCTTCGTGCTGCACATGAGCGACCTCGGCCAGGGCGAGTTCCTGCCGGTGCTGATGGAGCACCTGGGCACGCACGCGCCGCGGCTGCGCGTCGAGGCGACGCAGTTGCCGCTCGACGCGGTGCTGCCGGCGCTCGAGCAGAACCGCATCGACTTCGCGCTCGGCTACCTGCCCGACGTGCGCGGCACCGAGCACGAGCGGCTGATCGCCGATCGCTATGTGATCGTCGCCCGCGCGGACCACCCGCTGGCCGCGACCCTGGGCACGAAGCGCACGCTCGCGCAGCTCGAGTTCCTGGTCTCGCTCAGCCATCCCGAGCCGGCGAAGGCGCTGACGCGCTTGAACCTGGCCGAGCGCGTGCGCCTGACGCTGCCGCACTACGGCGCCGCGCCCGACGTGCTGTGCCGCACCGGGCTGGCGGCCATCATCCCGCGCCGGCCGGCGCTGCGCTTCGCGAAGAACTACCCGCTCGTGATCCGCGAGCTGCGCATCGACCTGCCGCCGCTGGAGATCTGGGCCCACTGGACCTGGCGCATGAACCACAACCCCGGCCATCGCTGGTTGCGCGAGACGCTCGCGGCACTGTACCGTTGAGCGCATGACGACAACGCTTTCAACCACCGTGCTCGACGTGCAGGACCTTCGATTTGCCTACCCGGGCGAGCCGCCGCTGGTCGATCGCTGGACCACCGCGATCGCGCCCGGCCTCACGCTGCTGTTCGGCGACACCGGCAGCGGCAAGACGACCTTGTTGAACGTGATCGCCGGGACGCGGCCCGCCGCCGGCGGCCGCCTGACGCTCGCCGGCGCGCGCCTGGACGCCGATCCGGCCGCGTACCGCCGCGCGCTCTTCTGGTGCGACCCGGCGACCGAGGCCTTCAATGACGTCACCGCGCGCGCCTGCACCGCGGCGCTGAGCGCGGGCGACGAGCGCTTCGACCCCGTCGCCTGGCAATCGCTCGCCGACGGCTTCGCGCTCGCCCCGCACCTGGACAAGCCGATGTACATGCTCTCGACCGGCTCGAAGCGCAAGGTCTACCTGGCCGCCGCGCTCGCCTCGGGCCGCGCACTGACCTTGCTGGACGAGCCGACCGGCGCGCTCGACGCGGCCTCGATCGGGCACCTGATGCGGCGGCTCGCGGTGCTCGCGAGTCAACCCGAGCGGGCGATCATCGTCGCCAGCTACGACCGGCCCGCGGCGCTCGCGTTCGCGCGTGTGATCGAGCTGCCGATCGGCGCCGATCAGGGCGCGTAGGTCACGCGGTAGATCGCCCCGCCCTGGTCGTCGCTGACCAGCAGCGAGCCGTCCGGCAACACCAGCACGTCGGCCGGGCGCCCGCTCACCGACTCGTGGCCGAGCGCGCCGATCCGCAGGAAGCCCTGCACGAAAGGCTCGGCGCGCGTGACCCGGCCGGCCTCGTCGACGGCCAGGTACATCACGCGGTAGCCGACCTTGCTGCTGCGGTTCCACGACCCGTGCTCGGCGATGAAGATGCCGCCCCGGTACGCGGGCGGGAATTGGCTCGCGTCGTAGAAACGCATGCCCAGCGACGCGACGTGCGCGCCGAGCTTCGCGGCCGGCGGGACGAACTCGCTGCAGGCGTGCTGCACCCCGAACTCCGGGTCCGGGAGGTCGCCCTGGTGGCAGTACGGGAAGCCGAAATTCGCGCCGACGCGCTCGACGTGGTTCAGCTCGTCGCTCGGGATGTCGTCGCCCAGCATGTCGCGTCCGTTGTCGGTCAGCCAGAGCGTGTGGTCGCGCGGGCTCCAGTCGAAGCCGACCGAATTGCGCAGACCGCGCGCGACGACCTCGCGCTCGCTGCCGTCGGGCTTCATGCGCAGGATCAGGCCATGGGCGGCGTCGGGCACGCAGACGTTGCACGGCGAGCCGACCGCCACGTAGAGCTTGCCGTCGGGCCCGAAGGCGATGTACTTCCAGTCGTGGGTGCCCGGGCCCGGCAGGTCATCGACGACGGTGACGGGCCGCGGCGGCGCCTGCAGGTGGTCGTCGATCGCGTCGAAACGCAGGATCTTCGAGATCGCCGAGACGTAGAGCGCGCCGTCCCGGTACGCGATGCCGATCGGCCCCAGCACGTCGGAGGCCAGCTTGTGCACCGCGCGCGCCTTGCCGTGGTCGAGCTCGACCGCGTAGACATTGCCGGCGTTCTTGCTGCCGACATAGAGCACGCCGCGGCCGTCGCTGAACCGGCCGAGCGCCATCGCCCGCGCATTCGGCACCGCATCGGTCAGCAGCTCGATCTTGAAGCCCTTGGGCACCTGCAGCTGATCGGCCGAAGCGGCCGCCTGCGCGGGCGCGGCGAACGCCAGCGCCACGCCCGCGGCGAGGAGCCACACCCGCACCAGCGCGACAACGCCGCGCCACCCTGCCCGATCGGTTCGCATGTTCATGGCGCCGAGCCTAGCCGAACGCGAAAGACTTCGCCCGAAAGACCTCCCCTGCCTGCGCTCGGTCAGCAACACAGCTTTACTGCGGCGCGCCAGCTTCCGGCAGGCCGCGCGTCCTATGATGATTCGCGGGTTCGCCGAACCACGCGTTTGCAGCGCCAACACCGAGGAACCCGCCATGGGCATTCTGGACAAGCTTGAAGAAGTCGCCGGCGCCGTCGCCGCCGTCGAAGGCCTCAAAAAGGTCGATCCGAACGCCTCGTTGCTGGGTGAAGCGGCCGCCGCGGTCGCGGGCTACAAGGGCACCGAGCTCGTCAAGGAAGAGATCGAAAAGAAGGAAGGCGAGGCCTGATAAGCGCCCCGCACTGATCAACCCGCGCGCTTGTTCGGGTTGATCAGGTATTTCGCGCCGGTGGCACGCTGGCCGTAGGCCGCGATCCATTTCGGATCCAGCGCCTCGACCAGCGACAGCTCGCCGGCGTAGCGGCTCGCGAAGGTCGTCTTCAGCCCCGCGGCAACGCGCTGCTTCAGTTTCAGCGCGGCGTCGGGCCCGATCTTCTGCAGGAACGGGAACAGCAGCCAGCCGCCCATGCCCCAGGCCATGCCGAAGTTGCGGACGAACTCCGTCGGGCGCGTGTCCAGCCCGCCATAGAGATAGACCTGCTTGTGGGTCGTGGACCCGTAGCGGCTGTACGTCGCGGCGGTCTTGTTCAGCGCCGCCTCCATGCACCCCAGGATCTGGCCCGCGAGCGTGCCGCCGCCGGTGGCGTCGAACGCGATCGTCGCCCCGGTGGCGATCAGCGCCGCGGTGAGGTCGTCGGCAAAGCTCGCCCGGCTGGCATCGCACACGGCAGCGCACCCATGGCCTCGAGCAGCGCGGCCTGCTCCGGCTTGCGCACGATGTTCACCAGCCCGATGCCGTCCTCGAGACAGATCCGGTTCAGCATCTGGCCCAGGTTGGAGGCCGCCGCCGTGTGCACCAGCGCCGTGTGGCCTTCGCGCCGCATCGTCTCGACCATGCCCAGCGCGGTGAGCGGGTTGACGAAGCAGGACGCGCCTTCGGCCGGCGTCGCGCCGTCCGGCAGCAGCAGGCATTGATCGGCCGGCAGGGTCCGGTACTGCGCGTAGATCGCACCGCCGAGCACGGCCACGGTCTTGCCCAGCAGCGCCTGCGCTTCGGCCGACGCACCCGCGGCGACCACCACCCCGGCGCCCTCGTTGCCGACCGGCAGCGAGGCGCCCAGGCGGCCTTGCATGCCGGTCATCGCCCGCGCGGGAATCGGCGCGGTGACGACGGGACGTTCGGGTGACCCGGAGGCCTTGGCCGCGCTCATGTCGGCGGCGCCGAACAGCAGGCCGATGTCGGACGGGTTGATCGGCGCGGCCTCGATGCGCACCAGCACCTCGCCGTCGGCCGGCGACGCGACCGGGACGCTCTCGAGCGACAAGATCAACTCGCCGCTCGCATCGACGAGCGAGCGCAGTTGCAGTCCGGTACCGGGGTGTCGTGGCGTCATGCGTTCTCCTCAGGTTGCGTGGGTGCTCCAGCCGCCGCCGAGCGCTCGAAAACTCGAGACCACCGCTCGGCACGCGCTCGCCTGCGCCAGCGCGAGCTGGTCGGAAGCGTTCAGGAGCAGGCGGTCCACGTCCAGCACGTCGATCAGGCTGATCGCGCCGCCCAGGTAGGCATTCTGCGCCTGCGCCCTGGCGGCGCCGAGCTCGTCGATCTGGCGCTGCAGCGCGGCCGCCCTGGACTCGGATTGGACCAGATCGGACAACGAGACTTCGACCTCGGAGGTCGCGCGCAGCGCGGTCAGCCGGTACGCCGACAAGAGCTCGGCGTCGCGGCCACGGGCCGCGGCGACTTCTGCATCGACGCGCCCGAAGTCGAACAGGCGC
>DASYCA010000403.1:0-5331 GCA_036500445.1 Burkholderiaceae bacterium | reverse complement strand
GCTGTGCCCGGAACTGAGCGTGGTCGAGAACGTGATGATCGGGCTGGACCGCCAGTCGACGGCCGGCTGGCTCGACGCTTTTTTACCGTTGCCGCGTGGCCGCGCCGAGCGGGCGCGCCACCGCGCGCTCGCGCTCGACGCGCTGGCGCGGCTCGGCATCGAAGCGCTCGCCGACGAGTCGCCGACGCAATTGCCGCCCGGCGTGCTGCGCCTGGCCGAGATCGCCCGCGCGATCGCCGGATCGCCGCGCGTGCTGCTGCTCGACGAGCCCGCGGCCGGGCTGAATTCGGTCGAGACGCACGAGCTCGCCGAGGCGCTGAAGCGGCTGCGCTCGCCCGCGCTGGTGCTGGTCGTCGTCGAGCACGACATGGACCTGATCATGGACGTCTGCGACACCATCCACGTGCTGAACGTCGGCCGCCTGCTCGCCTCGGGCGCACCGGCCGTGGTGCGCGCCAATCCCGAGGTCGTGCGGGTCTACCTCGGAGACGACGATGAGTGAACTCGATTCGCCCGTCGGCACGGAACTGCTGGGCGTCCAGGGCCTGACGGTGCGCTACGGCGCCGGCCCGGTCGTGCACGGCATCTCGTTCGCGATGGCCGACGGCACCGTCGCCGCGCTGCTGGGCGCGAACGGCGCCGGCAAATCGAGCACCTTGCGCGCGATCGCCGGGCTCGAGCCGGCGCAGGGCCAGGTGCGTTTCGACGGCCGGGATGTCAGCCGTTTGTCGGCCGCGCAGCGCTTTCGGGCCGGCATCGTCTACGTGCCCGAGGGCCGCGCGATCGTCACCGACCTGACGGTCGCCGAGAACCTGACGCTCGGCGCCTACTTCGTCGACTCGCCCACCCGCGAGCGGCGTCGGCAGATGGTGCTGGAGTTCTTCCCGGAAATCGCGAACCGATTGAAAGCGCCGGCCGGGCTGCTGAGCGGCGGCGAGCAGCAGATGCTGGCGATCGGCCGCGGGCTGATGTCGGGGCCGCGGCTGCTGCTGCTGGACGAGCCCTCGCTCGGCCTCGCGCCGCTGCTGGTCGCGCGCGTCTACGAGCGGCTCGCGCGCATCCGCCAGGAGCAGCAGCTCTCGGCGCTGCTCGTCGAGCAGAGTTTTCATGCCGCCGCGAAGCTCGCGTCCACCGCCTGGGTGATGCGCCACGGCGAGCTGGTCGGCGAGCTCGGCGCCGAGTCGCTGCGCAGCCGCGAGGGCCGCCAGCAGGCGATCGACGCCTACCTGGGCGCACGCCAGCCCGACGCCGCGCCGACGGCCACCGCCGCCACCTGAGAAAGGACCGACCGATGAAGAATCTTCAACTCGACGGCCGCGTGATCGCCACCGGCCTGCGCTTTCCCGAAGGGCCGATCGCGATGCCCGACGGCAGCGTGCTCGTCGTCGAGATCGCCGCCGGGCGCCTGACCCGGGTGCAGCCGAACGGCACACTGCAGGTCGTGGCCGAACTCGGCGGCGGCCCGAACGGCGCCGCGCTCGGGCCGGACGGCCACTGCTATGTCTGCAACAACGGCGGCTTCAGCTGGCGCACCGACGCCGGCTTCACGCGCCCGACCGGTGCCGCCGCCGACTACCGCGGCGGCTCGATCCAGCGCGTGAACCTCGCGACCGGCGCGGTCGAGACGCTGTACACCGAGTGCGACGGCATCCCGCTGCACGGGCCAAACGACATCGTGTTCGACGCCGACGGCGGCTTCTGGTTCAGCGACTTCGGCAAGACCTTCGAGGACCGCATGCTGCGCGGTGCCATCTATTACGCGCGCCCCGACCGCCGCACGATCCGGCGCGCCGCGCACCCGGTGCTGACGCCCAACGGCGTCGGCCTGTCGCCGGACGGCCGCACGCTGTATGCGAGCGAAACCGAGACGAGCCGGCTCTGGGCCTACCCGGTGACCGGCCCCGGCACGCTGGCCCTGGAACCCTGGCCGTCGCCGAACGGCGGCCGCCTGGTGCACGGCTTGCCCGGCTTCCAGCGCTTCGATTCGCTCGCGGTCGAGGAGGGCGGCAACATCTGCGTCGCGACGCTGGTGCGCGGCGGCGTCTCGGTGTTCTCGCCGGGCGGCGAGTTGCTGGAGTTCCACACGGCGCCCGAGGGTTATTGCACCAACCTCTGCTTCGGCGGCCCAGACCGCCGCACCGCGTTCATCACGCTGTCCGGCCACGGCGAGCTGTTCGCGGCGCGCTGGCCGCGACCCGGCTTGGCGCTGGCCGCCTGAGATGAAGTCCTTGCCACGCGCCGCCGGCCCTTGCTCCCACCGTGACACACGACCGAGATTGACCTTTTCTCCAAAAGAATGCATCATGCATTCTTGACACATGAATCATCAACGACAGGAGTAATGCCTTGAGCACCGTCATCAACGCGCCCCAGAACGACGTGGGCTCCGCCCCCGCTGAAGGCCTGATCACCGACCAGGCGATCGCCGACGCGAAGGCCATGATCGGCCTGCACCTGCGCCCCGAAGGCCCGTACCTGCAGGACGCCACGCCCGACACGATGCGCAACTGGTGCAACGGCATCGGCGACCTGAACCCGCTGTACCGCGAGATCGGCTATGGCGCCGGCACCCGCTACGGCTCGATGCTCGCGCACCCGATGTTCCCGATGGCCTTCGGCTGGCTCGGCCGCACCCGCTGGGGCCTGCCCGGCGTGCACGGCTTCTATGCCGGCAACGACTGGGAGCTGTTCCGCCACGTGCGCCCGGGCGACCGCATCAGCGCGATCGAGCGCGTCGTCGGGGTCGACGTGAAGGAGAGCAAGTTCTCCGGCCGCCTGGTGCTGCAGTACGTCGAGGCCTGCTACTACAACCAGCGCAGCGAGCTGCTCGCGCGCGCGCTCGGCACCTGCACCCGCCACGAGCGCAAGGCCGCGCGCGACGCCGGCAAGTACAAGGAAATCGAGCAGCACGAGTACACCAGCGAGGCGCACGACCGCATCGACCAGATGGTGCTGGACGAGCCGAAGGCGATCCGCGGCGCGGCGATCCGCTACTGGGAAGACGTGACCGAAGGCGAGGAGCTGCCGACGATCGCGCGCGGCCCGCTGTCGCTGATGGACACGATGGGCTTCCTGGTCGGCTGCGGCCGCGGCCACACCCATGGCGTGGTGTTGCAGGCCGCGGTGAAGCACCCGGGCCACTTCTTCCGCAACCCCGAGGCCGGCGGCGGCGTCGAGTACACCGGCATCGGCCACCACCGCGAATCGGTCGCGAAGGAAGTCGGCGTGCCCGGCACCTACGACTACGGCCCGCAGCGCTCGTCCTGGATGTGCTCGCTGATCACGAACTGGATGGGCGACGCCGGCGTGATCAAGCGCGTGCGCACCGAGATGCGGCGTTTCAACATCGTCGGCGACACCACCTTCTGCAAGGGCAAGGTCGTGCGCAAGTACGTGAAGAACAACACCGCGTTGGTCGACATCGAGATCGCCGCCGAGAACCAGCGCGGCGAAGTCACGACGCCGGGGATCGCGACCGTCGCGCTGCCCTCGCGCGATGTGCGCCTGCCGGCCTTCATCGACGGCTCGGGCATCGACCTCGAGCTGCCGCTGGTGCGTTGAGCCGGAGGCAACCCGCATCATGACCCTGAACTCCTCGGCGCCCACCGCCGACCAGCCGCTCGCCGGCTGCCGGGTGGTCGAGCGCGCGCGCGGCGTGGCCGCCGCCTATGCCGGGCGGCTGCTGGCCGCGATGGGCGCGCAGGTCGTGATGCTGGAGCCGCCCGACGGCTCGCCGCTGCGCCGCGCCGCGCCGCTGCTGGAGGGCAGCGGCGAGAGCGCGCTGTTCGCCTACCTCGCGGCCGGCAAGCGCAGCCTGACGTGCGACTCCACCTCGCGCGCAGGCCGCGTGCTGCTCGAGCGCGAGCTGGACCGCGCCGACATCCTGATCGACGACACGCCGCTGCGCGAGCGCGTGGCCGTCGGCGTGGACGCCGAGACGGTCGGCGCGCGCTTTCCGAACCTCGTGCACGTCAGCGTGCTCCCGTTCGGCGCGAGCGGCCCGAAGGCCGACTGGGACGGCGAGGAGATCAACCTGCTGCACGCCGGCGGCGAAGGTTTTTTATTGCCGAACGGGCTGTCGCACGAGCGCTTCCCGGACCGCCCGCCGCTGAAGATCTACGGCCACTTCGCCAGCTACCAGGGCGGCGCGACCGCGGCGCTGTGTGCGCTGTCGGCGTGGTGGGGCGCGGCGCTGAACGGCGGCCAGTACGTCGATGTCTCGGTCCAGGATGCCGTGCTGTCGGTCGGCGCGTTCGCACTGCAGCGGCTCGGCGACGGCTCGCTCGAGCACCGCGAGACGCGGCGCTTTCGCTACGGCGGCGTGTTCGAGACGCAGGACGGCTTCATCGAGCTGCTGACGCTCGAAGACCGCCAGTGGGGCGCCCTCGTGGACCTGCTCGGCCGCCCCGCGTGGGCCGTCGTCGACGCGCTGAGCGACCCGCTCGAGCGCAGCCGGCGCGGCGACGAGATCAACGGCCACGTGCGCGAATGGATGGCGCGCCACGGCGCCGACGACATCGTGCGGCGCGCCCAGGAGCTCGGCGTGCCGGTGGCCAAGTACCGCAGCCCGGCCGAGGTCGTCGACGGCGCCCATGAACGCGCGCGCGGGTTGTTCGCGCCGGTCGCGCTGCCCGGTGGCGCGTCGGCGCAGGTGCTGGTCGCGCCGTTTCAATTCCACCAGACGCCGCTGCGCGGCGGCGCGCGCGTGCCGGCACTCAACGAGATGGCCCGGGAGGTTTCCGCATGAACCGCGCGTCGCGCCCGAAGGCGCCGCTGGCCGGCGTTCGCATCGCCGACTTCACGATCCACGCGGCCGGGCCGTTCTGCACCCACCTGCTGTCGCAGCTCGGCGCCGAGTGCATCAAGATCGAGAGCCTCACCCGCCCGGACGCGTTTCGCAAGCCGCACGCGGTCTACGGCCGGATGTCCGCCGCGACCTTCGACCAGGTCTCGGCCAACAAGCTGTCGGTGCGCCTGAACCTGAAACAGCCCGAGGCGATCGCGCTCGCGAAGCGGCTCGTCACGGTCTCCGACGTCGCGGCCGAGAGCTTTCGGCCCGGCGTGATGAAGCGCCTGGGCCTGGGCTTCGAGGCGCTGCGCGAGGTCAAACCCGATGTCGTACTGCTGTCGCTGTCGTCCTGCGGCCAGAGCGGGCCCGATTCGCACTTCGCCGGCTACGCGCCCTTGTTCGGCGCCTGGGGCGGCCTCGGCTGGATGTGCGGCTACACCGACGGCCCGCCGGTCGAGATGCGCCATGTGATGGACCACTCCGCCGGCGTGCACGCCGCGCTCGCGACCGTCGCGGCGATCCACCAGCGCCGGCGCACCGGG
>DASYCA010000402.1:0-14692 GCA_036500445.1 Burkholderiaceae bacterium | reverse complement strand
GCGATCCCGCGCCGCGCGCAGGCGTCGAGCAGCCACGCGTCGTCGACGACCACGCGCTCGTGCTGCGGAAAGCGCTGCTGCAGCCAGCGCCGGCGCTGCGCCACCTCGCAGCGCTCGAATTCGGGCTTCGTGTAGCTGAGGATCAACAGCCGCTCGCAGGCTTCGGCGGCTTGGTCGATCAGCCATTCGTGGCCGCGGTGCAGCGGCGCGAACTTGCCGACCACCAAACCCAGCGGAATGCGCGCGGCCGAAGCGGGGCCCATCGCCGCCTCCATCACGCCGCCGCCTGCACCGCCGCGCGCGTGCCGCCGCGCCAGCGCGCCCATCCATACCAGGCGTTGAACCAGTACGCCGCATACAAGGCCGCCGTCAACCACAAGCCGCGCGACGCAAACAACGGCACCGACAAGGTGTTGACGAACAGCCAGCCTGGCCAGGTCTCGAGCTTGCGCAGCATCAGCAGACACTGCGCGACGACGCTCAGCGCGAGCACGGCCGCGTCGATGTAGGGCATGTAGGCATCGGTGAAGCGGTGCAGCAGCCCGCCATACGCCAGCGTCACGACCGCCGCCGCCAGCGCCATCCACGCCAGCGATCGCGGGCGCACGCGTGTGACCGGCCGCTCGCCGCGCTCCCGCCCGGCCGAGGCCGGCCGGTGCCAGTGCCAGTGCCACCAGCCGATCACGCTGGTCGCGATGAAGAACAGTTGCAAGGTCGCATCCGCGTACAGCCTGGCCTCGAAGAACACGAGCACGAACAGCACGCAGCCGATGATGCCGGTGCTCCAGGTCTGCACGTGGTTGCGCGCGGCGAGCAGCACCGACACCGTCGTCACCGCGTTCGCCGCGATCTCGAGCGGCGTCATCGCGATCACACCCCGCCCGGCGCGTCGGCCCGCGGCTCGGCCGTGAGCCCGAGAAAGTGATCGAGCATGTGAAAGTGATCGTCGAAGAAGCGGTCTTCCATCGCCGCCAGCCGCTCGATCGGCACCCACTCGACCGCTTGCGCGTCGTCGTCCGCCTGCACCGGCGGCAGCTCGCGCTCGCCGAGGTCGAAGAAGTGCGCGTGCGTGATGGTCCGGCCGCGCAGGCTGCGGTCCGGGTGGTCGAACACCGCGGTCGCTTTCAGATGCTGCTGCATCGTCGCGTCGAGCAGTTTCAGGTGCGTCTCCTCGGCCAGCTCGCGCAAGCACGATTGATAGGCGGTCTCGCGCGCCTCGATGAAGCCGCCGGGCACGGCGTACAGGCCGCGGCCCGGTGCCTTGCCGCGCTGGATCAGCAGCACGCGCCCAGCGCAGCGCACGATCGCATCGACCGTGACGAAGACCGGCGCATACGGCGCGCTTTTCCAGGCTTGCTTGTACGCGCGCAGCATGCGCCATTCGGTCACGAGCGCGCCGAAGAACGGCAGCTCGACCCAGGCGCGCAGGAACGCGAGCGTCGTCGGCGGGACCTGATCGACCAGCGCCGCGAGCGCCGCGTCGGCGTGCGCCGGCTCGGTCGCGAACAGCGCGTCGCGGATGTGCGTGCCGTCGCCATCGGGGAGCCGCTCGACCGAGATCAGCGACCAGCCGGGAAAGCCGCGCAGATAGCCGCTGGTCGCGTCCTTGAAGTGGCCGACCAGCGCGACGCTCGGTTGCGGCCGCGCGTCGCCCGGCGCGGTCATCGAGGCGATCCCGGCGCGCACCGCGCGCACCCAGCGCGCCTCGTCGTAGTAGTCGCGCACCGGCAGGAAGCGCACGCGCGCACGCTCGGCCTCGGGCAGTGCCTGGCGGATCATCTCGGCGCGCTCGCTCCAGCTGAACGGGTTCTTCGGCGTGCGCGCCTGGTGCGCGGAGCCGATCACGACGATGCACTGGCCCGCGACGCTCAGCGCCTGGCGAAGCAGCACGAGGTGCGCGCTGTGAAAGGGTTGGAAGCGTCCGACCAGGACGGCGATGTCGGCGGTGGTTGAGGGCACGTGGGGTCCTTGGGTGGATGGCGGGCTCAGACGAACTTGGCGGTGATCGGGATCTGCCGCCCGATGCCGAAGGCCCGCGAGCGCACGCGGATGATCGGCGGGGCCTGGCGGCGCTTGTACTCGTTGCGCGCGATCATGCCGCGCACGCGCTGCACCAGCGCCTCGCCCTCGGGCGTCGCGCGCAGCTGGTCGACGATCTGGGTGGCCGCCTCCAGCTCCCGGTGAGCGAGCCGCTGGCCCTCGATCAAGACTTTCAAGATCTCGTCGAGCAGCTCATACGGCGGCAGGCTGTCGGTGTCGCGCTGGTCCGGCGCGAGCTCGGCCGAGGGCGGCTTGTCGATGATCGCCTGCGGGATCAGCTCGCGCCCGGCGGCCTCGTTGACGTGGCGAGAGAGCTCGAACACCTCCGTCTTGTACAGGTCGCCGATCAGCCCCAGGCCGCCGTTCGTGTCGCCGTACAGCGTGCAGTAGCCGACCGAGATCTCGGATTTGTTGCCGGTCGTCAGCAGCAGGTGGCCGAACGCGTTCGAGTACTCCATCAGCACGGTGCCGCGGATGCGCGCCTGCAGGTTCTCGAGCGGCAGGCCTTTCAGGGGTTCGCCGAAGCTGGCCTCGAACTGGCGCGCGTAGACCGCGACCGCGTCCTTGACCGGATGGGTGATCAAGGTGATGCCCAGGTTGCGGCACAGCGCGACCGAGTCGTCGACCGAGCCGGCGGACGAAAAGACCGAGGGCATCGTGATCGCCGCGACGTTCTCGGCACCGAGCGCCTCGACCGCGAGCGCCAGCGTCAGCGCGCTGTCGATCCCGCCCGACGAGCCGACGACGGCGCGCTTGAAGCCGCAGCGCCGCGCGTAGTCCTGCAGGCCGAGGACGATCTGCGCGCGATAGAACGCCATCGTCGGCAGGCCGCTCGCGCTGACCGCGGGCAGCTCGGCGCCGTCCGCCGCCGAGAAGCGGCCGGCCTCGAAGCGCAGGGTCGTGACGTCCTCGACGAAGCGCCGGGCCTCGAACGCGACGCCGCGCTCGGGCTCGACCGCGAACGACGCGCCGTCGAACACGAGTTGATCCTGGCCGCCGACCTGGTTCACGTACAGCAGCGGGAACGCGTGGCGCCGGCTCGCGTCGCCGAAGACCTGGTGGCGCTGCTCGCGCTTGCCGACTTCGGACGGGCTCGCGTTGATGGAGACGACCAGGTCGGGCGCCGCATCGGCCATGCGCGCGAACGGGTTCACCGCGTAGTCCAGGCCTTCGTCGTTCCAGCCGTCCTCGCAGATCATCAGGCCGACCTGCGTCTGGCCGATGCGCAGCACGCGGGCGACGTCCGGCCCCGGCTCGAAATGGCGGCGCTCGTCGAAGATGTTGTAGGTCGGCAGCAGCTGCTTTGCGTAGCGCAGCACGATCTCGCCCGCCCGCAGCACGACCAGCGCGTTGTGCAGGTGTTTTCCCGGGCCGTCGTGGCGCATCGGCGCGCCGACGACCCAGTGCAGCTCGCGCAGCTGGCGCGAGGCGTCCTGCAGCGCGGCCAGGCCGGCGGCGACGCGTGCGATGAAGAGGGGCTCCTCGAGCAGGTCGTTCGGGTAGTAGCCGCAGATCGACAGCTCGGAGAACACGACCAGCCCGGCGCCGTCGGTCGCGGCGCGGCGGGCCGCGTCGATCATCTTCCGGACGTTGCCTTCGATGTCGCCGACGGTGTAGTTCAGCTGGGCGAGGGTGATTTTCAGCATGGCGTGCTCCGGGTTCAGGCCGGGACCTTGAAGACCTGGCGCAGGTAGGCGAGAAAGGTCTCGTCGCTGCACATCGTCTTGCCCGGCGAGTCCGACAGTTTCGCGACCGGCTGCGCATTGCAGCGCACCAGCTTCATCACGATGTTCAGCGGCGTGAGCCCGACGTCGTTGCTCAGGTTCGTGCCGATCCCGAAGCCGACCTGCGTGCGCTCGGCGAAGTGGCGGTGGATGCGGAACGCGGTCGGCAAATCCAGGCCGTCGGAGAACACCAGGCGCTTGGTGTGCGCGTCGATGCGCAGCTTCGCGTAGTGGGCGAGCGCCTTCTCGCCCCAAACGATCGGGTCGCCCGAGTCGTGGCGCAGGCCGTCGAAGAGCTTCGCGAAGTAGAGGTCGAAGTCGGAGAGAAAGGCATCCATCCCGACCACGTCGGTCAGCGCGACGCCCAGGTCGCCGCGGTACTCCTGGACCCAGTCCTCCAGCGCGGCCTTTTGAAAATCGCGCAGCCGCACGTCCAGCGCCTGGTAGGACTGCAGGTACTCGTGCGCCATCGTGCCGATCGCGACCAGCCCCATCCGGTGCGCGAGGTAGACGTTGGAGGTGCCCTTGAAGAACTGCGGCGCCTCGCGCTTCAGCGTGCCCACGACCTCTTCCTGCCAGGCGCCCGAGAAGCGCCGCCGCACGCCGAAGTCGAAGAATTCGAACGGATGCGCGAGGGCGGGTTCGCTGCCGAACTCGTGCAGCTGCGCGAGCTTGGCCTGCAGCCTGCGGCGGCCGGTCTCGAGCGCCGCGCCGTGATCGAAGCGGCGGAAGTAGAGCTCGTTGACGATCGCGAGCACGTAGATCTCGAAGCCCATCACGTGGACCTGCGGGCCGGTCGCGACGACCTCGAGCACGCCGCCGTTCGCGCTCGCCTGGATGAAGCGGCGCTGGAACTTGAAGATGCGCAGGAAGTCGACGAAGTCCGGCTTGATGAAGCGCAGGCCTTTCAAATAGGCGAGCTCGTCTTCGGCGAACGACAGCGCGCACAGCTGGTCGAGCTGCTCGTTCACGTCGGCGAGCAGCTCGGCGAGTGGGAACGCGCTGGCGTTGCGGCAGACGAAGCGGTACTCGGCGTGGGCTTGCGGGTGGCGGTGCAGCATCGCCTGCCACATCGTGAATTTATACAGGTCGGTCTCGAGCAGGCTGCGGATGATCGGGGTCATGGTGTTGGCCTTCTGGATGCAATGATCGTTCAGCCGGCGAGCAACTCGGCCGAGGTGGCGAGCCGCGCGCCGCGCTCGCGCAGGTCGGCGAGGAACGCCGCGTGCTGCGCCTCGAAGCCGCCGACCGGGCTCATGCAGTCGGTGATCAGGGTGACGCGGCGCGCGCCGTCAGGGAGGTTCGCAACCAGGTGCTCGGTGGTCGCCTTCACGCAGTGGCTGCTCGCTTCGCCGGCGACGAGGATGCGGTCGGCCCGCGCGAGCCGCTCGACCAGCGCGCGGTTCAGCTGCGTGTGCGCGTCCTGCGCATCGGGCACCTCGGCCATGATCGCGCTGTAGTGCTCGGTCCAGGGGTTTTCTCCCTTCGTCACGAGCTCGACGACGCGCAGGTGCTGCTCCTCCCAGGCGTTGTACGCGGCGCGCACGTCGGCGTGGACGTTGTGGCCCCAGCTGCCGATCTCGCAATGCACCGGCCAGACCATCAGCGTGTAGCGGCCGCGCGATTCGAGTTCGTCGAGGTAGGCGAGGGCGCGCGGCGCCGATGCCGGGTCGCGCGGGCGAAAGGCGCCGGCGCGCACCTGGGCCGCGGTGATCGGCGTGAACGGGGTGACGGCCGCGCCGTCGCCGCGCACCCAGAAGGTCGGGTGCGCGATGTCCAGGCGGTGGTGCGAATCGAGCGTCACGGTGATGTCGCCGATCGTGCTCGAGGCGGTGCCGCTCGCGCGGATCAGCGCCGCGAGGCGCTGCATGTCGGCGTGCGCGCCGGCGACCGGAAGGGCGGGGGCCGCGCCCCCCGGCCGCGCGGAGGCCGGCAGATCGCAGAAGTCGTTCTGCGGATCGATGATCAGGAGGTGCTGCGTCATGATGGTCTTTCGTCCATTCGATGTACGCAGTGTAGACCTATAAGTTGTTCAGTACAACTAAATAAATCACGCTTTCTTGGAAAGGGGATTCCACAAGCAAAAAGCGCCGGCGCCGATCACTCGGCAGCGGCGCTTTCGCGTCGGGCATCTCGCGATGCCCCGGAGGAAGGGAAGTCTCAGCGTTGCGCGGGCTTGCGGAACGCGGCGATCAGCGCGGTCACGAAGAGGTAGGCGGGCGTCGCCTTGAACATCTCGACCAGCAAGGGCTGGACGACGGCGCCGTTGGCGGCGGGCTTGAAGGTTGAGGCGCTGGCGTTCGACATGGGAGCTCCTGGGCGGTTTGGTGTGGACTTTTGAATTGAAATCTCGCTTGCAGGGGAGTCTAGGGTAAACCCTTGTGGCGGTCAAGAGGCGCTCCGGGCGGTGTCCGCTGATCGCACCATTACTCACATCGAAGTGACCGACCGGCCGGCATGGCCCTTGATGAGGGCTTTCCCGAGTCGTTGACCCAGGTCAAGAGAATCCAAAACGAAAAGTCCGACAGTGGCTGCACTCCCCGGTACTTCGGATCGCGGGACGCTCGTCGAAGACGGCCGTGCGACTCATCTGCTCAAGCGCCCTGTTTCGATTCAAGCCTGCTTGCCCAGCGTCCGTCGGTGGCGCGCGTGCAGCCAGTCCATGAAAACAGTCAGGAGACTTTCAATGAATCGACCACTCGCAGCAAGCACTGTCGGCATCGGGGGCGTTGCCTCGGCCGTGCAGCACCCGGCGTACCGCTGGGGTCAGCTGGTGATGGGCATCGTCTGCATGGGCTTGATCGCCAACCTGCAGTACGGCTGGACCTTGTTCGTCAACCCGATCGAAGCGAAAAACCACTGGGGCCTCACAGGCATCCAGCTCGCGTTCTCGATCTTCGTCGTCGTCGAGACCTGGCTGGTGCCTGTCGAAGGCTGGCTGGTCGACAAGTTCGGCCCGCGCCCGGTGGTGGCCGGTGGCGCGATCCTGGCCGGCGCCGGCTGGGTCCTGAACTCGTACGCCGCGTCGCTGCCGATGCTGTACTTCGCCGCGGTCGTCGCCGGTCTGGGCGCGGGCTGCGTCTACGGCACCTGCGTCGGCAATGCGTTGAAGTGGTTCCCGGACAAGCGCGGCCTGGCGGCCGGCCTGACCGCCGCCGGCTTCGGTGCCGGCGCGGCCCTCACGGTAATTCCGATCGCCAACATGATCAAGAGCTCGGGCTACGAGCAGACCTTCTTCTTCTTCGGCATCCTGCAGGGTGCGGCGATCTTCCTGATCGCGCTGTTCCTGGTCAAGCCGACGCCGCCCAAGGGCGTCGTGGCCGCCCCGCGCATCGTCACGACGAAGAAGGATTACTCGACCGCCGAGATGATACGCACGCCGGTGTTCTGGCTGACCTACGTGCTGTTCGTCGCGGTCTGCGCCGGCGGCCTGATCGCGACGGCCCAGATCGGCCCGATCGCGAAGGACTACGGCCTGACGAACCTGCCGATGTCCATCCTCGGCACGACGCTGCCGCTGCTGACGCTGACGCTCGCGATCGACAACCTCGCGAACGGCTTCACCCGCCCGCTGTGCGGCTTCATCTCGGACCGAATCGGCCGCGAGAACACGATGCTGATCGTGTTCGCCGGCGAGGGGCTGGCGCTGCTCGGCTTGATGATGTACGGCCACAATCCGGTCGCGTTCATGACCTTCGCGGCGCTGGTGTTCCTGTTCTGGGGCGAGATCTATTCGATCTTCCCCGCGCTGTGCGCCGACACCTTCGGCGTGAAGAACGCGGCCGCCAACGCCGGCACGCTCTACACCGCGAAGGGCACCGCCTCGCTGCTGGTGCCGGTCGCCTCGTTCCTGTCGGCCGGCGGCAACTGGGATCGCGTCTTCATCGTCACCGCGACGATCTCGATCGCCTCCGCGCTGCTGGCCAAGTTCGTGCTCGCGCCGATGCGCAAGCGCACGATCGAAGCGGCGAACGCGGCGATCACCGCCTGACGTTCTAAATCTTGCCGCGCTGGCGCATCCGGCTCAGCGTCTCCGGCGACAGGTTCAGGTACGACGCCAGCTCCTTCTGCGGGATGCGGTCGACGAGCTCGGGGTGCTTGCGCAGGAAGCGATGCACCCGGCCCGGCGCGTCCAGCAGGTGCAGCGTGATGGTATGAGCCATGATCTCGCTCATCACGCTCATCACGTTGTACTCGAACAGCTCCTTGGCCGCCGGGCGGCGCGCCAGGAACTCGACCCAGCGCTCCAGCGGCAGGCTCGCGACCTTCGCCTTCGTGACGCAGACGATGCCGTACGGCGTCGGCGTGCCCAGGCGCCACGCGGCGTAGCTCGTCTCCATGTCGTTCTCGTCGGCGAAGCGCAGGATCATCTCCTTGCCCTCGGCGTTGGAGACCACGCGCTTCAACACGCCGTCGAGGATGAAGTACTGCTCCATCTCGCGCACGCCCTGGTGGAGCAGGAACTCGCCCTTGTTGCTCACGACGATGACCAGGTGCGCCTCGAGCTCGGCGCGGTCCGCCTCGCTCAGCTCCGCGAGCAGCCCGTTGCGCTTGAGCTGCACACGGATGACGTTCTGTTCCGGATGGTTCGAGAGAGGGGTCACGGGCGGGGCTTTCGGGTTTTCCCTGTAGTCTGGTTTTTCGAAAGTTGACCGCGGTCAACGGTCCGAACCGGGCCGCCGAATCATAGTCCCGGCACGCGCCGAGCACTTGGCGCCGCCCGAGTGACCCAGGGCTCCCAGCGCGCATTCCCGGTGCGCCCTCGAACATCCAGGAGACAGCCATGTCCGCAGTTCTGAAGACCGCGCCTGAAACCGCCGCCGACGCCGCCGCCCAGGCGACGACCGACGGCTTCCACCTCGTCATCGATGCGCTGAAGCTCAACGACATCGACACCATCTTCGGCCTGCCCGGCATCCCGGTGACCGACCTGTGCCGGATGGCGCAGGCCGAGGGCATGCGGGTGATCTCGTTCCGCCACGAACAACACGCCGGCAACGCCGCCGCCGCCGCCGGTTTTCTCACGCAAAAGCCCGGCATCTGCCTGACCGTTTCGGCGCCCGGCTTCCTGAACGGCCTGACCGCGCTGTCGAACGCGACGGTCAATTGCTTCCCGATGATCCTGATCAGCGGCTCCTCCGAGCGCGAGATCGTCGACCTGCAGCAAGGCGACTACGAAGAGATGGATCAACTGGCGATCGCCAAGCCGCTGTGCAAGGCGGCGTTCCGCGTGCTGCACGCGCAGGACATCGGCATCGGCATCGCCCGCGCGATCCGCGCCGCGGTCTCGGGCCGCCCGGGCGGCGTCTACCTCGACCTGCCGGCCAAGCTGTTCGCGCAGACGATGGACGCCGTCGCCGGCAAGGCCTCGCTGGTGAAGGTCGTCGACCCGGCGCCGCGCCAGATCCCGGCGCCCGATTCGGTGCAGCGCGCGCTCGACCTTCTGAAGGGCGCGAAGAAGCCGCTGATCCTGCTCGGCAAGGGCGCCGCGTATGCCCAGGCCGATGCCGACATCCGCGCGCTGATCGAGAAGACCGGCATCCCGTACCTGCCGATGTCGATGGCCAAGGGCCTGCTGCCCGACACCCATGAGCTGTCCGCCGCCGCGGCGCGCTCCTACGTGCTGCAGGAGGCCGACGTCGTGATGCTGGTCGGTGCGCGGCTGAACTGGCTGCTCTCGCACGGCAAGGGCAAGACCTGGGGAGCCGAGAAGGGCACGAAGCAATTCATCCAGATCGACATCGCGCCGACCGAGATCGACAGCAACGTCGCGATCGCCGCGCCGGTGATCGGCGACATCGGCTCCTGCGTCGCCGCGCTGCTCGCCGGCCTCGGTCCGAACTGGGCCAAGGCGCCGACCGATTGGACCGGCGGGATCGCCGAGCGCAAGGACAAGAACCTGACCAAGATGGCCGCGACCCTCGCGCTGCGCCCGTCGCCGATGAGTTTTCAAAGCGCGCTCAGCGTGATCCGCGACCAGGTCAAGGCGCGGCCCGACGCGATGCTCGTCAACGAGGGCGCGAACACGCTGGACTTCGCGCGTTCGATCGTCGACATGTACGAGCCGCGCAAGCGCCTCGATGTGGGCACCTGGGGGATCATGGGCATCGGCATGGGCTTCGCGGTCGCCGCCGCGGTCGTCACGGGCAAGCCGGTGATCGCGGTCGAGGGCGACAGCGCGTTCGGCTTCAGCGGCATGGAAGTGGAAACGATCTGCCGCTACAACCTGCCGATCTGCATCGTCGTGTTCAACAACAACGGCGTCTACCGCGGCACCGACGTGAACCCGTCCGGCACGGCCGACGTCGCGCCGACCGTGTTCGTGAAGAACGCGCGCTACGACAAGCTGATGGAAGCCTTCGGCGGCGTCGGCGTGCACGCCACGACCTGCGACGAGCTCGAGAAGGCCCTGACGGAGGCCGTCGCCTCCGGCCGCCCGACCCTGATCAACGCCGTCATCAACGAGGCCGCCGGCACCGAAAGCGGCCGCATCGGCAACCTGAACCCGGCCGTCGCGAAGAAGTGACCGCCGCTAGATCCGAACTGAATTTCACCGCCAACCCAGGAGCACTCCCATGAGCACCAAACCACTCGAAGGCATCAAGATCATCGACTTCACGCACGTCCAGGCGGGACCGGCGTGCACCCAATTGCTGGCCTGGTTCGGCGCCGACGTCATCAAGGTCGAGCGCCCCGGCTCCGGCGACGTGACGCGCTCGCAGCTGCGCGACATCCCGAACGCCGACGCGCTGTACTTCACGATGCTCAACAGCAACAAGCGCTCGCTGACCCTGGACACCAAGAAGGCCGAAGGCAAGCAGGTGCTGGAGACGCTGATCAAGGATTGCGACGTGCTGGTCGAGAACTTCGGCCCCGGCGCGCTCGACCGCATGGGCTTCACCTGGGAGCGCATCCAGGAACTGAACCCGAAGATGATCGTCGCCTCGGTCAAGGGCTTCAGCGACGGCCACCACTACGACGACTTGAAGGTCTACGAGAACGTCGCGCAGTGCGCCGGCGGCGCGGCCTCGACGACCGGCTGGTGGAAGGGCGAGAACGCGGGCCCGATGATCAGCGCCGCCGCACTCGGCGACAGCAACACCGGCATGCACCTGGCGATCGGCATCCTGACCGCGATCATCGGCCGCAGCCAGACCGGCAAGGGCCAGCGCGTCGCCTGCTCGATGCAGGATGCGGTGCTGAACCTGTGCCGCGTGAAGATGCGCGATCAGCAGCGCCTGGAGCGCGTCGGTTACCTCGAGGAATATCCGCAGTACCCGCACGAGATGGAGGCCTTCAAGGACAAGGTCACCCCGCGCGGCGGCAACGCCGGCGGCGGCGGCCAGCCGGGCTGGATCCTGAAGTGCAAGGGCTGGGAGACCGACCCGAACGCCTACATCTACTTCACGGTCCAGGGCCACGCCTGGGACCCGATCTGCGACGCGCTCGGCAAGCCGGAGTGGAAGACCGACCCGCTGTACATGACCGCGAAGGCGCGCCAGCCGCACATCGACCAGATCTTCGCGACGATCGAGGACTTCATCAAGGACAAGACCAAGTTCGAGGCGGTCGACATCTTCCGCAAGTTCGACATCCCCTGCGCGCCGGTGCTGTCGATGAAGGAACTGCTGCGCGACGAATCGCTGCGCAAGAGCGGCTCGATCGTGGAAGTGCCGCACAAGGAGCGCGGCAGCTACTGGACGATCGGCAGCCCGATCAAGTTCTCGGACCTGAAGCCCGAGGTCACCGCGTCGCCGCTGCTGGGCGAACACACCGACGAGGTGCTGCGCGACTTCGGCTACACCGACGGGCAGATCAAGGAGCTGCATGCGGCCAAGGCCGTCTGAAGTAAGCTCCCGGGGTGCAACACGGCGCCCGCGGGGCGCCGTTTTTTTGAGCCCACCTGGACGGAGGCCGCTGTGAACACCCCCATCGACTGCCATGCCCTGGTCGCCGCGATCGGCGATGCGGTGATCGCCTCCGACGCCCAGGGTGCGATCACGCTGTGGAACCGCGGCGCCGAGCGCATCTTCGGCCACACCGAGGCCGAAGCGCTCGGCAAGTCGCTCGACCTGATCACGCCCGAGCGGCTGCGCCAGCGCCATTGGGAGGGCTACGACAAGTCGATGGCCAGCGGCACGACCAAGTACGGCAACGACCTGCTGCGCGTGCCGGCGGTGCACAAGGACGGCCGCGCGATGTCGATCGCGTTCACGGTCGCGATGCTGTTCGATGCCGACGGCAAGGTGAATGCCGTCGTCGCGGTGATCCGCGACGAGACGACCCGATTCAACGACGAGCGCGCATTGAAAAAACGCCTCGCCGAGCTCGAGGCCCAGCTGGCTGCCGCGAGCTGACGAGATCCAAGACCCCCGGAGATGACGCAATGAGCAAGGCACTGGAAGGCTACCGCATCCTCGATTTCACGCACGTGCAATCGGGCCCCACCTGCACGCAGCTGCTGGCGTGGTTCGGCGCCGACGTGATCAAGGTCGAACGCGCCGGCGAGGGCGACGCGACGCGCGGGCAGCTGCGCGACGTCCCCGATGCCGACAGCCTCTACTTCACGATGCTCAACCACAACAAGCGCTCGATCACGATCGACACCAAGAAGCCGAAAGGCAAGGAGGTGCTCGAGACCCTGATCAAGCAATGCGACGTGCTGGTCGAGAACTTCGCGCCCGGCGCGCTCGACCGCATGGGCTTCAGCTGGGAGCGCATCAACGAGCTGAACCCGAAGATGGTCGTCGCCTCGGTGAAGGGCTTCGGCCCGGGCAAGTACGAGGACTGCAAAGTCTACGAGAACGTCGCGCAGTGCGCCGGCGGCTCGGCCTCGACGACCGGTTTCGACGACGGCCCGCCGATGGTCACCGGCGCGCAGATCGGCGACAGCGGCACCGGGCTGCACTTGGCGCTCGGCATCCTCGCGGCGCTGCTGCAGCGCCACAGCACCGGCCGCGGCCAGAAGGTGCTCGCGCCGATGCAGGACGCGGTGCTGAACCTGTGCCGCGTCAAGCTGCGCGACCAGCAGCGCCTGGAGCGCACCGGCGTGATGAAGGAATATCCGCAGTACCCCGACACCGAATTCGGCGACGCCGTGCCGCGCGCCGGCAATGCCTCGGGCGGCGGCCAGCCCGGCTCGATCCTGAAGTGCAAGGGCTGGGAGTCCGACCCGAACGCCTACATCTACTTCATCACGCAGGCCGCGGTCTGGCCGGCCGTGTGCAAGGTGATCGGCGAAGAGAGCTGGATCACCGATGAGGCCTACGCGACGCCGTCGGCGCGCCTGCTGCACCTGAAACCGATCTTCAAGCGCATCGAGAAGTGGACGATGACGAAGACCAAGTTCGAGGCGATGGAGATCCTGAACAAGCTCGACATCCCCTGCGGCCCGATCCTGTCGATGAAGGAGATCGGCGAGGATCCGGACCTGCGCGTCAGCGGCACGATCGTCGAGGTCGACCACCCGGTGCGCGGCAAGTACCTGACCGTCGGCAACCCGATCAAGATGTCCGACAGCCCGACGCACGTGACGCGTTCGCCGCTGTTGGGCGAGCACACGATCGAGGTGCTGGAGCAGCTCGGCTACAGCGCATCGCAGATCGAATCCTTGCGCGAAGAGCGCGTGATCTAGCTTTGCCCGATGCATAGCTTCCAGCGAATGATTTGAGCAAAAAGCTTTTACTGTTATTTATGGTGTGACCCTCGAACAATGGCTTTAGCGGTGGGCGCGGTGCCTGCTGCGCATCACGAGGAGCCACAGCATGAGAGTCAACCCGAACGCGGTCCGCGACGAGATGGAAATCGAACGCAACGCCTACAACGTCGCGTTCTCGGAATTGGGATTGACCTGGTACTGGGACGCCCAGACCTACGCTCAGTTGCGCGCTTCGTCACAGCAGTCATCGCAGAAGAACTGCCACGTCAGGAGTTATCTCGAAGCGCACCAGCCGCATTTGCTGAGCGCCTACGACGCCGATTTTCTGGTCCAGGCGATCGAGGCGCGGCGCAGTCAGTTCGATCAATCGGAAGCCGCATGAACACGACGCATCAGCAGTGGATTCGGTACCAGCACCTGGGTGCGATCGGCTTCGGCACGCTCGCCGGCGAGCACATCGCCGAGCACCGCGGCGACCTGTTCGCGTCGCCCGAGCCGACCGGCCGCACGCTCGCGCTGCGCGACGTGACATTGCTGAGCCCGACCGCGCCGACCAAGGTGATCGCGCTGTGGAACAACTTCGCGGCGCTCGGCGCGAAGCTGAACCTCGCGGTCCCGGCCGAGCCGCTGTACCTGTTGAAGGCGCCGAACTCGTTCGCGAACCCGGGCGACGTGATCCGCCAGCCGCGCAGCCGCGGCAAGGTCGTGTTCGAGGGCGAACTCGGCATCGTGATCGGCCGAACCGCCAGCGGCGTCGCCGAGGCGGACGCGATGGACCACGTGTTCGGCTACACCTGCGCGAACGACGTCACCGAGGCCGAGATCCTGAACCGCGACGCGTCGTTCACGCAGTGGGTGCGCGCGAAGGGGCTGGACACCTTCTGCCCGATGGGCCCGGTCGTCGCGACCGGGCTGGACGCCTCGACGCTGGTCGTCACGACGACCTTGAACGACGACGTGCGGCAACGCTACCCGATCAGCGACATGCGCTTTTCGGTCGCGCAGCTGGTGAGCCTGATCTCGTTCGACATGACGCTCTTTCCCGGTGACGTGATCCTGTGCGGCACGTCGATCGGCGTCGGCTCGATGAAGCCGGGCAGCGACATCACGATCGAGATCGACGGCATCGGCGCGCTGCGCAACAGATACGAGTAGCGCCGGCTGCATCGCGCCGCGCCGCCCAGAATTCAACTACGGAGACTGCAATGAAAGTGGCAATCATCGGCGCCGGGGCGATCGGCGGCTACGTGGGCGTCAAGCTCGCGCTGGC
>DASYCA010000401.1:0-10145 GCA_036500445.1 Burkholderiaceae bacterium | reverse complement strand
GTCGGCCAGATCGTAATCAGGTTCTGGGGCACCGCGCCGCTGTCGGTGGCGGCGCCGGACAGCCTGGCCGGCTCGATCAGCCTGTTCGGCCATCCGTACCCGACCTATCGGGTGTTCCTGATCGTCATCGGCTTCGGCACCTGCGCGGCACTCGCGGCCTGGTTGAAGTGGACGCGCTCGGGCATGCACGTGCGCGCCGTCAGCGCCCAACCCGAGGTCGCGCGGATGATGGGGGTCAACACCGACCGGCTCGGGCTGCTGGTCGTCTGCCTGGGCACCGGCTTCGCCGGGCTGGCCGGCGTGCTCGCCGGGCCGTACCTGTCGGTCGACCCGGGCATGGGTGCGACGATCCTGATCACCTGCCTGATCGTCGTCGTCGTCGGCGGCCTGGGCAGCATCGGCGGCGCGATCGCGGCCGCCGTCGTCTACGGCTTCATCCAGGTCATCGGCACGGTGCTGTCGCCCACGCTGGCCGTGATGGCGCCGTACCTGCTGTTGTTCTTCGTGCTGCTGTGGCGGCCGCAAGGCTTCGGCCGCGGGAGGGTCGCGTGATGAATGCCGTGTCCGAACCCTCCGTGATCGCCGCCGCGAGCGCGCCGGCGAGCCCGCCGCCACCCGCGGCGAGCGTCCCGGTGACGTCGCCGCGCCGCCTGTGGCCGTACGTCGCGGTGGCCGCCGTGATCGTGCTCGGCGCGTTCGTGCCGTCGGTGCTGAAGAGTGCCTTCTACATCGAGCTGCTGATCAACGCGACCATTCTCGGGGTCGCCGCGTGCGCACTCGGCTTCCTCGCCCACCAGTGCGGTCTGGTGATGTTCGGCGTCGCCGGCTTCAGCGGCGGCGGCGCCTACCTGTTCGCGATCGCGGTGATGCAGTTCGGCTGGAACGTGCTCGGCGCGGCCGCGTTCGCGGTGGTCGCCGCAACGGCGCTCTCGGCATTGATCGGCGCGCTGATCGTGCGCGCGCGCCCATTGCCGTTCGCGATGCTCACGCTGGCGCTGGCGCAGATGCTGCACTCGGTCGTCGGCATCACGCAGTACCGCAGCGTGACCGGTGGGGACGATGGCCTGCCGCTCACCTTCGCCGGCACCTTCCTGGGCTTGACGCAGGCCCAGCTCGCGAAGGCGGAGAGCTTCTGGCCGGTCGCGTGGCTCGCGCTGTGTGGCGTGCTGCTCCTCGCGTGGCTGGTCGGGCGTTCCCGCACCGGCCAGGTCCTGCGCGCGATCCGCGCCAACGACGAGCGCATGCGCTTCTCCGGGTTCGACACCTACGGACCGCGCCTGCTGGCATTCACGATCGCGGGCTTCATCGCTTCGGTCTCCGGGGTGCTGACGGCGCTGCACTCGGCGTTCGCGTCGCCCGAGCTGCTCGATTTCGTCACCGGCGGCAACGCGCTCGTCGCGATGCTCGTCGGCGGCGCGGGCACCGTCATCGGGCCGGTGCTGGGCGCGCTGCTCTACGTGATCGGCCAGGATCAGTTCGGTGCCAGCGGGCATCTCGAGCTGCTGACCGGCATCGCCGTCGTCGTCGTCATCGTCGCGTTCCCCGAGGGCGCGATGGGCTTCATTCGCAACACGCTTGCCAGGCTGTTCAAATCATCATGAGCTTCATTCGCATCGCCGGCCTGCACGCCGGGTACGGCAAATCGGTGATCCTGCGCAACGTCGAGCTCGAGGTCGATGAAGGCGAGGCGGTCGCCGTGGTCGGCAAGAACGGCGCCGGCAAGACGACGCTGCTGATGTCGTTCTTCGGCGGCACGACGATCCGCAGCGGCACGATCGAGGTCGGCGGTGTCCAGTTGCAGAACCGGCCCGGCTACGTGGCGGCCAAGCAGGGCGTCGCGGCCTCGCCGCAGGGCCGCATGATCCTGCCGCACCTGACGGTGCGCGAGAACCTGTTGCTCGGCGCCGCGTCGGGCCGCAAGGGCCACTGGACGCTGGACAAGGTCTATGCGCTGTTTCCGGTGCTGCAGGAGCGCCGCGATCGCATGGGCACCGCGCTCAGCGGCGGCCAGCAGCAGATGCTCGCGGTCGGCCGCGCGCTGCTCGCGAACCCGCGCGTGGTGCTGCTCGACGAGCCGTCCGAGGGCCTCTCGCCGGTGCTGGTCGACGACCTCGCGCGCGTCTTCAACGAGATCCGGGCGGCCGGCACCGGGCTGCTGATGGTCGAGCAGCACCTGAGCCTGGTGCGCCGCGTCAGCCAGCGCTTCGTCGTGATGGCCAAGGGCGAGATCATCGACCGGGGGCGTACCGAGGCGATCGATTCCGAGCCGCACCGCGCCGCGCTGGCGTTCTGAACCCTAGGCACCGAGAACCAAGAGATGTCCAAGCACAAGAATCTGTCGAGGCTGGCGAGCGTCGCGTCGGTCGCGCTGTCGGCGCTCGCCCTGCCGGTCGCCGGCCATGCCGAGGAGACGATCAAGGTCGGTCTGTTGACGGTCGACGCCGGGCCTTTCGCGCTCTACATGAGCCACACCCAGGACGCCGCGGCCTTCGCGATCGACTACCTGAACGCGCAGGGCGGCGCGCTCGGTCGCAAGTACGAGCTCGTCAACCAGACCTACAACGGCACGCCCGCCGGCGCGGTGGCGACGGTCGGGCGGCTCTCGCAGCAGAACGTGGCGTTCATCACCGGCTTCAGCAGCTCGGCGACGGCGCTGGCCACCGGCCCCAAGCTGGCGAGCTTCAACGCGTTGTTGCTCGATCCGACCGCGCAGTCGGACGAACTCACCGGCAAGGGCTGCCAGCAGAACTACTTCCGCTTCACGATCAACGACTCGATGAGCATCAACGCGCTGCGCGCGCTCGTCAAGCGCAGCGGCATCAAGAGCTGGAGCCTGATCATGCCGGACTACGCGACCGGCCACGACTTCGCGAAGAGCTTCACCGCGCTGGTCGGCGAGCTGGGCGGCAGCGTCGGCGTGACCGTCTTCGCGCCGCTCGCGACGACCGACTTCGGCGGCTACATCTCGCAGCTCGCCGCCAAGCCGGCCGACGGCCTCGCGGTCGTGTTCCCCGGCTCCGGCGGCGTCGCGTTCGCGAAGCAGCAGAAGCAGTTCGCCCTGTTCGCCAGGTTCAAGACCGTCGTCTCGGCCAATTTCACGAGCGAACTCGTGATCGACGCCCAGGGCGATTCGACCGTCGGCGTGCTGACCACGCTGCCGTACTCCTGGGAAATGCCGGGCGAGCGCAACGCCGCGTTCGTGAAGGCCTGGGAGCAGCGTTTCAAGCGCAAGCCGTCCTACGCGGACGCCGACAACTTCCAGGCCTACGAGCTGCTGAACGCGGCGATCACGAAGGCCAAGTCGACCGACGTGACGGCGGTGCGCACCGCACTGTCGGGCCTGAAGACCCAGACGGTCGTCGGGGACGTCGAGATGCGCGCCGGCGATCACCAGCTGTCGCGCGCGATGACCGTGGTGCAGGTGGCCGGCGCAGGCGAGGGCAAGGGCGTGATGAAGATGCAGACGATCGAGCCGGCCGCGGTGGTCGTACCGCCGGTCAGTGCCGAGTGCAGGATGTGAGCGCGACCATGAAGGCCCTCGTCTACCAGGGCAACCGGGCGATGCGGTTGCTCGAGGTGCCCGTGCCGGCGCTGGCGGACGGCGAGGTGCTGATGCGCGTCGCGGCGGTCGGCGTCTGCGGCTCCGACATGGCCTTGATCCGCGACGGCGTGCCGGCGATCCCGCCGCCGCTGATCCTCGGCCACGAGTTCGGTGGCTTCCTGGCGAACGGCGAATTCGCGGTCGTCAACCCGATGCTGTCGTGCGGCGCCTGCGCGCGCTGCCGGGACGGGCGCACGCACCTGTGCGCGTCGCGCAAGGTGCTCGGCTTTCGCCGCGCCGGCGCGTATGCCGAGCAGGTCGCGGTGCCGTCCCGCAATCTCGTGCCCGCGCCGGGATTGGCATCGCGCCAGGCCGCGCTGGTCGAGCCGATCGCCAACGGCGTGCATGCGTTCAACCGCGTCGGGCGGCCGTCGGAGCGCGTCGCGATCATCGGCGCCGGCTCGATCGGCATGTGCCTGCTGCACGTGCTGCTGAGCCGCGGCGTGCGCGACATCACCGTCGTCGACCCGGTGCGCGAGCGCCTCGACCATGCGCTCGCGGGCGGCGCCCTGGAGGTCGCGACGAAGCTCGGCGGCGACTTCGAAGCCGTCTTCGACGCCGCCGGCACCGAGGGCACGCGCGCCGACGCGATCGCCTGCACCGTGCCCGGTGGCAGCGTCGCGCTGATCGGCCTCCACGACGACCGCCTCGCGGCGTCGGCGGCCGCGCTCGTCGTCGGCGACCGCACGCTGGCCGGCTGCTTCGCCTACACCCAGGCCGAGTTCGTCGAGGCCGTCGGGCTCGCCGCGACGATTGCCGCGCCGTGGGCGCAGAGCGTGCCGTTCGCCGAGTCGGAGCAGGCGATGCAGGCGATGCTTGCCGGCCGCGGCGTGCCGGGCCGAATCAAGACGGTGTTCGCGTTCGACGCCTGAGCAGAAATAGGAAAGACCATGAGCGACGCCGACGACCGCATCGCGCTGCGCCTGCAAAGCCGGCGCGAGACCGCCCTGGGGATCGCGGTGTTCGAGTTCGTTTCGGCCGACGCGCGGCCGTTGCCGCGCTTCGAGGCCGGCTCGCATGTCGACCTGCACCTGCCGGGTGGCGTGATGCGCCCCTACTCGCTCAGCAACCACCCCGCCGAGACGCACCGCTACGAGTTCGGGGTGCTGCGCGAACCGCAGTCGCGCGGCGGTTCGCGGGCGCTGCACGAACGCGTCGCGGTCGGCGACGTGATCCACGCACATCCACCGCGCCAGCTGTTCGGGCTGAGGGCGGGTGCCCGGCGCAGCGTCCTGCTCGCGGGCGGCATCGGCGTCACGCCGCTGCTCGCGATGGCCGAGGCGCTTGCCGGCAGATCGAGCGGTTTCACGTTGCACTACACGACGCGGGCACGCGAGCGTTGTGCGTTCCTCGATCGGCTCGCCGCACCCCATCTCGCGCCGCACGTGGCGCTCTATCACGACGACGCGGACGACGGCGCCCGTTTCGATGCGGCGACCGCTCTCGGCGCGCCCGAGCCCGGCGTGCAGGCCTATGTCTGCGGGCCCGGCGGCTTCATCGACCACGTGCTCGCGGTCGCCGCCAGGCTCGACTGGCCGGCCGATCAGGTGCATGTCGAATCATTCAGCGCCCGCGACAGCGCGCCGCCCGGCCGCGCCAACCGGCCGTTCCAGCTCGTGATCGCGAGCACCGGCCGGGTGCTCGACGTGCCGGCCGAACGCAGCGCGGTCGCGGTGCTCGCGGACCATGGCCTCGCGCCGCCGGTCTCGTGCGAGCAGGGCATCTGCGGCACCTGCGTCACGACCGTGCTGGCCGGCGAGCCCGAGCACCGCGACAGCTACCTCACCGCGGACGACCGGGCCCGCGGCGACTGTTTCACGCCCTGTTGCTCGCGCGCCAGCGGGCGGTTGGTGCTGGACCTCTAGGCAATTCTCGTATCGAGCGCGTCAACTTGGACGGTCTGACCCGTCGCGACGATCGCTCGCGATCCACTTCGGGTTGTTGATCGCGAGCGCGTCGGCCAGCGTCTGGCGCAAGTGCTCGACCAGCCCGGGCGCATCGAGTGCGAGCGCGCCGCCGGCGAGCGCGCCGGCAAGTTCTTCGTTCAGTGCAGCGGTCGGATCGGGGCCGTCGCCGGCGTGGCCGAGCAGCCCGCCCAGGCGCGCCTGCTCGGTAGCGTCGAACGATGCGGCGAGTTGAAGTTCACGCATCGCGGTGCGCAGCACGTTGATGCTGACGCGGGTCTGGAAACGGTGATAGCCGGACAACGTCGGCAGCAGCTCGTGCTCGAGGTAGTCGGTCGCGGCGCGCAGCAGCACGTCGGTCGGCGGGATGCGGGTGCTCATCGGGACGCTTTCGAGATCAGCGAGAAGAAGTCCCAGAGCGGCTCCTCCAGCCGGCGGCCGACCGCGCACAGCTCGACGCTGGCCGGTGCGCCGTCGGCGCGCGTCGCGAGGCCGCGGCGCACGCAGGAGATCGCCCACTTCAGGTTCGAGAAGGCCTCCCAGAAGCGCACGCGTTCGGGGTCGACCGAGACGCCGGCGGTGCTTTCGTACGCGGCGTAGAGATCCTCGCGCGAGCCGAAGCCGCCGACCTCGCCGGCACCTCCGAAGCGCCAGGTGCGCATGCACAGCACGCCGAGGTCTTGCATCGGATCACCCAGCCGCGCGATCTCCCAGTCGAGCACGCAGCGCACGCCGTCGGTGCCGACGATCAGGTTGCCGGTGCGGAAGTCGGAGTGGACCAAGCCGTGCCGCCATGTCCCCGGCAGGTTCTCGCGCACCCACCGCGCGGCGTATTCGAGCGCGGGGTGGCGCTGCTCGAACGCGGCCATCAGGCCGCCGTAGACCGCGAGTTCGTCGGCCGGCGAGAGCGTCGCGAGGAAAGAAAGTTCGGTCGTCGGCAGGCGGTGGATGCGCGCGAGGATGTCGCCGCATTGGTGCGCCATCAGCGGCCGCGCGGCCTGATAGTCGGCGTGTTCGACGATGCGCCGGCCGAGCGTCTCGCCGTCGACGCGCTCGGTGATGTAGGCCGAGCCCAGGCCGTCCTGCGGCGCGAGGACCAGGCGCACGACCGGCGCGGGCACACCCCCGGCACGGGCGACGATCATCACCGCGGCGTCCTCCTCGGCGCTCAGCTTGGGTGCCCGCAGCGCGGGCGCGGCAGACGAACGGGCCGCGCTTGGCGCCGGCGTCTGCTGCAGGATCAGCGGCTCGCGGCGCTCGCCGCTGACCCAGTCGAACGACCAGGTCTGCTTGGTCGCTCCGCCGGTCAGGCGCTGCAGCGCGCGAACCTCGCCGGCCGCGCCGCCGCGGCTCAACGCGGCGTCGAGCGCCGCGGCGACCTCAGCGGGCGAGGCCGAGGACATCGTGCGAGCTGGCGCGCATCAGATCTTGCGACCGGCGTCGGCCCAGAACGGGTCGCGCAGGCGGCGCTTGAAGATCTTGCCGCTGTCTTCGCGCGGCAGCGTCGCGTGGAAGTCCACGCGCTTGGGCACCTTGTACTTCGCGAGCTTGCTCGTGAGGAACTCGCGCACCTGAGCGGCGGTCAGGTCCGACCCCGGCGCGCGCTCGACGGCGGCGGCAAGCGACTCGCCGAACTCCTCGTCGGGAATGCCGAACACCGCGCAGTCCTGCACGCCCGGGCATTGCAGCAGCGCCATCTCGATCTCGGCCGGGTAGATGTTGGTGCCGGCGGAGATCACCATGTCGGAGCGCCGGTCGCACAGGTAGAGGTGGCCGTTCTTCAGGTAGCCGATGTCGCCGACGCTGATCAGCCCATCGCGCTCGGACTTCGCGCGCTTCTCCGGGTTGTTCAGGTAGCTGAAATCGGCGTAGGCCGGCACGCGCATGTAGATCTCGCCGATCTCGCCGGGCGCGACGGGCTTGCCGTCGTCGCCATAGAACGCGATCCGCGTGTCGGGCGTCGGCACGCCGACGCTGCCGGGGAATGCGAGCCAGTCGGCCGGCGTCGCCAAGGTCGCGGTGCCGACCTCGGAGCCGCCATAGGTCTCGTAGACGATCGGGCCCCACCAGTCCATCAGCTCCTTCTTGATCTCGACCGGGCAGGGCGCGCCGGTGTGGGTGACCCACTTCAGGCAGCTGACGTCGTAGCGCGCGCGCACCTCGGCCGGCAGCTTCACGAGGCGCACGAACATCGTCGGCACCATCACCGCATGGCTGATGCGGTGCTTGGCGATCAGCGCGAGCGTTTCTTCCGGATCGAACTTGGATTGCATCACCAGCACGTCGGCGTTCGGCAGCGCCTGGCGGCCGTAGGCGTTCGGCGACGCGTGGTAGAGCGGGCCGGCGACCAGCGCGCGCACACCCGGCACGACGCCGTAGACCTGGGCGAGCAGCTTGATGTAGGCGGCCGACTGCTCCGGCGTCGCCGCGTCCCGCCTCACACCCTTCGGGTGGCCGGTCGTGCCGGAGGTGTAGATCATCGTCGCGCGGCTGCGCCTGGGCGGGCCGTCCCACGGTTCGAAGCCGGCGAGCCAGTCGCCCCAGACGGTGTCGCCGGGGCGCGGCGCGGCGAGGTCGGCCGCAATGCCGTAGCGCGACTGGACTTCGAGCGGCGTCGGCACGATCAGCACCTTGATGCCCGCGGGGATGCGCTCGCGCAGCGGCGCGAGCAGGTCGGCGTGGGCGACCAGCACCTTGGGCGCGGCGTCGTCGAGGATGTAGCGCACCTCGTCGGCCTTGCCGTGCCAGTTGATCGGCACGCCATAGGCGCCGATCGCGGCGGCGGCCTGCTGGACCTCGAAGAAGGCGAAGTCGTTGCGCAGCAGCAGCGCGACGGTGTCGCCTTCGAGGATGCCGAGCGCGTCGAAGCCGCGCGCGGCGCGGGCGCCGCGCTGCAGCACCTCGGCGCGCGTCACGCCGTGGTCGTCCAGATAGATGGTGGGGGTCGTCATGGCCGGGTCCAGTTCAATGGGAGATGTGGTGCCAGGAAATGTGGTGTCAAAATGTCAAATGGTTCTACCAATATGATAGCCGTGGCGGAGAGCGAGGGCAAGCCGCGGGCGTGCTGCCTGGCGTCGATCAAGCCATGAAGACGCCGCCGTTCGCATCGATGCATGCGCCGTTGATGTAGCCGGCGCCGTCGGAGGCGAGGAAGTGCGCGGTCGCGGCGATCTCGGCGACGGTGCCGACGCGGCGCGCCGGAATGCCCTCGAGCGATTTCGCGATGATCTCGGGCGCGGTCTGGTTCGACAGCGGCGTTTCGATGCGCCCCGGCGCGACCGCGTTCGCGGCGATGCCGAAGCGCGCGTAGTCGCCGGCAATCTGGCGCGTCAACGCGATCAGCCCGGCCTTGGAGGCCGCGTAGTGGACGCCGGCCTGCGGGATATAGGTGCGCCCGGCACGCGACGCGATGTTGACGACGCGGCCCCAGCCCTTGGGCTTCATCAGCGGCACCAGCTCTCGGCACAGCAGGAACGGCGCGGTCAGGTTGACGCGCAGCACGAGCTCCCAGTCGGCCGTCGGGATGTCGGGCAGCTTGTACGAGCCTCCCTCCTTCTTCGGGTGCATGCCGGCGTTGTTGACGAGCACGTCGCAGCCGCCGAAGCGTGTGCGCGTGTGCTCGGCCAGTGCCAGCACCTGCGCCTCTTGTGCGAGATCGACGACGTAGCCCTCGGCCTCGCAGCCGCTCGCCGACAGGCGCCGGGCGACGTCGTGAATCGCCTCGCTGCGGTCGGCCAGCAGCAGCCGGATGCCGCCGTCGGCGGCGAAACGCTCGGCGATCGCCAGGCCGATGCCGCTGGCGCTGCCGGTGACGAGAATCGATCGTGGGGTGAGGGAAGTCATGCAGTGTCCTGGTGATCGAAAGGTTATACCATTGGACATTAGCCGATTCAACAGGAGAGAACCCCATGCCCGACGCCCTCGAACTCACCGGCAAGGTCGCGATCGTGACCGGCGCGGCGCGCGGTCTCGGGCGCGCCTTCGCGCTGCGCCTGGCCCGCATGGGGGCCGATGTCGTCGTCGCCGACCTGAACCTGGATGGCGCGGCCGAATTCGGCGAGCAGCTCGACGCCGCGAGCGTGCCGGACGAGATCCGCGCACTCGGCCGGCGCAGCCTGGGCGTGCAGGGCGACCTGCGCGAACGTGCCGCCGCGCTCGAGCTGATCGCGCGCACCCGGGCCGAGTTCGGCCGCCTCGACATCCTCGTCAACAACGCCGGCGGCGCGCTCGGGCCGGTCGAGCGCAGCCACGCCTCGACCGCGACCGACGAGGATTGGGCCTTCATGCTGCAGTTGAACCTGATGAGCACGATCTTCTGCTGCCAGGCCGCCGTGCCGCTGATGAAGGAGCACGGCGGCGCGATCGTCAACCTGTCGTCCAAGGCCGGTCTCGACGCCTCGGCGCGCGGCGGCCGGCTGGCGCCTTACGGCATCGCGAAGACCGGCGTGATCCAGTACACCCGCCATCTCGCGCAGGATCTCGGGCCGCACGGCATTCGCGTCAACTGCATCGCGCCGGGGGCGATCATGACGGCACGCGTCGCTGCGCAGGCCAAGGCGCGCAACATCGGCACCGCGGCCGACGTCGCGGCGATCCCGCTCGGGCGGCTGGGCACGGCGCAGGACATCGCCGGCGTGCTG
>DASYCA010000400.1:0-3921 GCA_036500445.1 Burkholderiaceae bacterium | reverse complement strand
CACAATATCCGCGACTATGGACTGCTGATCTCGCTCATCGCGATCATGATCTTCTTTCAGTTCATGACCGGCGCGACCTTGGATCATCCTCTGAGCGGAACACTGTTCAAGCCGGTCAATCTGACCAACCTGGTCCTGCAGAACAGCTACATCGTCATCATGGCGCTGGGCATGCTGTTGGTGATCGTCTGCGGCCACATCGATTTGTCCGTCGGCTCGGTCGTCGGCTTCGTCGGCGCGCTCGCGGCGGTGCTGATGGTCGAATACAACTGGCATTTCATTCCGGCGACCATCGTCTGCCTGCTGTGCGGCGCGGCGATCGGCGCGGCGCAGGGATACTTCGTCGCGTTCTTCAAGATCCCGTCGTTCATCGTCACGCTCGCCGGCATGCTGGTCTTCAAGGGGCTGAGCCTGGCGGTGCTGCAGGGGCAGTCGGTCGGGCCGTTCCCGGGCACGTTCCAATTGTTGAGCTCGGGCTTCATCCCCGACTGGTTCAACGGCGAGACCTTGCGCACGACCTCGCTGCTGGCCGGCGTCGTGATCTCGGTGCTGCTCGTGGTCGCGAAGCTGCGCGAGCGCGCGAACCAGGCGCGCCACGGCATGGAGTCGGAGCCGGTCGCGTTCTTCGTCGCGAAGAACCTGATCTTCGTCGCGCTGATCGTCGGCTTCTGCTGGAAGCTCGCGTCGTACAAGGGCCTGCCCAACGTGCTGCTGGTGATGGCGGTGCTGATGCTGTTCTACGACTTCGTCACGACCCGCACGACGATCGGCCGGCGCATCTACGCGGTCGGCGGGAACGAAAAGGCGGCGCGGCTGTCGGGCGTGAAGACGCAGTGGCTGTCGTTCTACACCTTCGTCAACATGGGCGTGCTCGCCGCGATCGCCGGGATGGTGTTCGCGGCGCGGCTGAACACCGCCACGCCGAAGGCCGGCCTTGGCTTCGAGCTCGACGTGATCGCGGCCTGCTTCATCGGCGGCGCCTCGGCCTCGGGCGGCGTCGGCAAGGTGCTGGGCGCGGTGATCGGCGCGTTCGTGATGGGCGTGATGAACAACGGCATGTCGATCCTCGGGATCGGCATCGATTACCAGCAGGTCATCAAGGGCCTGGTGCTGCTCGCGGCGGTGTTCATCGACGTGTACAACAAGCGCAAGGGCTGAGCGCTCGAGACTGTTCCCGTCCGGGGCCTGATCGACGGGAGCGCCATGTACAACAAGCCCTATCCCGTCGTCGACGATGCCGGCGCCCCGTATTCGCTCAAGGTCGTGCAGGCCGACGACTACGGTTCGTTCTGGGACCGTTCGGTGGCCGAGTCGGTCCTGAACGACCTCGAGGCCCAATCGAAGCGGACCAACACCATCATCGTCGTGTTCATCCACGGCTGGCACCACAACGCCAAGCCGGACGACCCGAACCTCGGCCGCTTCAAGCAGGTGCTGGCGGAACTCCACAAGGTGCTCGACACGCCGGAGCGCGCCCGGATCCGCCAGGAGCTCACCGGGGACGCGGCGTTCGAGCTGACCGGCCTGTACATCGGTTGGCGCGGCCGCTCGCTGCCCGGGTGGTTCGACTACCTGACGCTGTGGGGCCGCAAGACCGCCGCGGAGCGGGTCGGCGATGGCGCCGTCTCCGAGTTCATCGAACGGCTCCAAGGCATCTACATGCGCGCCAACGGCGTCGAGCCCGGGGCGGCACCGGCACCCAGGCGCTTCACCGGGCTCGTCACGATCGGCCACAGCCTCGGCGCCGAGGTGTTGTGGAAGTCGCTGTACCGCTCGCTGGAAGGGCCGCTGGTGCGGCGCGCGCCGCATTTCGCGAACATCCTGACGCCCGAGGCGAACGTCGTCAGCGCCACGGAGTCGACGCCGATCAGCGGGCTGGGCGACCTCAACATCCTGATCAACCCCGCCATTGAGGCCTATCAATTCGCGCGTGTCGACGCGTTGTACCGGCAGGTCGCGTATCCCGCGTCGCAGACGCCGCAGGTCGTCGTCTTCTCGTCCAACACCGACAAGGATCGACGCTACCTGTTCCCGCTCGCTCGCGCCGTGACCAGCCCGTTCCGGCCGCGCTTTCGCGAGGACAACAAGGGCTACCAGGGCATGCTGTGGGGCAACGCACTGGGCGAGGTCCCCGCGCAGCTGACTCACACGCTGGCTCGGGCGGCGGCCCAGCCGGATTCCCTGACCGAGGCCGCCTACCGCGACCTGGCGCTGCTGGCCCGGTTCGACTTCACCGACAAGACGGCTTTCGGCGGCGTCCATCTCACGCCGCACCACGCGCCGGGCGGGCCGCCCCGCACGCCGTACAGCCCCGTGATGGTCGTGAAGACGGTCAACGACATCATCAAGGGCCACAACGACATCTTCGAGCCGAAGTTCTGCCAGTTCCTCGCGAAGTACATCGCCTTCATCGAAGGCAAGCGGATCTTCCTGCGCAACGTGCGCCTGCTCCCCGCCGCGAAAGACCAGCCTGCCCGGTGAGCGCCGCGGCGCCGGGCCGCGCAGCCATGGCGCAAATGGCTATATTCGGTGGGATGAAGCCGGCCGCCGCCCGTCGCGGCGCGCCGGCCGCCCACGCCAGGAGACCGCCATGCCGCAAGCCGCCCCGTCGTCCACCGTCCCGAACATCCCGCTGTTGATCGGCGGCAAGCTGGTTCAATCCCGCACCGAGCGCTGGCGCGAGCTCGTGAACCCGGCGACGCAGCAGCTGATCGCGCGCGTGCCGCTCGCGACCGCGGACGAGGTGAACGCTGCGGTCGCCTCGGCGCAGACCGCGTTCAAGACCTGGCGCAAGACGCCGATCGGCGCCCGTGCGCGCATTTTCCTGAAGTACCAGGCGCTGATCCGCGAGCACATGAAGGAGCTCGCCGCGATCCTCACGGCCGAGCAGGGCAAGACGCTCGCCGACGCCGAAGGCGATGTGTTCCGCGGCCTCGAGGTCGTCGAGCACGCCGCCAACATCGGCACGCTTCAACTCGGCGAGCTCGCGAACAACGTCGCCAGCGGCGTCGACACCTTCACGCTGATGCAGCCGCTCGGCGTGTGCGCGGGCATCACGCCGTTCAACTTCCCCGCGATGATCCCGCTGTGGATGTTCCCGATGGCGATCGCCTGTGGCAACACCTTCGTGCTGAAGCCCTCCGAGCAGGACCCGATGGTGACGATGCGCCTCGCCGAACTCGCGATCGAGGCCGGCATCCCGCCCGGCGTGCTCAATGTCGTCCACGGCGCCGAGGACGTCGTCAACGCGATCTGCGACCACCCGGACATCAAGGCGATCTCCTTCGTCGGCTCGACCAAGGTCGGCACCCACGTCTATCAACGCGCCTCGCTCGCCGGCAAGCGCGTGCAGTGCATGATGGGCGCGAAGAACCACGCGATCGTGCTGCCCGACGCGCACCAGAAGCAGACGCTGGACGCGCTGATCGGCGCCTCGTTCGGCGCGGCGGGGCAGCGCTGCATGGCGGTCTCGGTCGCGGTGCTCGTCGGCGACGCGCAGCAGTGGATCCCCGAGCTCGTGAAGCGCGCGCAAGGGCTCTCGGTCGGCGACGGCGCCGCGGCTGGGACCGACGTCGGCCCGCTGATCTCCTGCGCCGCGAAGGACAAGGTCGAGGCGCTGATCGCACGCGGCATCGAGGAGGGTGCCAAGCTCGAACTCGATGGCCGCGCGCCGCCGGTCGATGGCCGTCTGAAGGCCGGCAACTTCGTCGGCCCGACGATCTTCTCCGGCGTGAAACCCGGCATGCACATCTACGACCAGGAGATCTTCGGCCCGGTGCTGTGCATCGCCGAGGCCGCGACCCTGGATGACGCGATCGCGCTGGTGAATGCGAACCCGAACGGCAACGGCACCGCGATCTTCACGCAATCGGGCGCGGCCGCGCGCAAGTTCCAGGAGGACATCGACGTCGGCCAGATCGG
>DASYCA010000399.1:0-4347 GCA_036500445.1 Burkholderiaceae bacterium | reverse complement strand
CCCAGGCCTGGCTCGCGTCACAGGGCTATGACCCGACGCCGGTCGAGCTCGGCTCACACTTTCTGATGGCCGCCGCGCCGTTCGTCCCGATGGTCCATGTCGACGACCACCCGATCGACGATCAATATGCGCTGCACTTCCGCACCAGCCTGCCGGCCTCGCTGGAGCGCTTCGTGCACGAGCGCGTGCCGGGTGCGCAGCGCATCGAGCTGTGCCATGACGCGCGGCATGTCGTCGTGCACCGCGGCTGGGACGCGCTGCCCGAGGGCTGCGTGCCGCGCGAGGGCGACCGGGTGATCGATTTCGATTGAGTCCGTCGTCCGTCGCCCAGCGAGCGCTGCCGACGTCGGTCGCGCCGGTTGCCGAGAGTGTCGAGCCGGAATCTCCCTGCAGCGCAGGCGCAGGCGGTGTAGGCTCCTCTCCATGAACAAGCTCGGCGGGCTCGCGTGGGGTCTGGCGCTCGTGGCCGGCGGCGTCGGCGCGCAGCCGGCCGCGGCGCCCCGCATCGAGATCGGCAGCTGCGCGAGCGGGCCGCCGATGTCGATCGGCCTCGCTGATGAGCGCGCGCTGCTGGCCGACGACGAGCGCGACGCGCTCGTCGTCGAGATGACGGCGCGCTATCCGATGCTCGACCGCGACGGCTTCAAGCCGCCCGTGATCCTGCTCTGGCACAAGGCGCCGGCCGAGTGGTTGTACGTGAGCCTGCAGCCGGGTGCGGACGCCGACGCGAGCGGCACGCTGTGCTTCACCGCGAGCTTCGTCGCCGAGCAGTTCAGGATCACGCCGGGGTTGATTCGGGCCTACATGCACTGAGCCAGAGCGGCGCTGGCTCAACCCTCGCCGATCGCCCCCGGCGCCACCAGCCCGATGATGCTGGAGAAATCCAGCCCCCCATGCCCCGCCTTGCTGTGCGCCGCATACAGCTCGCGCGCCAGCCCGCCCAGCGGCACCGCACTGCCGCTGGCCAAGGCCGCCTCGACCGCGAGCCCCAAGTCCTTCAGCATCAGATCGCTGCCGAACCCGCCCGAATACCCGCGCGACGCTGGCGCCGCGTCCATCACGCCGGGCACCGGGTTGTATTTCTCGAGCGCCCAGTTGCCCCCCGAGCTGCGCCGCATCACCTCGGACAGCACCTTCGGATCCAGCCCCAGCGATGCCCCCAGCGACAACGCCTCCGAGGTGCCGATCATCAGCACCGCGAGCAGCATGTTGTTGCACAGCTTGGTCGCCTGGCCGGCACCGTGCGCGCCGGCGTGGAACAGGTTCGCGCCCATGCAGTTCAGCAGCGGCGTCGCGCGCTCGAGGTCGGCCGCGAGGCCGCCGATCATGAAGGTCAGCGTGCCGGCGGCCGCGCCGGCGGTGCCGCCCGAGACCGGCGCGTCGATGAACGCGAGCCCGCGCGCCTGCGCGGCCTCGGCGACCTTGCGCGAGCTGGCCGGGGCGATCGTGCTGGAGTCGATCACCAACGTGCCATGCGCGATCCGCGCCAGCAGCCCGTCGTCGCCGAGGTAGAGCGATTCGACGTGCCGGCTCGCCGGCAGCATCGAGATCACGGTCTGCGCGCCGGCGACGGCATCGGCCGCCGAGGCGCTGATCGCCAGGCCTTGCGCGGCGGCGGCGCTGCAGGCGGCGGCGCTGAGGTCGAAGGCGCGCACGGCATGGCCGGCCTTGCGCAGGTTCAGCGCCATCGGCCCGCCCATGTGGCCCAGGCCGATGAAGGCGATCGTGTGGGGGTCGCTCATGGAAGTCTCCTTTGTGTTCGAGTCTCAGCGCAGATCGGCGAGCGGGTGCGCGCCGGCGAAGCGCGGTGCGAAATGCGCGTCGATCCACGCCGGCGTGACGGCCGCCAGCGTCGCCGGGCTCCATTGCGGCTTGCGGTCCTTGTCGATCAGCAGCGCGCGCACGCCCTCGGCGAAATCGGGGTGCATGCAGCAGCCGATCGACAGCTGATATTCGAGCCGGAAGACCTCGGCGAGCGACCGATGCCGCGCGCGCCGCAGCACCTCGTGCGCGATCGCGGCCGAGCTGGGCGAGCCCATCGCATAGCTCGTCGCGGCGGCCGCGAGCCACGGGTCGGCGTGCTCGACCGACGCGCGCAGGCGCCGGTCGATGTCGGCCAGCGTGTCGGCGCCGATCAGCGTGTCGATCAGCTCCAAATGCCGGCGCAGCGGCGAGGCGCTGGCGTCGCCGGCGCGCGCGAACGGCGCCAGCAGGCGGCTCAGCTGCGCGGCGTCGGCCGCCCGATCGCCCGACCATTCGGCGCCGGCCAGCGCGGCCAGCACGAGCGGCTTGTCGGACTGCGCAATGATCACGTCGGCGAGCCCGGCGAAGCGCGCATCGGCCGCGTTCAGCGGCGCGCCGGTCAGCGCGAGGAAGAGGCCGATCCGGCCCGGCATGCGGTTCAGGAACCAGCTGCCGCCGACATCGGGATACAGGCCGATGCCGATCTCCGGCATCGCCAGCCGGCTGCGCTCGGTCACGACGCGGTGCGACGCGCCGGCCATCAGGCCGATTCCGCCGCCCATCACGAACCCGTGGCCCCAGCACAGCACCGGCTTGCCGAAGGTGTGCAGGCGGTGATCGAGCCGGTACTCGCGCTCGAAGAAATCGGCGGCCGCCGAGGGCACCTCGCCGGGCGCCGTGGCCTTGATCGCCCGCGTCAGCGCGGCCACGTCGCCGCCGGCGCAAAAGGCTTTTTCACCGGCACCGTCGAGCACGACGCCGACGATTGACGGATCGGCGGCCCAGCGCTCGACCTGCGGCGCGAGCGCATCGATCATCGCGAGTGTCAGCGCGTTCAGGCTCGCCGGCGCGTTCAGCGTCGCATGGCCGAAGCGGCGGCCGCCGGGGGTCTCGATCTCGCGGATCAGGATCGCGTCATCCGGCATCGCGGCATCCGGGAAGGTTCTGGCGGGTCATCGAATCTGGTCCGTCGCGTCGTCCTGCAGCATGCGGCGGGCGATGATCACCCGCATGATCTCGTTCGTGCCCTCGACGATCTGGTGCACGCGCGCATCGCGCAGCAGCCGCTCGAGCGGGTACTCGCGGATCACGCCATAGCCGCCGTGCAGCTGCAGCGCGTCGTTGCACACGTTGAACGCCGCGTCGGTCGCGAAGCGCTTGGCCATCGCGCAGTAGACGCCGGCGTCGGGCGCGCCGGCGTCGAGTTTCACCGCCGCGAGCCGTACCATCTGGCGCGCGGCGACGAGCTCGGTCGCCATGTCGGCGAATTTGAATTGCACCGCCTGGAACTCGGCGAGCGCCTTCTTGAACTGGCGCCGCTCGTGCAGGTAGCGGCGCGTCGCCTCGAGCGCGCCCTGCGCGGCACCGACCGAGCAGCTCGCGATGTTGATGCGCCCGCCGTCCAGGCCGCCGAGCGCTATTCTGAACCCGTCGCCTTCCTCGCCCAGGCGCTGGCGCGCCGGCACGCGCACGCCGTCGAACGTGATCGCGCGCGTCGGCTGGCTGTTCCAGCCGAGCTTTTCTTCCTTGCGGCCGTAGCGGATGCCGGGGCTGTCGGCCGCGAGCACGAAGGCCGAGATGCCGGCCGCACCGGCCTCGCCGGTGCGCGCCATCACGACCAGCACGTCGGTCGCGCCGGCGCCGGAGATGAAGGCCTTGCTGCCGTCGATGACGTAGTCGGCACCGTCGCGGCGCGCGCGGGTCGCGAGCGCGGCGGCATCCGACCCAGCGCCGGGTTCGGTCAGGCAGTACGACGCGAGCGTTTCGCCGCGCGTCAGCGCCGGTGCCCACTCGGCGGCGACTTCCGGACGCGCGAAGCGGCCGATCATCCAGGTCGCCATGTTGTGGATCGTCACGAACGCGGCGGTCGACGGGCAGGCGGCGGCCAGCTCCTCGAACACCAGCGTCGCGTCCAGGCGCGGCAGGCCGAGGCCGCCGCAGGCGGTGTCGGCGTACAGGCCGCAGAAGCCGAGCTCGCCGGCGCGCTTCAGGGCCTCGCGCGGGAAGGTCCCGTTCGCGTCCCACTCGGCCGCGTGCGGCGCGAATTCGTGCGCCGCGAATTCGCGCGCGGCCTGCTGGTAGGCGCGCTGGTCGTCGGAGAGTTCGAAGTCCATGAAGGGCGGTCGCGATCGGATGAACGGGAACTACTTCAGGCTGATCGTGGTGTTCACGCCGGTCGACAGGTCGTCGTCGAACCAGCGTTCGGTGATCGTCTTGGTCTGCGTGTAGAACAGGATCACCTGCTTGCCGTAGGGCCCGAGGTCGCCGAGCTTGGAGGCGCGCGAGCCGCTGAACGAGAACAGCGGCACCGGCACCGGGATCGGCACGTTGATGCCGATCTGGCCGACATCGATGTCCTCCTGGAACTTGCGCGCGGCCGCGCCC
>DASYCA010000398.1:0-11697 GCA_036500445.1 Burkholderiaceae bacterium | reverse complement strand
TCATCTACGCGCGCAAGGAAGCGCCCGAGCTCGAACAGCGCGAAGCGGCCGAGGAAGAGGTGGCCGAGCTGCTGTCGCTCGCGACGCGTGTCGAGGGCATCGTGCGCAATGTCGGCATGCACGCCGGCGGCGTGCTGATCGCGCCGGGCAAGATCACCGATTTCTGCCCGCTCTACATGCAGCCCGGCAGCGACAGCGCGGTGAGCCAGTTCGACAAGGACGACGTCGAGGCGATCGGCCTGGTCAAGTTCGACTTCCTGGGCCTGGCGACCTTGACGATCCTGGAGATCGCGAAGGAGTACATCAAGGCGCGCCGCCCGCAACACAAGGATTTCGATTACGACAAGCTGCCGCTGACCGACCAGCGCGTCTATAAATTGTTCTCGGAAGGCCGCACCGAGTCGGTGTTCCAGTTCGAAAGCTCCGGCATGCAGCGGATGCTGAAGGACGCCCGGCCGACGCGCATCGAGGATTTATTTGCGCTGAACGCGATGTTCCGCCCCGGCCCGATGGAGAACATCCCGACCTTCTGCGCGCGCAAGCACGGCAAGGAAGAGGTGCGCTACCCGCACCCGCTGCTCGAGACCGTGCTCGGCGAGACCTACGGCGTGATGGTCTACCAGGAGCAAGTGATGCAGGCCGCGCAGGTGCTGGGCGGCTATTCGCTCGGCGGCGCCGACCTGCTGCGCCGCGCGATGGGCAAGAAGAAGGCCGAGGAGATGGCGCAGCACCGCCAGATCTTCCGCGACGGCGCCGCGAAGAAGGACATCTCCGCCGAGGCCGCCGACGAGGTCTTCGACCTGATGGAGAAGTTCGCGGGCTATGGCTTCAACAAGTCGCACGCCGCCGCGTACTCGCTGCTCGCGTACCACACGGCCTGGATCAAGGTCCATTGCACGGCCGAGTTCTTCGCCGCGAACATGACGGTGGAGGCGGACGACACCGACAAGCTGCGCGTGCTCTTGATCGACGCGAAGACCTTCGGCATCGAGATCCAGGCGCCGGACGTGAACCTGGGCGTCCACCGCTTCGTGCCGGTCAGCGACAGGACGGTGCAGTACGGGCTGGGCGCGATCAAGGGCACGGGGCAGGGCGCGATCGAGGCGATCGTCGCGGCCCGGGCCGACGGCCCGTTCACCAGCCTGTTCGACTTCTGCGCCCGCGTGGACCGCCAGCGCATCAACCGCCGCGTGCTCGAGGCCTTGATCAAGGCCGGCGCGTTCGACGCGCTGCACGCCGAGCGCTCGGAGATGCTCGCGAGCATCGGCCTCGCGCTCGACTGGGCCGACACGCAGGCCGCGCACGCCGACCAGGGCGGCCTGTTCGATTTCGGCGGCGACGACGGCGGCGACCAGCACGGCGCGAGCACGCAGGAGCCCGCACTCGTCGCGACCGAGCCCTGGGGCATCAAGGAGCGGCTGACGCGCGAGAAGACCGCGCTCGGCTACTACCTCTCCGGCCACCTGTTCGACGAAAGCGCCGACGAGGTCCGGCGCTTCGCGCGCCGCCGCATCGCCGACCTGCTCGACAGCCGCGAGCCGCAGCTGCTGGCCGGCATCGTCAGCGACCTGCGCGTGATCAACGGCCAGCGCGGTCGCGTCGCGCTGTTCAAGCTCGACGACAACTCCGAGCCGATCGAGGCGGTCGCCAACGAGGAGCTGCTGAACGCGAACCGCGACCTGCTCAAGGACGATGAATTGATCGTCGTGCAGGGCAAGGTCCAGCTCGATCGTTTCTCGGGCGGGCTGCGCCTGACGGTCGCGTCGGTCTGGGACCTCGCCTCGGCGCGCTGCCGCTTCGGCAAGTACCTGCGCGTCGCGGTCAACGGCAGCGTGCCGCCGGTGGCCGAAGTGCTGCGCGATTTCCCGTCGCGCCGCATCGCCACCGAGCAGGGCGATCTGACGCAGGGGTTGACGGTGCGCTTGCAACTGCATCGCACGAACGCAGAGGCGAGTGCGAGCGGCGAGCTCGACCTGGGCGACGCGGCGCGCTTCTATCCCACCGACGAGGCGCTGGTTCGCTGGCGCAGCGGCGCGCACCGAGGCGAAGCGGTCATCGTCTACGAATGAGTACGCCGGTCACCGGCCTCGTCCTGACCGGCGGCGGTGCGCGCGCGGCCTACCAGGTCGGCGTGCTGAAGGCGATCGCGGCGATCCGGCGGGCGTCCAGCGGCGCGACCGAGGGCAACCCATTCCCGGTCATCGCCGGCACCTCGGCCGGCGCGATCAACGCGGCCGCGCTCGCCTGCCGCGCCGACGATTTCGACGGCGCGGTGCGCGACATCTGCGAGGTCTGGGAGAACGTCCACGCCGAGCAGGTCTACCGCGCCGATTCGCTCGGCGTGATCCGCTCCGGCGCACGCTGGCTGACGATGATGTCGATCGGCTGGCTGATCGCGCGCTGGCGCCGCGCGCGGCCCAAGTCGCTGCTCGACAACACGCCGCTGGCGGGGCTGCTGGCGCGCCTGGTCAGCACCGAGCGGCTGCACCGGATGATGCTGGACGGCCACCTGCAAGGCCTGGCGGTGACCGCGTCGAGCTACGGCTCGGGCCTGCACGTGACCTTCTACGACTCGGTCAAGGAGATCGTGCCGTGGACGCGCTCGCAGCGCATCGCGGTGCGCGCCGCGATCGGCGTGCCGCACCTGCTCGCGTCCTCGGCGATCCCGTTCGTGTTCCCGGCGACGGCGCTGGCGATCGACGGCAGCGTCGAATACTGCGGCGACGGCTCGATGCGCCAATCGGCGCCGATCTCTCCGGCCGTGCATTTGGGCGGCGAGCGCATCCTCGTCGTCGGCGCCGGCCGCATGCACGAGCCGCCGGGCGAGCGCGCCGGCAGCAGCGAGTACCCGAACCTGGCGCAGATCGCCGGCCACGCACTGTCGAACATTTTTCTTGATGCGCTCGCGGCCGACGTCGAGCGGCTGCAGCGCATCAACAGCACGCTCGCGCTGCTGACGCCGGAGCAACGTGCCGCGACCAGTTTGAAACCGATCGACGTGCTGGTGATCGCGCCCAGCGAGCGGCTCGACGACATCGCCGCGAAGCACCTCGGCGAGCTGCCGCTGCCGATCCGCGCGATGCTGCGCGGCCTCGGCGTTCAAGGCCAGGGCGACGACGCGCGCGGCGCGGCGCTGGCGAGCTACCTGCTGTTCGAGGGCACCTACACGCGCGAGCTGATGGCGCTCGGCGAGGCCGACACGATGGCACGGCGCGACGACGTGCTGCGCTTCTTCGGCTGGACCTGAGGCCGCCTCAAAGACCGCTGAACCCGTTGTAGCCCTGGTCCTCCCAGTAGCCGCCCGGATTCTGATTCGTCACGAACAGCGCCGCGATGTGCTTCGGGTTCTTGAACCCGAGCTTGGTCGGCACCCGCAGCTTGAGCGGAAAGCCGTATTTCGTCGGCAAGGGCTCACGCCCGAAATCCAGCGCCAGCAGCGTCTGCGGGTGCAGCGCGGTGGGCATGTCCAGGCTCGAGTAGTAGCGGTCCGCGCACTTGAAGCCGACGTACTTCGCGCTCGTGTCGGCGCCGATGCGCGCGAGGAAGGTCGCGAGCGGCACGCCGCGCCAGTCGCCGATCGCGCTCCAGCCCTCGATGCAGATGTGGCGCGTGATCTGCCCGGCCTGCGGCAGGGCGCGCAGCCGCTCGACGTTCCACGCGGTCTTGTCGCTCACGAGCCCGGAGACCTCGAGCTGCCACGTCGAGACGTCGATGTCCGGCGCGTCGAATTCGGCGTAGAACGCGTTGAACGGGAACGGGTTGGTGATCTGGCTCGGCGCATAGGTGGGCGCCAGTTTGCTGCGGCGAAAGAGCGCCGCCTGCACGCGGTCGTTCCAGCGCGACATCGCCCACAGCACCTTGTCCACGCGGTCGTTGTCCTGCAGGTTGCAGCCCGACAGCATGGCCAACGCACCGATCGACAGCGACGAGCGCAGCAGCAGCCGGCGCTGCAGCTTCACCAGGCCGGTGCGGTGGTCGGCCTCGGAGATTCGTTCGTTGCGCGGGTTCATGAACGCGCTCGACCGCTGAACATCGGCCAGAGCGTCTTCGGCACGACCGCGACCAGCACCAGATGCAGGACCACGAACGCGACGATGCCGGACATCGCGACGAAGTGAACCCGGCGCGCCATGTCGTAGCCGCCGAACAGATCCACCAGCGCTTCCAGCTGCACCGGCTTCCAGATCGACAGGCCCGAGGCCACCGCCAGCACGCCCAGCGCCAGCACCCCGAGGTAGGACAGCCGCTGCACCGCGTTGTACGAACCGGGCCGGTGCGGCAGGCTGAACCGCGCCGCGAGCGAGAGATCATGCGCGACCGCGTGCGGCGTCACCGGCAGGAAGTGCCGGCGGAAATGGCCGCTCGCGATGCCGTATGCCAGATACACGAGGCCGTTCACCGCGAGCAGCCACATCGCGGCGAAATGCCAGGCGATCGAGCCGCCGAGCCAGCCGCCGATCGTGGCCCAGGCCGGGAAGCGAAAGCCGAACAGGGGCGACGCGTTGTAGATCGCCCACCCGCTCATCACCATCCAGACCATCGCGACGGCGTTGACCCAGTGCGCGACCCGGACCGCGAGCGGGTGAATCGGCAACCCACGCTTCATCACATCGGCGGCGTGACGCCATCCTTGCCGGCCGAGATGAAGCCGGCCGACAGCGTCCCGTCGCCGGCCTTCTTCGCGAACAGCACGACCTTGGTGCCGACCTTCAGCAGCGACTTGTCGCCCGGCAGCAGGTTCACGATCGGCACGTCGTCCGGCACGATGATCTTCTTCTCGCCGCCCTTGTACTTCAAGGTCAGCGTGCGGCCGTTGGCGACGACCAGGTCGCCGACGGTGCCGTTCGTCATCGTGCTGTTGGGTGCCAGGTCGAACGCGCGGTGGCCGTCGCCGGTGCCGGCCATCGCGGGCGGGAAGACGTGGACTTCGAGCGCCTTCTGCGAGCCGTCGGGCTGCGGGATCGCCGCGGTGCCGATGTAGCTGCCGGGCTGGATGTCGGTGATCTTGGCCAGCGTCACGGCGCGGACCTGGGTGTCCTTGTCGATCTTGACGGTGACGTCGTCGCCGCGGTTGGTGTGGACCTTGATCGCATCGTCGCTGACGGCGGTGAGCGCGCCGCGCACGCCGACCGGCGGCGCGGTCTGCGGAGTCGGCGCGTTCTGCGCGAACGCCGCCGCCGACGCCAGCACGGACGCGGAGACGATCAGGGTTCGAATGGGGTGGTTCATGAGACTTCGATGTCGAGTGGGTACGTTCGCACTCTAGTCAGCACACGCCGGAACGGGGTGACAGGTGGATGACAAAAAAGTCATCTCGCGATCGGCGTCCGCGCGGGAAAATAGCGTCACATGAAGATCCTCGTGATCGAAGACGACCCGAAGACCGGCGATTACCTGAAGAAAGGGCTGCGCGAGAGCGGCTACGCGGTCGATCTGGCGCGCACCGGCACCGACGGCCTGCAGATGGCGTTGGCGCACGCCTACGACCTGGTGGTGCTGGACGTGATGCTGCCGGGCATCGACGGCTGGCAGATCATGCCGGCGCTGCGCGAGCAGCGCGACCTGCGGGTTCTCTTCCTGACCGCACGCGACCAGCTGAGCGACCGCATCCGCGGCCTCGAGCTCGGCGCCGACGACTACCTCGTGAAGCCCTTTTCGTTCACCGAGCTGGTGCTGCGCATCCGCACGCTGCTGAAGCGCGGCGCGGTGCGCGACGAGGCGGTCTACGAGTACGCCGACCTGCGGCTGGACGTGCTGCGCCGCAGGGTGACCCGCAGCGGCAACGAGATCACGCTGACCAACAAGGAATTCTCGCTGCTGCAGCTGCTCGTGCGCCGGCAGGGCGAGGCCTTGTCGCGCACCCTGATCGCCTCCGAGGTCTGGAACATGAACTTCGACAGCGACACCAACGTCGTCGATGTGGCGATCAAGCGGCTGCGCTCCAAGCTCGACCAGCCGTTCGAGCACAAGCTGATCCACACCGTGCGCAACATCGGCTACGCCTTCGGGGACGCGGTGTGAGCCTGCCGATCCTGCATCGATCGCTGGCCGTGCGCGCGACGCTGCTGCTCGGGCTGATCGCCTGCGGGGTGACCGGCATGCTCGGCGCGTATTTCTTCTCGACCGCGCGCACCGCGATCCTTGCTCACCTGGACACGCAGCTCGTCGGCCGGGTCGAGCACTTCCGCCGCCTGGTCGGCAACATGCAGACCATCGCGGACCTGCAGGAGCGCCCGCTGCTGTTCGAGGCGATGCTGGGCGCCGAGAACGACGTGCTGTTGCTGCGCGAGCCGGGCCATGCGCCGTTCGTTGCCGTGAACCCCAACCACCTGACCGTCCCGGCGGACGTCGTCGGCGTGGCGCCGGACGATCCGGTCGCGATCGAGGACGTGCGGGTCGCCGGCGGCGGCGACATGCCGACGATGCACTGGGTCGCCGGCGTCGCCCGCTCGGGCCGCGACGGCCGCCTCGTCGAAGTGGTCGCCGGACATCCGCTCGTCAACGAGTCGAAGATGATCACGGCCAACCGCGACCGCGTGCTGTGGAGCGCGGTGGTCGCGATGCTGGCCTCGACCGTGCTGGCCGGCGTGGTCCTGCGGCGCGGCCTGCGGCCCTTGCACCGGATGGCGGCCGAGGCCGCGCGGATCACGCCGCGCAGCCTGGATGTGCGGCTGACGGAACAGGGCGCGCCGAATGAGGTCGCGGAGATGGTCGTGGCGTTCAACGCGATGCTCGACCGCATCGCGGTCGGCTACGAACGCCTGTCGGAATTCTCGGCCGACCTGGCCCACGAGATCCGCACGCCGGTCGGCGCGCTGATCGGGCAGACGCAGGTGGCGCTGAATCTCGCGCGCAGCCCGGCCGAGTACCAGCAGCTGCTCGAATCGAACCTCGAGGAATTGATGCGGCTGAATCACATCGCCGAGAACATCCTGTTCCTGGCGCAGGCCGATCATGCCGCGCTCGCGATCGAGCGCGAGCCGATTTCGGTCGGCGACGAGCTGCAGCGGATCGCCGACTATTTCGAGGGCCCGGCCGACGAAGCCGGGCTGCGCTTCGAGGTCGCGGCCACGGGCCGGGCGATGGCCAATGCCGGCCTGTTCCGCCGCGCCGTCAACAACCTCGTCGTGAACGCCGTCCGGCACGGCCGGCCCGGCACGATCGTGCGGCTGCGCGCGGACCAGCGCGCGGACACGACGATCGTCCAGGTCGAGAACGAAGGCGTTGCGCTGCCGGCGAACCGGCTCGACCGGCTGTTCGATCGCTTCTACCGCGGCGACGCCGCGCGCAGCCGGCACGAAGACTCGAACGGCCTCGGCCTGGCGATCGTGAAGGCGATCATGCGCCTGCACGGCGGCGAGGCCACGGTCTCGTGCGAGGCCTCGGGGCTGATCCGCTTCGAGCTGCACTTTCCGGCGTAGCTCAGCTCTGCGCGGGGTCGGCTTTGGCCGCCTTGCCGGCCTTGCCGCCCTTCGTCGATTTCGCCGCTTTCGCCGGGCGCGCGCCGGCCGGCGCGGCGCCGGCGGTGAAGGTCGCGCCGTTGACGGTCAGGCCCTGGGCCGAGAGCTTGGCCGAGCGGGCCTCGTGCACGCCCTTGACGCGGCTTTGCAGGTCGGTCCAGTCCTTGAACGCGCCGGTCTTGCGCGCCTCCATGATCTTGGCCGACATCGACGGGCCGATGCCCTTGACGCTTTCGAGCTCGGCCTGGCTGGCCTTGTTGACGTCGACCGCGGCGAACGCGGCGGCGGACAGCAGGGCGAGGATGGTCTTCAGGATGTTCATGATGGATCTATCTCCGGTCGTCTTGTTGAGTCGTTGAGGTCGTCGAGCGCCGCCTCGTGCAGCGCCGGAGCGAAGTGTTGCAACGCGCTGCGGCCGTGACCATCGCCATCCCGGGGCGACCCGGAGTGAGGCCCCCGAAAGCGGGAGCGAGGCTCGACAAGAAAAACGCCTCGGCGGAGCGAGGCGTTCGAGACGGGCGGGCCACCGGGCCCGCAGTGTTGTTCGAGTTGTTCGAATTCGTGCGGGTCGGCTTACTTCGCGGCGCTGGCGGCGCTCGCCGCGGCCGCGGGCTTGCCGGCCTTGGCCGCCGCCTTGTCGGCCTTCGCCTGGGCTTTCGCGGCGGCCTTGTCTTCCTTGGCCTTCGCGGCGGCAGCCTTCTTGTCGGCGGCGCTCATCGTCGCCGGCTTCGCGGCGGCGGCGGGCGCCGCCGCCACGGCCGCGGTGGCGCTGGCGGCCGCAGCGGCGGCCTTCGGTGCGGCGGCGGGCGCAGGTGCCGGAGCCGGTGCCGGAGCGGGCGCAGCCACCTTGGTCGCGGCGGCAGCGGCCGGCGCCTTCGCCGGGGCGCCGGCAAACGCGGCGCCGTTGACGGTCAGGCCGGCGGTCGAGAAGGTCGCGGCGTTCTTCTCGCCGACGCCCTTGACGCGGGTGACCATGTCCTGCCAGTCCTTGAAGTCGCCGTTCTTGCGCTCGGCGATGATCTTGCCGGCGATCGCGGGGCCGATGCCCTTGACGCCTTCGAGTTCGGCTTCGGTGGCCTTGTTGGCATCGACCGCGGCGAACGCCACGGCCGCGAACAGGGCCAGCATCGCGGCGAGTATCTTCTTGATCATGTGCGTTCCTTGGGGTTTCGTGGAGGGATCGTTGCCGTTGCGCCCGGCCGATGCCGGTCAGCGCCCGACCTTAACGAGGGCCGGACACAGCGTTGACGAATCCGCCGAATAAAAGGAAATACCGCTCAGCGCTGCGCCGCGAGCCAGCCGGCGTAGGCCTTGACGCCGGTCGCGACATCGGCGAAGGCGTGGGTGCAGCCGACCGCGCGCAGCCGCGTCATGTCGGCCTGTGTGAACGACTGGTACTTGCCGACCAGCGCGTCCGGGAACGGGATGTACTCGACCAGCCCGGCCTTCACCAGCGCGTCCAGCGGCAGCGCCGCCTCGCCGTTGGCGGCGCGTGCGGCGTTGACGACCGCGACCGCGACGTCGTTGAAGGGCTGCGCGCGGCCGGTGCCGAGGTTGAAGATGCCGCTGTGCTGCGGATTCTGCAGGAACCACAGGTTCACCGCGACGACGTCGTCGACGAAGATGAAGTCGCGGCTTTGCTCGCCGGGCCCGTAGCCGCCGTACTCGCCGAACAGCTGGACCTTGCCTTTCTCGCGGAACTGGTTGTCGTGGTGGAACGCGACCGAGGCCATGCGCGCCTTGTGTTGCTCGCGCGGGCCGTAGACGTTGAAGTAGCGAAAACCCGCGACCTGGGCGCTGCTGGTCGCGAGCATGCGCCGCACGACGTTGTCGAACAGCAGTTTTGAGTAGCCATAGACGTTCAGCGGGCGCTCGAACTCGGGCTCCTCGCGGAACGCGGCACTGCCGCCGTAGGTCGCGGCCGACGAGGCATACAGCAGCCGCGTGCCCTGGGCCTGGCAGGCATCGAGCAGGTCCTTCGAGCAGCGGTAGTTCATGTCGAGCATGAAGCGCCCGTTGTGCTCCATCGTGTCCGAACACGCGCCTTCGTGCAGCACCGCGTCGATCCGGCCGAACTCGCGCTTCGCGAAGCGGGTGTAGAACTCGCTCTTGTCGAAGTAGTCGCTCAACCGGGCGCCGAGCAAGTTGCGGTACTTCGGGCCGTCGGTCAGGTCGTCGACGGCGATCACGTCGTCGATGCCGATCGCGTTCAGGCCGTGGACCAGGTTCGATCCGATCATCCCGGCCGCGCCGGTGACAACGACTTTCATCCCGTCTTCCCTCCAAAAAGCTCCTCGTAGCTGACGCTGGCGGTGCCGAACTTGCCGACCACGATGCCGCCGGCGCGGTTCGCGAGCGGCATCGCGTCGCGCAGGATCATGCCGCCGGCGAGCAGCGCGGCCAGCGTCGCGATCACGGTGTCGCCGGCGCCGGTGACGTCGAACACCTCGCGCGCCTGCGCCGGCACCTGCACGTGACCCTCATCGTCGAACAGCGACATGCCGTCCTCCGAGCGCGTCAGCAGCAGCGCGCCGACGCGGTGCTCGGCGCGCAGCCGGGCGACGCGCTCGTGCAGCTGCGCCTCGGAACTCCAGGCGCCGATCACCTGCGCGAGCTCGGCGCGGTTCGGCGTGATCACGCTCGCCCCAGCGTAGCGCGAGTAGTCGCTGCCCTTCGGGTCGATCAGCACCGGCTTGCCGGCGGCGCGGGCCAGCTCGATCATGCGCGGGATGTGCTCCAGCCCGCCCTTGCCGTAGTCGGAGAACAGCACCGCGCCGTGGTCGGGCAGCACGCGCTCGAACTCGCTCAGCATGCCGCTCAGCACCTCGTGGTCCGGCTGGTTCTCGAAGTCGATGCGGATCAGCTGCTGGGCCCGGCCGATCACGCGCAGCTTGACGATGGTGTAGAGCTTCGGGTCGCTGCCGAGAAGCGCGTCGATGCCGGCCTGCTCCAGCAGCTGGCGCAGCTTGCGCGCCGGTTCGTCGTCGCCGACGACGGTCAGCAGGCTCGCCTGCGCGCCCAGGGTCTTGACGTTCAGCGAGACGTTGGCCGCGCCGCCCATGCGCTCTTCTTCGCGCGAGACGCGCACGACCGGCACCGGGGCCTCGGGCGAGATGCGGTCGACCGAGCCGAACCAGTAGCGGTCCAGCATCGCGTCGCCGACGACGAGCACGCGGGCCTGGGCCAGGCGCTCGCGCGTCGGGGGCGTGGTCGTCGTGGTCACAGGTCCTCCAGGCGTTGCGGCGGGTAGCTGTCCCAGTTCAGGCAGCCGGGGCATTGCCAGAAATAGTGATTGGCCTCGAAGCCGCAGGCGGCGCAGCGGTAGCGGTGCAGCGGCTGCGCCGCGCGGCCGACGGCGTCGGCGAGCGACTGGGTCTCGACCGGGGTCAGCGTCTCGCCGATCGTTTCGGACTGGGGCTGGCTCAGCAAGGCCTTCGCGACCGACAGGGTCGGGTGGCTGCGCAGGTGCGCGAGCAGCCGCTCGCGCTGGTGCGCGGGCGCGGGGTCGAGTAAGGTGATCGCGTCGAGCAGGTCCATCGACGGCGCGCGGCGGTACAGCCCGTACAGGCGTTCGAAGGCGGCCGGGCCGTCGCCGGCGGCGAGCGCGCTCGCCGCGTACTCGCGCGCGACGAGGTTGAACACGGTCGGCAGCGCCACCATCAGCACGCCCCAGAGCGCCATCACTTCCAGGTGGTCGCCGCGGCGCGCCGCGCGTTCGCCAGCGAGCACGAGCGGGCGCGCGGCCTGGGGCGCGGCCTCGCGGGCGCGCTTCACCGCGGTGTCGGCGTCGGCCGTCTGCTGCTTCGCATCGGCCTCGAGCGCGAGCTCGCACCAGTAGTGCGCGATGCGCGACGCGAACGAGCCGGTGCCGCGGTTCTCGAGCTTGGCGGCGACGTCGACCGCGGCGCGCCAGTCGCGCGAGCGCTCGTGCAGCGTGAGCAGCGCCAGGCGCGCCTCGGTGTCGAACGCGGTGCCCTCGAGCGCGTGGTACGCGGCCTCGGCGCGGTCGAACAACCCGGCCTTCATGAAGTCCTGCGCGAGCGCGTGCTGCGCACGGTCGCGCTCGCCGCGCGGCAGGTCGGCACGCTGCAGCAGGTGCTCGTGCACGCGCACCGCGCGTTCGAACTCGCCGCGGCGGCGGAACAGGTTGCCCAGCGCGAAGTGAAGATCGGAGGTGTCCGGGTCCTGCTGAACCGCCTCGATGAAGGCGTCGATGGCCTTGTCGTGCTGGTCGTTG
>DASYCA010000397.1:0-2941 GCA_036500445.1 Burkholderiaceae bacterium | reverse complement strand
GCGCCTGCCGCGGCGAGCGTCGCGTTGCCTTCCATCGCCCGGCGTTCGAGCGCGTCGAGCTGGGAGTCGCCGAAGCGCTGCCACCAGGGACCCTTGGGGGTGCCGTCGTTCGGAGTGCTTTCACGCCATGGCGCTTCGACTTTCCAGGAGACCGGCACGTCGACCGAAGGCCGGCTGTAATCGGGACCTGCCGCGCAGCCCGCGAGCAGCACGGGCGCCGCCGCGAGCGCAAGCCTCCAGTGCTTCGAACGGCTCATTTGCTGCTCGCCGCCCGCGTTTTCTCGGCAGACGCCTGCTCCTTGCCGCCTTTTTTCGCCGCCTCGGGCGGAGCGACGGCGACCTTGTCGCCTGCGTTGATGGAGTCGGGCGGGTTGAGCACGATCTGGTCCTTCACGGTAACGCCTTCGAGCGCTTCCATGCTGTCGCCGAAGTTGCGCCCCACCTTGATCGGACGCAGGCTCACGGTGCCCGACGCGTCGACGACGGCGACGCTCATGCCTTTGCCGCGCACGAGGAGGGCATTTGCCGGGATCGTGATCGCGTTGCCGGCCTGGAGCGGCAGCGTCACCTGCACGTAGGCGCCGGGCAGCAGCAGGTTGTTGCGGTTAGGCAGCACGATCTCGACCTGCATCGTGCGAGTGGCGGTGTCGATGGAGCCGGCGGTGCGGGTGACCTGTCCGCGAAACGTCTGGCCCGGCAGCTCGGACTGCGTGATGGCCACTTCCTGGCCGGCCTTCACCAGCTGGGAGTAGGACTGCGGCACGTTGACGTAGACGCGCAGCGTGTCGGTCTGGGTCAGCACGAACAAGGTCCTGCCGGAGCCGCCGCCTGCGTCGATCAGGTCGCCCGTGTCGACGTTGCGGCGCGTAATGACGCCCGAGAAGGGCGCCAACACCCGCTTGAAGCCCTCGAGCTGGCGCAGCCGTTCGACGTTGGCGTCGGCGGCCGCGAGGTTGGCGGTCGCCTGGGTGGCCGAGCTGCGACGTTCGTCGAGCTCCTGCTGGGACACCGCGTCCCGCTTGCGCAGCGCTTCCCAGCGCTCGGCCGTGCTCTTCGCGAGGCCCAGGCTCGATGCCGCCTGCTCGCGCGCGGCGATGGCCTGGGTCAGCTGCTGGTCGATCTCCGGCGTCTCGATTTCCGCGAGGAGGTCACCTTTCGCGACGCGGCTGCCGATGTCCTTGTGCCAGGTTTTGAGATAGCCGCTGGCGCGGGCCGAGATCGGCGACTGGACGAACCCCTGTAACGTGGCCGGCAGCACGAGGTTTTGCCCCTTGCCCGCGGCCTTGGGATACGCGGTCCTCACGTACAGCTTGGTCGCCTCCGCGATGCGCGCCTCGAGCACGTTGGCGTTGGAGAGACGGCTCATGATCGTGCGGCCGGCGCCGAGGGCGAGCACGATCAGCACGACCACCGTGATGGTGCGCGCGCGGCGGACCGCCTGCCGGCGCTCCTGGGCGTCCGGAGAATGATGCGATTCGGGCATTGCTCTACTCCTCGTCCTGTCGGCCCCGGAGGGGCCGGAGCGCATTGATTTGTTATAGGTATCGGTTGATCGGTTAGTGGCTGCCGGCCGGCTCGTGCGTCAATCCGTGCGGCGGCAGGCCTTTCGCCGCGCGTCGCCGTTCGAGGCGCTCGTGAATTTCCGCGTACACCACCGGCACGAAGAGCAGGGTGGAGACGGTGGCGAACAGCAGGCCGCCGATGACGGCGCGTCCCAGTGGCGCGTTCTGCTCGGCGCCTTCGCCGATGCCGAGCGCCATCGGAATCATGCCGATGATCATGGCGAGCGCGGTCATCATGACCGGTCGCAGCCGCGTCGCGCCGGCGGCGAGCGCGGCGCGCACCGGGTCGGCCCCTTCTTCCACGCGGTCGCGCGCGAACGAGATCAGCAATATGCTGTTCGCCGTGGCGACGCCCATGCACATGATGGCGCCGGTCAGCGCCGGCACGGAGAGCGTCGTCCCGGTGATGAACAGCATCCACGCGATGCCCGCCAGTGCTGCGGGCAGCGCCGCGATGATGATGACCGCGTCGATCCAGGACTGGAAGTTGACGACCACAAGCAGGTAGACCAGCACGATCGCCATCGCCAGCCCCACGCCGAGGCCGACGAAGGACGACTGCATGGTCTCGACCTGGCCGCGCAGCGCGAGCCGGCTGCCGCGTGGGAGCTTCGGCCGCATCTCGTCGACGCGCGCCTGCACCTGACGCGCCACGGCCGCGAGGTCGGTGCCTTGCACGCTCACGAAGACGTCGATGGAAGGGGTGATGTCGTAGCGGGTGACGACCGCCGTCGCGCGCGCCGGATTCGCCTCCACCAGGTTGCCGAGAAGCTGCGTCGTGCCGTTGCCCGCCGCGTTGTTGGTGCCGATCGGTATGTTGAGCAGCGCGTCGAGCGACTCGACCCGGTACTGCGGCGACTGGATCTGGATCTGGTAGACGACGCCGTTCTGCGGGTTGAGCCAGAAGTTGGGCGCGGTCTGGAAGCTGCCGGCCAGGGAGACCAGCACGTTCTGGCCCACGTTCAACGCGGTCAGGCCGACCTGCTGCAGGCGCGAGCGGTCCATGTGCAGGTCGACCGCGGGGTTGTCGAGCCGCTGGTGCAGGTGCACGTCGACCGCGCCCGGGATCTGCCTGATCGACTTCACCATGTCAGCGGCGAGCTCCGCGTTGCGCGTCATGTTGGGGCCCGAGAACTGGACGTCGATCGCGGCGGGCAGGCCGAAGTTGAGGATCTGCGTGACGATGTCGGCAGGCTGGAAGAAGAACTCGATGCCGGGGAAGCGCTTCGGCAGTTCGGTCCGCAGCAGCGTCACGAACTCCTCGGTCGGGCGATGGCCCTCGTGCAGCGACATCAGAATTTCGCCGTCGAAGGTTCCGATGACTCCGGAGTTGCTGTAAGAGAGATTGATGGTGCTGTTGGGCACGCCGAGGTTGTCGA
>DASYCA010000396.1:0-5991 GCA_036500445.1 Burkholderiaceae bacterium | reverse complement strand
CGGTTCAGGGCTTTCATGATGTCATCGACTCACTCACGGGCGCACAAGAGCGCCTCGCGTATGCAGACGAAAACCGGCCGCTGACGATGCACCGCCAGCAGCCGGCGAGCCGCGCACGTCACGTCACCACGCGAGGTGGCGCGGGCGCGCGCGGGACTGCCGTCGAACGTTCAGACATAGTCCTTGTACTTGTCGAGCAGGCGCACCGGCATTGACAGCGCGTCGCGGCGGAACGGATCGCCCAGCTCGCGCGTGCACATGATCTCGATCACGGTCGTCTTGCCGTGCTTCATCTGCGCGTCGATCGCCTTCTTGAGCGCCGGGCCGACGTCCTCCAGCTTGTCGACGCCGATGCCCTCGGCGCCCATCGCGATCGCGATGCCGGCGAAGCTGCTGCTGTCGAGCTCGCCGGCGACGAAGCGGCGGTTATAAAAATCGACCTGGTTCTTCTTCTCGGCACCCCATTGGCGGTTGTGGAACACGACCGCCGTGACCGGGATGTCGTGCCGCACGCAGGTCATGATCTCGCTCATGCTCATGCCCCAGGCGCCGTCGCCGGCGTACGAGACGGCCGGCCGGTCCATCGCCGCGCACTTCGCGCCGATGATGGTCGGCAGCGCGTAGCCGCAGTTGCCGAAGCTCATCGGCGCGAAGAAGCTGCGCGGCTCCTCGAAGCGCAGGTAGCTGTTCGCGATCGAGTTGATGTTGCCGATGTCGGTCGAGACCATCACGCGCGGCGGCATCGCTTTTTCAAGTTCCCGCAGCACCTGGCGCGGGTGCAGCCAGTTGCCGGGTTCCTTGGCCTGTTCCTCGATCATGTCCAGGCTGAACGGATCGCGCTCGTGCGTCCACTCGGTCAGCTCCTTCTCCCACGCGGCTTTTTCACTCGCGATCGTCTTCGCGCGATCGGCCTTGCTGGCGTCGCAGGCAAGCGTCTTGCCTTCGAGCCGCGCGCCGATCGCCTTCGCCGCGGCCTTCGCATCGCCGTGGATGCCGACGGTGATCTTCTTCACGAGGCCGAGGTTGGTGTGGTCGGCCTCGATCTGGATGATCTTCGCGTCCTTAGGCCAATAATCCATGCCGTGCTGCGGCAAGGTGCCGAACGGGCCCATGCGCGAGCCCAGCGCGATGACCACGTCGGCCTGCGCAATCAGCTTCATCGCCGCCTTGGAACCTTGATAACCGAGCGGGCCGGCCCACAGCGGGTGGCTGGCCGGGAACGCGTCGTTGCGCAGGTAGCCGGTGACGACCGGCGCGCCCAGGCGCTCGGCCAGCGCCTTGCACTCGTTCACCGCATCGCCCATCACGACGCCGCCGCCGGCCAGGATCACCGGGAACTTCGCCGCCGCGATCAGCTCGGCCGCCGCGTTCAGGCTGTTCTCGCCGCCGGCGCCGCGCTCGACGCGCATCGGCTTCGGGATCTCGCAGGTGATCTCGCCATAGAAGTAGTCGCGCGGGATGTTCAGCTGCGTCGGCCCCATCTCGCTGATCGCGCGGTCGAAGCAGCGCGCGGTGTACTCGGCCATGCGCTTGGGGTTGTTCACGTGGCCCTGGTACTTCGTGAACTCCTGGAACATCGGCAGCTGGTTCGCCTCCTGGAAACCGCCCAGGCCCATGCCCATCGTGCCGGTCTCGGGCGTGATCATCACGACCGGGCTGTGGGCCCAGTAGGCCGCGGCGATCGCGGTCACGCAGTTGCTGATGCCGGGGCCGTTCTGGCCGATCACGACACCGTGCCGGCCGCTGACCCGCGCATAACCGTCGGCCATGTGGCCGGCGCCCTGCTCGTGCACGACCGGGATCAGCCGGATGCCGGCGGGGGCGAAAATGTCCATCGCGTCCATGAACGCGGAGCCCATGATGCCGAACATGTCGGTCACGCCATTGGCGACCATCGTTTCGACGAAGGCCTCGGACGGCGTCATCTTCTGCACGCCGCTGACAACGGTTCGGGCGGTGCGGGCGGTGGGGGTCTTGCTCATGGGGAATGTCTCCTTCGGGCGCTGAAGCGCTGGACTATAGAGATGCGCGGCACCATCGTCAAACGAAAATCGAGACGTTACGTACAAAATATCGGAATGCCTATATCATCGCCCGCAGCATGAAATCCGCCGCCCCGATCCGCCTCGCCGCCGCGCCCGAACTCGAGGGCGACACGCCGGCGCTGCGCCTGTTCGCGCTGCTCGAGGTGATCGCCGCGAAGGACGAGCGCCATTCGCTGCCGGCGCTGGTCGAGGCGACCGGCCTGCCCAAGCCGACCTTGCACCGCATGCTGCAGCAGCTCGAATCGGCCGGCTTGCTGCAGCGCGAGAGCGACGGCCGCCATTACCGCACCGGCACCCGCCTGCGCCGCCTGGCCGAGAGCCTGTTGCTCAACGACACCCAGCACGGCGCGCGCCATGCGGTGCTGCGCCAGCTGGTCGACGAGGTCGGCGAGAGCTGCAACATCACCGCGCTGTCGGGCGGCGAGGTCGTCTACCTGGACCGCGTCGAGACGGCCGCGCCGCTGCGTTTTTACCTGCACCCGGGCTCGCGCGTGCCGGCGCATTGCTCGGCCAGCGGCAAGGTGTTTCTCGCGCAGCTCTCGGCCGCGCAGCGCCAGCGCCTGCTCGCGCATGCGCCGCTGGCCAAATACACGCCGAAGACGATCACGCAGCTCGCCCGGCTCGAACGCGAGATCGAGCGCGTGCAGCGCGAGGGCTTCGCGCTCGACGATGAAGAATTCCTGCCCGGGCTCCTGTGCATCGCGGTGCAGGTCCCGAATTCGGACGGCCCGCAGGCCCTGTCGAACCTGTGCATCGCGGTCCAGGCGCCGGTGATGCGCCTGAATGTCGCGAAAGCGAAGCTGCTGCTGCCCGCGGTGCGGCGCGCCGCGCTGGCGCTGAGCCGGATCGATGCCGGCGATGCCTGAGCGGGCGACCGACGGCGCGGCGGCCGAGCCCGCCGCGCGGGCCGCCGCTCAGGCCGCGCTGGAACGCGGTCTCGCGCTGGAGGCGGCGCAGCAACCCGCACAGGCCTACGCGCTGTTCGAGCAGGCGACCGAGCTCGACCCGGGCAACGGCCGGGCCTGGCGCCAGCGCGGCAACCTGCTGCGCCGCGCCGGCGAGCTCGGTGCCGCGAGCACCTGTTTCGAGCGCGCGATCGAGGCCGGCGACGACCGCGCGCTGAACACCTTCTTCCTGAGCGCGATCGGCGTCGGCCCGGTCGTGATGGCCCCGCCGGCGAGCTTCGTCAGCGCGCTGTTCGACCAGTACGCGCCGCGTTTCGACGCGCACCTGCGCGACACGCTGCACTACCGCGCGCCCGAATTGCTCGTTCAATGGGTCGCGCGCGACGGCGCCGCGTCTTCCGGCCATCCTCTCTTCGACAGCGTGCTCGACCTCGGCTGCGGCACCGGCCTGATGGGCCAGGCCATCCGCCCGCTGGCCCGCCGCCTCACCGGCCTGGACCTCTCGACCCAGATGCTGGAACGCGCCGCCCGCACCGGCGCCTATGCGCGACTCGTCGCCGGCGGCTTGGTCGAGCACCTGCAGACGACCGACGAGCGTTTCGACCTCGTGCTCGCCTGCGACGTCTTCAACTACCTCGGCGAACTGCGCCCGGTGTTCGCCGGCGCGCGCCGGGTCCTGACGCCGGGCGGCGGCTTCGCCTTCACCGCCGAGGCCTGCGAGGCCGAGGCCGGCGTCGACCTGCTGCCTTCGCTGCGCTACGCCCACAGCGAGCGCCACCTGCGCGCGCTCGCCGCCGAGCACGGTTTCAAGGTCCGCGCGATGGAAAAGGCGGCCTTGCGCGAGCAGGACGGCGAACCGATCGACGGCCTGATCTTCCACCTGGGGCTTCCCGCATGACCGACTCCGTCTCCACGCCGCGTCCCGACCGAACCCTGAGCGTGCGCGAGGTCTTCGGCATCGACAGCGACCTGCGCGTGCCGGCCTTCACCGAACGCGACGAGCACGTGCCCGAGATCGACCCGGTCTACCGTTTCAATCCCGACGTGACGCTGGCCATCCTGGCCGGCTTCATGCGCGACCGCCGCGTGATGGTGCAAGGACTGCACGGCACCGGCAAGTCGACCCACGTCGAGCAGGTCGCCGCGCGGCTGAACTGGCCCTGCGTGCGCGTGAACCTGGACGGCCACATCAGCCGCCTGGATCTGGTCGGCAAGGACGCCGTGGTCTTGCGCGACGGCCAGCAGGTCACCGAGTTCCAGGAGGGGATCGTGCCCTGGGCCCTGCAGCGCCCGGTCGCGCTGGTGTTCGACGAGTACGACGCCGGCCGGCCCGACGTGATGTTCGTGATCCAGCGCGTGCTCGAGCGCGACGGCAAGTTCACCTTGATGGACCAGAACCGGGTGCTGACGCCGCACCCGTTCTTCCGCCTGTTCGCGACCGCGAACACCGTCGGGCTGGGCAACCTGAACGGCCTGTACCACGGCGCGCAGCGGCTCAATCACGCGCAGATCGACCGCTGGAACATCGTCGCGTCGCTGAATTATTTGCCGCGTGACGAGGAGGTTGCGATCGTGCTCGCCCGCGTGCCCTCGCTCGGCGACGCGGCGGGCACCGCGCTGGTGCAGCAGATGGTCGCGGTCGCCGAATTGACGCGCAAGGGCTTCGCGGCCGGCGATGTCTCGACCCTGATGTCGCCGCGCACCGTGATCACCTGGGCCGAGAACCTGGAGATCTTCGGCGACGTCGCGACCGCTTTCAGATTGTCGTTCGCCAACAAGTGCGACGAGGCCGAGCGACCTGTGGTGGCCGAATACTTCCAACGCTGCTTCGACCGCGAGCTTTTCTCCCTCTCCCAGAGGGAGAGGGAGTAACGCGATGAGTGACGCGCAACGCCAGGCGCGCCAGCAGGAGTGCATCGAAGAGCTCTGCGCCGCCGCGGTCCGCGCGCTCAGCGGCGAGCGCGATCTGCACTTTCGCGGCCGGCGCCTGCACCGCGGCCGGCGCGCGCTGCCGCTGTACGCGCCGCACCTCGCGCCGTCGCTTGCCACCGACGATTTCAGCTCGTTCCGCGGCGCCGCCGACGGCTTCGGCCTGCGCCTGGCAAACAGCGACGCCGCGCTGCACCAGACCCTGTGCCCCACCGACCCGGTCGAGCGCATGGTGTTCGAGCTGCTCGAACAGTTCCGCGCCGAGGCGCTGGTGCCCGCCGGCATGCCCGGCGTGCGCCGCAACCTGCGGCATCGCTTCGAAGCCTGGTCGCTCGCGTTCCACCACGCCGGCGGCACCGACACCGCGCGCGGCCTGCTGATGTACACCGTCGCGCAGATCTGCCGCGCACGCGTCACCGGCGAGCCGGTCGTCGAGGAGACCGAGGACCAGCTCGAGGCGACCCGCGCCGGCATCTCGCCGCTGATCGGCGTGGCGCTGGCCGGCCTGAAGCCGACCCGCACCGATCAGGCCGCGTATGCGCTGCACGCGCGCAGCCTCGCGCGCACGATCGCCGGGCTGCTCACGGCCGACGGCACCGCGGCGAGCCTCGACCAGGACGACGACGACCGCGCCCGCGACGACGCCGCAGTGGCCACGTTCAGCCTGCTGCCGGACCCGGGCGAGGCGATCGACGACGCGATCGCCAGCGCCGTCTCCGGCCGCAGCCTGGTGCTCGACGACGCCGCCGACGGCTACCGAATCTTCACGCGCGCCCACGACCGCGAGCACGCCGCCGCGTCGCTGGTGCGCGCCGAGCAGCTCGCCGAGTACCGCGCGCGGCTGGACGAGCGCATCGCCGGCCTCGGCCTGAACATCGCGCGGCTCGCGCGCGAACTGAAGGCCGTGCTCGCGCAGCCGGCGCGCGACGGCTGGGACGGCGGCCAGGAGGAGGGGCAACTCGACGGCCGGCGCCTGGCGCAGCTCGTCGCCTCGCCGACCGAACGCCGGCTGTTCCGCACCGAGCGCGAGGAGCCGCGCGCCGATTGCCTCGTCAGCGTGCTGATCGACTGCTCCGGCTCGATGAAGGAGCACATCGAATCGGTCGCGGTGC
>DASYCA010000395.1:0-3259 GCA_036500445.1 Burkholderiaceae bacterium | reverse complement strand
CGAGCCGGTCGCGACGGTCGGCGAAACCGCGATGATGTCGCCGCTGTTGGGCACGCCGTTCAGGTTCAGCGCGAAGCCGTTCAGCGCGATCGGCGTGCCGGCCGTCCAGGTGCCGCTGCCGATGCTGCCGTCGCTCAGCGTCCAGTCGTAGTCGCCGGTGTTGGAGGTGAAGGTGATGCTCGCGTTGAGCACGCCGTTGTAGGTCGGCGAGACGGCGGCCAGCGAGGCGACCGACGCGGTGCCGGTGTTGTCGACGCCCACGGTCGCGGTGAACGGCGACGCCGCCGCGATGCCCTTGGTGCTGCCGAGCACCGTCTGCATGGTCTGGGCCGCGGTCGTGACCGGCTGCACCAGGAAGCGGTCGCCGGAGACCGCGCTGCCGCCGGTCAAGGTCAGCGTCACGCCGTCGACGTCGACGCCGGCCGCGAGCTGCGCCGCGGTGAACGGGCTGCCGGTCACGGCCGATTGATCGACGTTGCGCGTCAGCGTGTAGTTCGCCCCGTCGAAGCCGACCGAATAGTCGCTCGCCTGCAGCTTGGACGCGTCGTTGGTCGTGGCCGTCAGCGTCGCGCTGCCGTTGTTGTTGGACGCCGCGAGCACGCGCGGCGCGCCGACCGAGAAGATCGCCGCGCCGGGGCCGGCCGGCTGGCCGAGGTCCAGGCCGAGCGACTGCTGCGTGTTGACGGCGCCGCTGACGGCCGCGGCCATCTGGCCGAGCAGGTTCTGGGCCGCGTTCAAGTCCTCGTTCTGGAACTTCATCAGCCCGGCGAGCGAGCCGCCGGACAGCGCGTCGGGCGGAATCTCGCGGTTGCTCGCGCCCTCGGCCAGGGTCAGCATCACCTTGGACGGATCGAAGCTGTCGGGCACCGCCTTGACGGTGTTCACGGTCGCGCCGAGCACGAGGCTCTGGCCGCCGCCGATGAAGACGCCGACGCTGCCGTCATCGGCCGGGATGGTCGTGACGTTGACGATCGACGAGATCTGCTTGACGAGCTGGTCGCGCTCGTCGAGCAACTGGTTCGGCGGCTGGCCCGCGCCCTTGAGGACCGTGATCTGGCTGTTCAGGACGGCGACCTGCTTCGCGTAGGTGTTCAGCGTGTCGACCGAGGTCTTGACGTCCTGCGTGACGCCGGACTGCAGACTGCTCAGCTGGTCCGCGCCGGCCTGGAAGCGCGACGACAGCTCCTGTGCCTGGCTCAGCACGACCTGGCGCGAGGACGCATCGCCCGGGTTGTTCGCGACGTCGACGAAGGAATTCATCAACGCGCCGGCCGCGGCGCCGACGCCGTCGGCGCCGATCGGGAACACGGTCTCGAGTTGGGTCAGCTTGTCCGAGCGCGCCGCATCGGCGGCCGAGGTCGAGTTCGTCGCGACCGCCTGGCTGGTCAGGAACTGGTTGTAGCTGCGCGCGACGGTCGTGACGTCCACGCCCTTGCCGAAGAAGCCCGAACCGGTGAACTGCGACGGCGCGTCCGCGAGCTGCGTGTCCTGGCGCGAATAGCCGACCGTGTTCGCGTTCGCGATGTTGTTGCCGGTCGTCTGCAGCGCCGAATAGCTCGCGAACATCGCCGTCTTGCCGATCGACATCAAGGCGCTCATGTCGCGGCACTCCCGGAAGAAGTCGAAGCGGTCGAAGAAGTCGAAGAGACCGACGTCGCGCGTTGCAGCCGCAAGGTCGTGTTGATGACGCGCGAGAGCTTGTCGGCATAGGCCGGGTCGGTCGCGTAGCCGGCGCGCTGCAGGCCCTGCGCGAAGCCCTGTGCGTTGTTGCCGGCGGCGACGACGCTGGCGTAGCGCGGGCTGTCCTTCATCATCCGGGCGTAGTCGCGGAACGAGTCGGCGTCGCTCGCGTAGGCGCGGAACGCGGCGAGCACCTTGCGCGGCTGGCCGTCGACGACTTCGGTCGTCGTGATCTGCGCGACCGGCCCCTTCCAGCCGGCGCCGGCCTTGATGCCGAACAGGTTGTGCGCGCTCGAGCCGTCGGCGTTCAGGATCTGCTTCTTGCCCCAGCCCGATTCGTGCGCCGCCTGCGCGATCATGAACGCCGCCGGGATGCCGGACTGCGACTCGGCGGCGCGCGCCGCGCTCTCGTGCGTGCTGACGAACTCGGCCTGGCTCGGTTGCAGCGCGGTGCTGCCGATGCTGCCGCCGCCACCGGCCGGTGCGGCCACGCCGGTGACCTGGCGCTCGAGCTGGCGCGCGATCACGTCGGCCAGGCCGCCGGGCAGCCCGCTCATCTTGTCGGCGTACTGCGCGTCGAGCATCTCGTTGCCCATCGCGGTGCCTTCGTTGTCCAGCATGCCGCTCGCCTGCGACGACTCGCGCATGCTCTTCATCAACTGCTGCACGAACATCGCCTCGAACTGCTTCGCCGCGGCCTTGATGGCCGCCTTCGGATCGCTCGCGGCGCGGGTGCGCAGCGTCGCCAGGTCGTTCGAGGGCAGGCCGGCGACCGACATGATCAGATCACCTCGATCTCGGCGTTCAGCGCGCCGGCCGACTTCATCGCCTGCAGGATCGCGAGCAGGTCTTGCGGCGTCGCGCCCATCGAGTTCAGCGCCTTCACGACCTCGGCCAGCTTGGTGCCGGCGGGCATCTGGATCAGCGTGCCGGGCTCCTGCTTGATCGTGATGTCGGCCTTGTCCTTGCTGACCGTCGTGCCGCCGCTGGACAGCGCGGTCGGCTGGCTGATCACCGGCGTCGAATTGATCGTGACCGACAGGCTGCCGTGCGCGACCGCGCAGGGGTTCAGCGTGACGGCCTGGTTCACGACGACCGACCCGGTGCGCGCGTTGATGATCACGCGCGCGGCCGGCGTGGCCAGCTCGATCGGCAGGTTCTCGATGTCGGCCATGAAGGCGACGCGCGCGTCCATGCTCTCGGGCATGTGGACCCGCACGACGCGGCCGTCGATCGCCTGGGCGACACCCACGCCCATCTTCGCGTTGACCGCCTTCGCGACCTCGCGGGCGGTGTTGTAGTCGTTCGAGTTCAGATCGAGCTGCAGGTAGTCGCCCTGGTTCAGCGGCGTCGCGACGGCGCGTTCGACCGTCGCACCCTCGGGCACCCGGCCCGCGTTCAGCGTGTTGACTTGCACCTTGGAGCCGGCCGCCGCGGCGCCGGCGCCGGCGACGATCAGGTTGCCTTGCGCGAGCGCGTAGATCTGGCCATCCGCACCCTTGAGCGGCGTATCGATCAGCGTGCCGCCGCGCAGTGACTTGGCGTTGCCGAGCGACGAGACGGTCACGTCGACCTGTTG
>DASYCA010000394.1:0-13701 GCA_036500445.1 Burkholderiaceae bacterium | reverse complement strand
ACGGCGCGCAGCATGCTGCCGACGCGGCGCGCGTCGTTGACGTTCTGCAGCTTCAGCTGCACGCCGGTCGGGCCCTCGACGCGGAACAGCTTCGCGGCGTCGTCGACGTGCACCAGCGCGAGCGTGCTGTCGTACTCGTAGTGGCCGGCATCGAAGGTGCCGACCACCGTGAGCTGCTTCAGGCGCGGCACCTCGCCGGCCGGCGTGACCTGCCCGCCCGGCAGCACCAGCGTGACCTTGTCGCCCTCGCGCACGCCGAGCGAGCGCGCAAGCTCGATCCCGAGCACGATGCCCCACTGCCCCGGCACGAGCCTGGCGAGCACCGTGTCCTTCAGGCGCGCGGCGATCTCGGTGACGCTCGCCTCCTCGTTCGGCGAGATGCCGCGCACGATCACGCCGCGCATGTCGTCGCCGCGCGCCATCAGCGCCTGCGAGCTGACGAAGGGCGCCGCGCCGATCACCTGCGCGCCGGCCTCGGGCACCGCACGGACCTTGGCCAGCGTGTCGTGCCAGTCGGGCAGCGCATTGCCGTCGGCCGACAGCACCTCGACGTGGGCGATCACCGACAGCATCCGGTCCTGCACCTCCTTGCGGAAGCCGTTCATCACCGACAGCACGATGATCAGCGCCGCGACGCCGAGCGCGATGCCGAGCATCGAGACGCCGGAGATGAACGAGATGAAGCCGTTGCGCCGCCCGTTGCGACCGGCGCGCGTGTAGCGCCAGCCGATCTGAAGTTCGTAGGGCCAGTTCATGGGATCGGCATGCTACATGACAGCCCCTCGGCCGACGGGTACGTCGGCCGATCCCCCGAGGGGATGCGGGCCGGCTTGGGGCGGCCCGGCGCTCGCCCCGCGTGCGGCTCCCCACCATAATCTGCCCATGCATGTGTTGATCCCCTTTGCGTCGGCGCTGTCCGAATCGGCGACGCAGGTGCTGCGCGACCTCGCGCTGCCCCATCTCGCGCAACTCCTCGCGCGCCTGAGCCTGACGCAGCGCGACGACGGCGACGTGCTGAGCCTGTCGCCGCCGCACGAATGCGCCTGGGCCGCAGCCCAGGGCTGGATCGGCGGCGACGGCGGCCTGCCGTTCGCCGCGCATGCCGCGGCGGCCGACGGCGTGCAGACCGGCGACCGTGCCTGGGGCCTGGTGACGCCGACGCACTGGCACGTCGGCCGCGACCACGTCACGCTGGCCGATCCGGCCGCGTTGAACCTGAGCGAAACCGAATCGCGCGCCGCGTTCGACGCGGTGCGCGAGCTGTTCACGAGCGAGGGCTTCGCGATCGAATGGGGCGCCCCGATGCGCTGGTACGTCGCGCACGAGCGCCTGGCGGACCTGCGCTGCGCCTCGCTCGACCGCGTGATCGGCCGCAACGTCGAGGTCTGGATGCGCGAACTGCGCGATCCATTGATCCGCCGCCTGCAAAGCGAGCTGCAGCTGCTGCTCTACCCGCACGCGCTGAACGACGCGCGCGAGCAGCGCGGCGAGCTGACGCTGAATTCGTTCTGGCTCAGCGGCTGCGGCCGGGCTCAGACGGCACCCGTTGACGTGCGGGTCGACGACTCGCTGCGCGCGCCGCTGCTCGCCGACGACTGGGCCGCCTGGGGCGAGGCCTGGCGCGCGCTCGACGCCGGCCCGGTGGCCCAGGCCCTCGCCGCCGCGCGCGACCGCCTGCCGGTCACGCTGACGCTGTGCGGCGACCGCGGCGCGCACCGCTTCGAAAGCGCCCCGCAAGGCCTGTGGCAGCGCCTGGCCGGGCGCTGGAGCGCGAGCGAGCCGCACACCGTGCTGGAGGCGCTGTGATGACCCCGCCGGTGATCGCGCTGCGCGACGTCCCGCCGCGCGCCGTCTGGGCGCTCGAGCAGGCCGGCGTGCATCCGCTGCTCGCGCGCCTGTTCGCCGGCCGCGGCGTGCGCGGGCCCGACGAGCTCGACGACGGCCTCGCGCGCCTGCTCCCGCCGGCCGGGTTACAGGGCGTCCAGGCCGCCGCGACCTTGCTGGCCGACATGATCGCAGGTGAAAAACGCGTCTGCGTCGTCGCCGACTACGACTGCGACGGCGCGACCGCGTGCACGGTCGCGATCCGCGGGCTGCGCCTGCTCGGCGCCGCGCCCGGGACGGTGCACTACGTCGTGCCCGATCGCGCCGTGCACGGCTACGGGCTGACGCCGGCGATCGTCGACCTCGCGATCGAACAACGCCCCGACCTGCTGCTGACGGTGGACAACGGCATCGCCAGCCTCGCCGGCGTCGCCCACGCCCGCGCGCGCGGCCTGGCCGTGCTCGTCACCGACCACCACCTGCCGGCGCTGGTCGAGGGCGAGGTGGTGCTGCCGATGGCGAACGTGATCGTGAACCCGAACCAGCCCGGCTGCGGCTTCGAGAGCAAGAGCCTGGCCGGCGTCGGCGTGATGTTCTACGTGCTGCTCGCGCTGCGCTCCGAGCTGCGCGCGCGCGGCGTGTTCACACAAGCGACGCAGCCGCGGCTGGACGCGCTGCTCGACCTGGTCGCGCTCGGCACCGTCGCCGACGTCGTGAAGCTCGATGCGAACAACCGCCGCCTCGTCGCGCAAGGCCTCAAGCGCATCCGCGCCGGCCAGATGCACGCCGGCGTCGCCGCGCTGTTCGCGGCCGCCGGCCGCGACGCGCGGCGCGCGAGCGCGTTCGATTTCGGCTTCGCGCTCGGGCCGCGCATCAACGCGGCCGGGCGCCTGTCCGACATGACGCTGGGCATCGAGTGCCTGCTGACCGACGACGCCGGCCGCGCCGCCGAGCTCGCGAAGCAGCTCGACGCCATCAACCGCGAGCGCCGCGACGTCGAGGCCGGCATGCGCGAGCAGGCCGAGGCCTGGCTCGCCGGCGTGATGGCCGAGAAAGGGCTGGGCGAGAGCGGGCAGAACGCGACGCCGCCGGCGTTGGCCGTCTTCGATGCGAGCTTTCACGAGGGCGTCGTCGGCATCGTCGCGTCGCGCCTGAAAGACCGCGTGCACCGGCCGACCTTCGTGTTCGCGCGCGGCCGCGACGGCGCGCTGAAGGGCTCGGGCCGCTCGATCCCCGGTTTTCACCTGCGCGACGCGCTGGACCTGCTGGCGAAACGCCACCCCGAGGTGCTCGCGCGCTTCGGCGGCCACGCGATGGCGGCCGGCTGCACGATCGCCGAGGAACACTTCGCGACCTTCGACCGCGCGCTGCAGCAGGTCGCCTCCGAGTGGCTGGACAAGGCGACGCTGTCGCGCGCGCTGCTCAGCGACGGGCCGCTGGCGGTCGAGCATTTCAACCCGGCGACGGTGCGCACGCTGGACGCCCAGGTCTGGGGCCAGGCCTTCGAGGCGCCGGTCTTCGTCGACGAGGTCGAGGTGATCTCGCAGCGCCTGGTCGGCGAGAAGCACCTGAAACTGACGCTGCGGCTGGCCGGCCAGGGCCGCGACAGCGCGCCGCGCGAGGCGATCTGGTTCGGCCACAGCGAGCCGGTGGCGGCGACGCTGCGGCTCGCCTACCGCGTCAGCGTCGACGAGTACAACGGGCGCGAGCGCGTGCAGATGGTGATCGAGGGCATCGGCTGATCGTCAGCGTCCGCGCGCCTGCTTCATCGACGCCTTGCGCGCGTACATGTCGGCGTCCGCATGCGCGAGCAGGCTGTCGACCGTCTCGCCGTCGACCGGAAACAGCGCCAAGCCCACCGCCCCGCCGACCGCGATCGCCTCGCCGCCATCCGCGTGCACGCTGGTCAGCGGCTCGCGCAGCAGCTCCTCGACGTGGCCGCGCACCTGGTCCGCGGCGGTCGCGTCGCGCACGTCGTTGACGAGAATCATGAACTCGTCGCCGGCATAGCGCGCGACCAGGTCGCCCGCCCGCACCATCGTGCGCAGCCGGCTGCCGATCTCGACCAGCACCTTGTCGCCGGCCTCGTGGCCCAGGCTGTCGTTGAAGCCCTTGAAATTGTTCAGGTCGAGGAACATCACCGCGAAGACGCGCTCGTCGCCGATGCGGCGCTGCTGGCCGATGCGGTCGGCGATGTGGCGCACGATCACCTCGCGGTTCACGAGGCCGGTCAGCACGTCCAGGCGCAGGCGCTGCTGCATCGCGCGGAAGCTGTCCGCGAGGTCTCCGATCTCGTCCGGCCGGCGCACCTCCAGCGTCGCGTCCAGGCGCCCGGCGCCGACCGCGCGCGCGCCGTCGGCGATGCGGTGCAGGTCGGCCGCGACCCCGCCCAGGATCCACAGCCCCAGCAGGGCCGCCACCAGCGCCGCGGCCGCCGCGATCACGCCGGTGCGCATCACGTTGCCGGTGATGCCGTGCATGAAATCGCTGCGCGGCACCGCGACGACGGTGATCCAGTCCAGCCCGGCGGCGTCGCGCAGGCGGTCGAACGCGAGCTGGATCGACGCGCCGTCCGGCCCCGCGAAGCGCAGCGTCTGCGCCGGCCCGTTCGCGCCGGACGCGGCCTCCTGCGCGGCGAGCACGCGCTGCACCTCGGCATAGGCGGCGACCTGCAGCGCGTCGCCGCTGGCGGCGGCGTTCAGGCGCTGGTTGCGGCCATCGGCGCCGAGTTGCACGTTCGCGCTGCGCGACGACGCGATCAGCTGGCCGTCCGGTTCGATGATGAAGGCCAGCGCATGCTCGCTGACTTGCAGCCGGCGCACGAAATCGTTCAGCGCGCGCAGCGACACGTCGGTCGCGACGACCCCTTGCAGCTCGCCGCTGGCGGCCAGCACGCGGCGGGCACGCGTCGCGACCAGTTCGGCGGTCTTGAAGTCGATGTAGATCGAGGTCCAGGTGTGCGAGGGGCTGTTCGCGCCGGCCTTGAACCAGGGCCGCTCGCGCGGCTCGAAGACGCTCGGCTCGTGCGTCATGCCGCCCAGCGCACCGCCGATCCCGCTGAAGCGGTACAGCGTGCGCGGCTCCCCGGCATGCAGTTTCAACCGCAGCTCGGCATCCTGCTGCGAGAACCGCCACAGCCCGATGAACTGGCCGCTGCGGCTGCCGTAGTAGACGTAGTTGTTCGGGTCCAGGTGCAGGGAGCTCGCGATCCAGAACCGGGTGCGCAGCTCCTCCAGGCTGTTGTCGATCGCCGCGGGCGCGGGCATGCCGTTCGGGAACGCCGCCTCGAGCACCGCGCTGGAGCCGACGATGTGCCGATCGACCGCCTGGCCGATGCGCGCGACGGTCTCCAGCAGCAGCTGGTCGGACATCGTGTCCACCGCCTGGCTGCCCGCGCGATACGACAGCGCACCGATCAGGAGCGACACCCCGATGATCAGCGCCGCGTACGGCAAGGTCAGCAACCGGCGCAGGGACACTCGCTTTGAAATACTTCGTCTCCGTGGATCGCGAGCCCGAACCGGGCCCAGCCCTTGAGTCTAGAGGACGGCCGCCAGCCCTTCGAGGCGCGGAAACACCTCGTTTCCGCTGGCTGTGACGAACCGCATGATTTGGGCAATTGCCCCCACACCGGCCGCGCCGGATCGACCCTCCTGCGTGCGGCGCGGGCGCCGCACGCAGGATTCGGGCCGACGGCCTAAAATGGCGCAGTGAACACGCCCCACGCACTCAACGCCGACCTGCACTGCCATTCGACCGTGTCGGACGGCACGCTCGCGCCCGAGGCGCTCGCGGGGCGCGCCCACGCCAACGGCGTGCAGCTCTGGGCCCTGACCGACCACGACGAGATCGGCGGCCAGCAGCGCGCGCGCGCCGCCGCCGTCGCGCTCGGCATGCCGTACCTGACGGGCGTCGAGATCTCGGTCACGTTCGCCGACGTCACCGTGCACATCGTCGGCCTCGGCTTCGAGGCCGGCGACGCCGCGCTCGCCGCCGGCCTCGCCCGCACCCGCGGCGGCCGGCGCGAGCGCGCGATGGAGATGTCCGACGGCCTCGCCAAGGTCGGCATCCACGGTGCCTACGAAGGTGCGCTGCAGTACGTCGGCAACCCGGAGCTGATCTCGCGCACCCATTTCGCGCGCTTCCTGGTCGAGACCAAGGTCTGCGCCGACACCTCCGAGGTGTTTCGCAAGTACCTCGTCGAGGGCCGGCCCGGCTTCGTGCCGCACCGCTGGGCGACGCTGCGCAACGCGGTGACGTGGATCGCCGAGGCCGGCGGCATCGCGGTGATCGCCCACCCGGCGCGCTATAAATTCACGCCGAACGAGGAGTTCGCGCTGTTCAGCGAGTTCATCGCACACGGCGGGCGCGGCGTCGAGGTCGTCACCGGCAGCCACAGCTCGGCCGATGCGGTCCGCTATGCCGAGACCGCGCTCGAGTTCAAGCTGCTCGCGTCGCGCGGCAGCGATTTCCACAGTCCGTCCGAGAGCCACATCGACCTCGGCACCCTGCCCCCGCTGCCCGAGAAGCTGACGCCGGTCTGGACCGCGCTCGAAGCGCGCATGCACTCGCCGGCCTGAGTTCTCCACGGCGCTTCGCGCCGAGCTGGGGCTTGCGAGCGAGGTGATGCAGCCGTCGGCGCAACGCACGACAATGACCCGATGTCCCAGTATTTCGAGGTCCACCCCGACAACCCGCAGCTGCGCCTGCTGAAGCAGGCCGCCCAGATCCTGGACGGCGGCGGGATCGCCGCGATTCCGACCGACTCGAGTTATGCGCTGGTCTGCCACCTGGACGACAAGGCCGCGGCCGAGACCCTGCGGCGCATCCGCGGCGTCGACGACAAGCACCACCTGACCTTGCTGTGCCGCGACCTGAGCGAGCTGGCGAGCTACGCGCGCGTCGACAACAAGCAGTACCGCCTGTTGAAACTCGGCACGCCGGGGCCGTTCACCTTCATCCTGGAGGCGACCAAGGAGGTGCCGCGCCGGCTGTCGCACCCGTCGCGGCGCACGATCGGGCTGCGCGTGCCGGCGCACGCGGTGACGCAGGCGCTGCTCGAGTTGCTCGGCCAGCCGCTGCTCGCGACGACCCTGATCGCGCCGGGCGAGACCGATCCGATGAACGACCCGCACGCGATCCGCGATCGCTTCCAGAAGCAGATCCAGGCCGTCGTCGATGCCGGCGCCTGCCCGATGCAGCCGACGACCGTGATCGACCTCAGCGGCGCCAGCCCGACCCTGATCCGCCAGGGCCGCGGCGACGCCGAAGCGCTCGGGCTGAGCCTCGAAGTGCAGGATTGACGCCGCGGGGCGAGCGCCGGAGGACTACGCCCGTTTCGGACCGCCCGCCGGCCCGGCGCTCAGCCCGCGCAGGCGCTGAACGACCCCGGCGCGCGGCGGCTCAAGTGCGCTCGATCCGCGCGTAGGCGCTGTGCGCGTGAATCGACTCGAAATTCTCGACATCGACGCTGTAGCGCCCGACGCGCTTGTCGACGTTCAGCCGCAGCGCGACATCGCGGACCATGTCCTCGACGAACTTCGGGTTCTCGTAGGCGCGCTCGGTGATCCATTTTTCGTCGGCGCGCTTGAGCATCGGCCAGATCTCGCTGGAGGCCGAATCCTCGGCGAAGCGCACCAGCTCGGCCCAGTCGATGTCCTGCAGCAGCTCGACCCGGATCGTCACGTGCGAGCGCTGGTTGTGCGCGCCGTAGTCGGAGATTTCCTTCGAGCACGGGCACAGCGACTTGACGGGCACGACGACCTCGGCCCAGATGGTCACCGGCGCGTTCGCGCCGGCTGGTGACCCTTCCGCGGCACGCGCCTCGGCGACCCAGCGGCCTTGGTACTCGAGCAGGCTCTGCACCCCGGTCACCGGGGCGCGCTTGCGGATGAAAAACGGGAACTCGGCGTCGATCCGCCCTTCGGTCGCGTGCAGTTTGTCCAGCATCGCGGCGAGTTCGGTGCGCAACGTGCCGGCATCGAGCGGCTTGTCCAGCGCGTCGAGCCAGGCGACGAAGCGCGACATGTGGGTCCCCTTCTGCTCGGCCGGCAGCGCGACGTCGAGCGCCCACAGCCCGACCGTCGGCGAGACCTGGCCGGCAATCAGCAGCTGCAGCGGGTAGCGCACGCTTTTCACGCCGACGCGCTGGATCGCCAGGTGGCGTTCGTCGCGCTCGCTTTGCGTGTCGGGAATGTGCAGGGCGTCTTTGAGATTGCTCATGGGGTTCATCGTGTCAGCAGCCCGAAGCATGCCAGCAAATCGCCCGCCCGACGGGCGCACGGTTTTGAAGCCAGCATTCGGGGGGCTTCAACCCCCGCTCAAAGGCCGCCGGCGGCCCGCAGCAGCGTCGGCCGGGCGCCGAAGCGCTTCAAAATGGATTGCTCGATGCCGCCGGCGTCCAGCCCGCACAGCGCCAGCAGCTTGGCCGGGTCGCCGTGTTCGATGAATTCATCCGGCAGCCCGAGCACCAGCACCGGCGTCTGCAGACCGGCGGCGGCCAGCGCCTCCAGCACCGCGCTGCCGGCGCCGCCCATCGTGCAGCCCTCCTCGACCGTGACGATCGCGTCGTGGCTGCGCGCGAGCTCGGCGACCAGCTCGGCGTCCAGCGGCTTCACGAAGCGCATGTTGGCCACGGTCGCATCGAGCTTCTCGGCCGCGGCCAGCGCCGGGTACAGCAGCGTGCCGAACGCCAGGATCGCGACCTTCGGGCCGCCCTGGCCGAGCGCGCGCTTGGCCTGGCGGCGGATCTCGCCCTTGCCGAACGGCAGCTCGTCGAGCTCGGCGGCGGGCGCGACACCGGCGCCGGCGCCGCGCGGGTAGCGCACCGCGCTCGGGCCGTTCTGGCGGAACGCGGTCGTCAGCGCCAGTCGGCACTCGGCCTCGTCGGCCGGCGTCAGCACGCTGATGTTCGGGATGCAGCGCAGGTAGGCGATGTCGTAGGCGCCCGCGTGCGTCGCGCCATCGGCGCCGACCAGGCCGGCGCGGTCGAGCGCGAACACGACCGGCAGGTTCTGGATCGCGACGTCGTGGATCAGCTGATCGTAGGCACGCTGCAGGAAGGTCGAGTAGATCGCAACGACCGGCTTCAATCCTTCGCAGGCCAGGCCGGCGGCAAACGTCACCGCGTGCTGCTCGGCGATGCCGACGTCGTGGTAGCGCTTCGGGAAGCGCCGCTCGAACTCGACCAGCCCCGAGCCCTCGCGCATCGCCGGCGTGATGCCGATCAGGCGCTCGTCGACCGCGGCCATGTCGCACAGCCAGCTGCCGAAGACCTGCGTGAAGGTCTGCTTGGACGGCGTCGTCGGTTTCACCAGGCCGACGGCCGGGTCGAATTTGCCGGGGCCGTGGTAGTTGACCGGGTCGGCCTCGGCGAGCTTGTAGCCGTAGCCCTTCTTCGTCACGACGTGCAAGAACTGCGGGCCCTTCAGGCCGCGCAGGTTCTCCAGCGTCGGGATCAGCGAATCGAGGTCGTGGCCGTCGATCGGGCCGACGTAGTTGAAGCCGAACTCCTCGAAGATCGTGCCGGGCACGACCATCCCCTTGGCATGCTCCTCTAAGCGGCGCGCGAGCTCGAACAGCGGCGGCGCGTTCTTCAGCACCGACTTCGCGGTGTCGCGCGCGCTCGCGTAGAACTTGCCGCTCATCAGCCGCGCGAGGTGGCGGTTCAGCGCGCCGACCGGCGGCGAGATCGACATGTCGTTGTCGTTCAGCACCACCAGCAGGTCGGCATGCCCGTTCTTGTGCTGGTAGCCGCCGTTGTTCAGCGCCTCGAAGGCCATCCCGGCGCTCATCGCGCCGTCGCCGATGATCGCCACGGCCTTGCGGTCTTCTCCCTTCAGGCGCGCGGCGACGGCCATGCCGAGCGCGGCCGAGATCGAGGTCGACGAGTGCGCGGTGCCGAAGCTGTCGTACTCGCTCTCTTCGCGGCGCGGAAAGCCCGAGATGCCGCCGAGCTGGCGCAGCGAGCCCATGCGCTCGCGCCGGCCGGTCAGGATCTTGTGCGGGTAGGTCTGGTGGCCGACGTCCCAGACCAGCCGGTCATGCGGCGTGTTGAAGACGTGGTGCAACGCGATCGTCAGCTCGACGGTGCCGAGGTTGGACGACAGGTGCCCGCCCGTCTGCGAGACGCTTTGCACGACGAAATCGCGCAGCTCGGAGGCCAGCACCTTCAGCTCCAGGCGCGACAGCTTGCGCACGTCGGCCGGGCTCTTGATCGTTTCTAGGAGTGCGTGCTTCATGACAACCCCTCGCCCGATGAATACATCGGTCGATCCCCCGAGGGGACGCGGGCCGGCTTGGGAGCGGCCCGGCGCTCGGCCCGCGGCAGTATGTCGATAAATCGATTGATCATGGGATCAATTATCGCGGTCCACGATCTTGTCGGCGAGCAGGCTCAGCCACGCGGCGTCGACCAGCCCGCTGCGCGCCAGCGCGGCCTGCGCCTTGTCGCGCAATTCGGTGGCGTGGCGGCGCGCGGCGTCCAGGCCGAGCACGGTCACGTAGGTCGGCTTGTTGTTGTCGAGGTCCTTGCCGGCGGTCTTGCCGAGCGTGCTGGAGGCCTGCGTGACGTCGAGGATGTCGTCGACGACCTGGAACGCCAGGCCGATCGCATCGCCGTAATCGGCCAGCGCGGCGCGCTGCCCGCGGGTGGCCTCGCCGCAGGCGGCGCCCATCAGCACGCTGGCCTGCAGCAGCGCACCGGTCTTGCGGTGGTGCATGTCGCGCAGCGCGTGCTCGCCGAGCGGCTGGCCGATGCTGGCGAGGTCGATCGCCTGGCCGCCGGCCATGCCGGCGTGGCCGGCCGAGCGGGCGAGCAGCGAGCACAGGCGCGCCTGCAGCGCCGGCGCGACGCCCTCGTCGGGCGTCAGCACCTCGAAGGCCAGGGCCTGCATCGCGTCGCCGGCGAGCATCGCCTGGGCTTCGCCGAATTGCACGTGGACGGTCGGCTTGCCGCGGCGCAGCACGTCGTTGTCCATGCAGGGCATGTCGTCGTGGACGAGCGAATAGGCGTGGATCAGCTCGACCGCACAGGCCGCGCGCATCGCCGCCTCGGGCTCGCCGTGGACCGCCTGCGCGGCGGCGAGCACGAGCAGCGGGCGGATGCGCTTGCCGCCATCGAGCACGCCATAGCGCATCGCGAGACCGAGGCCGGCCGGCGCGGCATCGGGCACCCAGGCTTGCAACGCGACCTCGACGGCGTCGAGTTCGGCACGCATCCAGCCTTCGAATTCAGCAGCCAGTTTCATCGGGGGGCCCAGGCCTTCAATTGGCCATCTTCGAGAACCTTGACCTGCTCTTCAACCGATTCGAGCCGGGATCGACAAAAGTTCAACAGGTCGGCACCGCGTTTGTAGCTTTCGAGCAAACGATCGAGCGGCAGCTGGCCGGCCTCCATCGTCGCCACGAGCCGGTCGAGCTCACCCAGAGCCTCTTCGTAGCTGGCGGCGATCGTCGGAGCAGGAGCTGTTGTCGAGGTCTTTGCCATGGCCTTGTCATCAAATATGGGATTGTAGTCACCCGCGTGCGGGGGCCTCTCCACTGATGTGACGATGTTGTGACGAGGCTTGACACGAGGTCTTTGCCTACAGGGCGCTCAGACCCCCGCAGGTACAATCCGCGGCCTGCCAAACCCGGCAGCTCATTGGAGATTCGCTGGGATCATGTCCGACCTGAGCGTCCCCCTGGCCGCACTCGAGCGCAGCCGCTCGCAACTCTCAGTCAGCGCTTATTTCGACGCCGATCTGTTCGGCCGCGAAAAGGCCTGCATCTTCGACCAGAGCCCCCGCTACCTCGGCCACGAGCTCGCGGTGCCCGAGCTCGGCGACCACTACGCGCTGCCCCAGGAGGGCGAGGGCCGGGCGCTGGTGCGCACGGCCAAGGGCGTGGAGCTGATCTCCAACGTCTGCCGCCATCGCCAGGCGCTGATGCTGCGCGGGCGCGGCAACCTCGCGGCCCAGGGCCAGGCCGCGAGCGGCGGCAACATCGTCTGCCCGCTGCACCGCTGGACCTACGACCTGCACGGGCAACTGATCGGCGCGCCGCATTTCAGCGACGACCCCTGCCTGAACCTGAACAACTACCCGGTCCAAACCTGGAACGGGATGGTCTTCGAAGACCGCGGCCGCAGCGTGAGCGCCGACCTGGCCCGGCTCGGCCCCCTGAAAGACCTGGACTTCACCGGCTACGTGCTCGACCACGTGCAGCTGCACGAGTGCGACTACAACTGGAAGACCTTCATCGAGGTCTACCTGGAGGACTACCACGTCGGCCCGCTCCACCCGGGCCTGGGCCAGTTCGTCACCTGCGACGAACTGCGCTGGGAGTTCGGCGAGCACCATTCGGTGCAGACGGTGGGCACCAAGAACGAGCTCGCGCGGCCCGGCACGCCGGCCTATCGGCGCTGGCACGACGCGGTGCTGAAGTACCGCAACGGCGTGCTCCCGAAGCACGGCGCGATCTGGCTCACCTACTATCCGACCGTGATGGTCGAGTGGTACCCGCACGTGCTGGTCGTCTCGACGCTGTACCCCAAAGGCCCGCAGAAGACGCTGAACGTGGTCGAGTTCTACTACCCCGAGGAGATCGCCGCGTTCGAGCGCGAGTTCGTCGAGGCCGAGCGCGCCGCGTACTGGGAGACCTGCGAAGAGGACGACGAGATCGCGCTGCGCATGGACGCCGGACGGCGCGCGCTGTTCGAGCGCGGCGACGACGAGGTCGGCCCCTACCAGAGCCCGATGGAAGACGGCATGCAGCAGTTCCACGAGTGGTACCGCCGCGCGATGGGAGACCGCCTCTGAGCGAGCGCCGTGGCCCGTCCGCCGCCTGGCTGATGGTGCTTTCTTCTTTCCTGTTCGCAACCATGGGCGTGTGCGTGAAGCTCGCCTCGGCCGACTACACGCCGGGCGAGATCATGTTCTACCGCGGCGCGGTCGGCGCCACCGTGATCTGGCTGCTGGCGCGCTCGCGCGGCGTCTCGCTGAAGACCAGCGTGCCGGCGACGCACTTCTGGCGCAGCCTGTCCGGCGTGGTCTCGATGTTCCTGTGGTTCTACGCGCTCGGCAAGCTGCCTCTCGCGACCGCGATGACGCTGAACTACATGTCCTCGGTCTGGATGGCGCTGTTCCTGATCGGCGGGGCCGCGATGCTCGGCGCGTCGCGCGTCGACGGCCGGCTGGTCGGCACGGTGCTGCTCGGCTTCGGCGGCGTCGCGCTGATCCTGCGCCCGACGATCGACCACGACCAGCTCTGGCACGGCCTGATGGGCCTGCTCTCCGGCGTCATCTCCGCGACCGCCTACCTGCAGATCGCCGCGCTCGCACGGGCCGGCGAGCCCGAGCTGCGCATCGTCTTCTACTTCTCGCTCGGCGGCGCCGCGTTCGGCGCCATCACGACGCTGTGGACCGGCATTCACGGCCACGCGCCCAAGGGCCTGGCGCTGCTGCTCGCCGTCGGCCTGCTCGCGACCAGCGCGCAGCTGATGATGACGCGGGCCTACGGCATCGGCCGGATGCTCGTCAACGCGAGCCTGCAGTACCTGGGCATCGCGTTCTCGTTCGCCTACGGCGTGCTGTTGTTCAACGACCAGGTAACCGGGATGGCGCTCGGTGGCATGCTGCTGATCGTCGGCGCGGGCCTGTCCGCGACGCTGCTGCGCAGCGCCAGCGCGGCGCCGCCCGACACCGCCAATGCACCGCTGGAGACCTCCGCATGAGCTTCACCACCCTGATCACGGCCGAGCAGCTGAAGGCGGCCGGGCCGGCGAGCTTCGTGCTCGTCGACGTGAGCTTCGACCTGGCCGACCTCGGCGCCGGCGAGGCGAGTTGGCGCGCCGGCCACCTGCCCGGATCGATCTACCTGAACCTGGAGCGCGACCTG
>DASYCA010000393.1:0-23486 GCA_036500445.1 Burkholderiaceae bacterium | reverse complement strand
TACAGCGCCGCATGCACCATCGTGTAGGCGCCCTGGACGTCGCCGAGCTGGTCGATGAAATCGATGAAGAAGGACAGCGACAGGAAGGCCGCGGCGACGAACGCGACGGCCGAGACGATGTCGACGTAGAACAGCCGGCGGACCGTCTTCATGCGTTCGCTGCGGCCACTGGCGCCGCCGGGGCGCGCCGCCAGCGGATCCGGCTCGAGCCCTGTTCGCGCCACCACAGCACGCCGGTCGCGATCAGGAAGGCGCCGCCGTGCGCGAGGATCAGCGCCGCGCCCATGCTCATCTTGCCGCCGGCGATCCAGGCCTCGGTCAGGTTGATCAGGTTGTAGTAGATGACGAAGGCGAGCAGCGCGAACATCAGGTTCCAGTTGCTCGCGCGGCGCGGGTTCGAGGCCGACAGGCCGATGCCCAGCAGCGTCAGGTTCGCCGCGCCCAGCAGCAGGCCCAGGCGCCAGGCGAGCTGGCCCTGATTCGGCGCGGTCGGCACGAACAGCAGCTCGGCCGACGAGCGCGCCTTGGGCGGCAGGTTGTCCATGCTGGACAGCACCTTCTCGCCGGCCTGCACCCGGTAGCCCTCGAAGCGCGACAGCGTCTTCTCGCCGCTTTTCAGGTTCTCGTCGTTTTGCTGGCCGCGCGTCAGCACCAGGTAGCGATCCTCACCCTGCATCTCGATGTGGCCGCTGCGTGCCGAGGTCACCGCCTCGGTGCCCTTCGCCGAGCTCAGGATGAAGACGTTGCGGCCGGTGCGGTGGTCGGTCGCGTCGCGCTCGATGAAGAACACGCGGGTGCCGTCGCTGGAGGTCTGGAACTGGCCCGGCGTGACGCGGGAGAGGTCGGAGCGGCGCTCGAAGCGCTCCTTCAGCTCGACGCTGCGCTGGTTCTGCCACGGCCAGACGAACAGCGCGAGCGCGCCGATCACGATCAGCACCGGCCAGCTCATGCTCAGCACCGGCCGCACGAAGCGCGTCAGGCCGACGCCGCTGGCGAACCAGATCGCCATCTCGCTCTCGCGGTACATGCGCGAGAGCGTCGCGACGACCGAGACGAACAGCGACAGCGCAAGCATCGTCGGCAGGTGGCCGAGCGCGATGTAGCCGAGGAAGAGCACGACCTCCTGCGGCGCGATCTCGCCGCCGGCGGCGCGGCCGAGCGTGCGGATCAGCAGCATCGTCAGCACGATGGTCAGGATCACCACCAGCGTGGCCCCGAAGTTGCGCGCCAGCTCTCGGCGCAAAGTGGAATCGAATAACATCGTCGGCCTGCTCTGACCTTTCACTTCCCAGAACTTTCGATTATGGACTTTCGCCATCAGATCGCTGCCCCCGAGGCCTTGGCCGGCCTGAATGTCGACGCGCTGGTGCTGGTCGTCGTCGGCGATGCCGTCGACGCCGCGCTGGCGGCGCCGCTCGCCACCGCGCTGAGCGATGCGCTCGCGCAGGGCGACCTGGCGGCCAAGGGCGGCAAGAGCCTGTACCTGCACCGGCCCGCCGGCGTGCGCGCGCCGCGCGTCGTGTTCGCGATCGCCGCCGCGGCCAGCCCGAAAGCCTTCAAGGCCGCGGTCGCGAGCGGCATCAACCAGGTCAAGGGCGGAGGCGCCAAACACGTCGCGGTCGGCTATGCCGGCGGCGGCACGCTGAGCGACGCGCACGCCGAGGCGGTCGTCGCCGCGGCGCGCGACGCCACCTACGTTTATCGCCACACCAAGCCCAGCGCGCCGGCCGCCTCCACTCTGGCCAAGCTCACGCTGCTGTGCAGCAAACCGGAGGCCAAGGCCGTACAGCAAGGCCTGCTGCGCGGCGCGGCGATCGCCGACGGCGTGGCGCTCGCCCGCGAATGCGCGAACCGCCCCGGCAACCACTGCACGCCGACCTACCTCGCCGAGCAGGCGAAGAAGCTCGGCAAGGACCACGACCTGAAGGTCGAGGTGCTGGACCGCAAGGCCTGCGAGAAGCTCGGCATGGGCTCGTTCCTGTCGGTCGCGCAGGGCTCGGTCGAGCCGCTGCGCTTCATCGTCGCGCGCTACGACGGCGCGGCCAAGTCGCAGGCGCCGGTCGTGCTGGTCGGCAAGGGCATCACCTTCGACACCGGCGGCATCTCGCTGAAGTCGGGCGCCGAGATGGACGAGATGAAGTTCGACATGGGCGGCGCCGCCAGTGTGCTCGGCACCCTGCGCGCGATCGCCGAGCTGAAACCGAAGCTGAACCTGGTCTGCATCATCCCGTCGTGCGAGAACATGCCCAGCGGCGCGGCCGTGAAGCCGGGCGACGTCGTCAAGAGCATGTCCGGCCAGACGATCGAGATCCTGAACACCGACGCCGAAGGGCGTCTGATCCTGTGCGATGCGCTGACCTATGCCGAGCGCTTCAAGCCGGCCGTCGTCGTCGACGTCGCGACCCTGACCGGGGCCTGCGTCGTGGCGCTCGGCCACCACCATTCGGGCCTGTTCACCGCCGACGACAAGGTCGCCGCGCAGATGCTGGCCGCGAGCCAGGCCGGCCTGGACCCGTGCTGGCGCATGCCGCTGGACGAGGAATACGACGAAGGCCTGAAGAGCAATTTCGCCGACATGGCCAACATCGCCGGCCGCGCCGGCGGCGCGATCACCGCGGCGATGTTCCTGCGCCGCTTCACGGCCAAGTACCCGTGGGCACACCTGGACATCGCCGGCACGGCCTGGAAGTCCGGCGCCGCGAAAGGCTCGACCGGGCGGCCGGTGCCGCTGCTGACGCATTTCGTGCTCGCGCAGGCCGTGTGACCGCTCGGGCCCGGTCGATCCAGAGACGGCCATGACCGAAATCAGCTTCCATTTCAACGTGGCCGATCGGGCCGAGTACACCTGCCGGCTGCTGCGCAAGGCCTTGCGCAAGGGCGCCCGGCTCGTCGTCAGCGGCGCGCCGGCGGCGCTGTCGACGCTGGACCGGGTCCTGTGGACCTTCGATCCGCTGGAGTTCGTTCCGCACCTGCTCGCCCGCCCGGGCCAGGCCGTCGCGCCGCGCTTGCGCGACACCCCCGTCTGGCTCGTGGCCGACCTCGCGCAGGCCGGCCATCACGACGTGCTGGTCAACCTGCACGAGGCACCGCCGCCCGGATTCGAGGGTTTTGCCCGCCTGATCGAGATCGTCACGACCGACCCCGACGACCGCGCTGCCGCGCGCCAGCGCTGGAACTATTACAAGACCCGCGGCTACGCAATCGAGAAACACGAGGTGGCGGCGGCATGATCGGCAGCGGGGCGCCGCCCGACCGGGTGCCGACCCTGACCGAGGTCGTGCGCCTGGGCGATGCGCCGGCGGGCCCGGCGCCGGTCGCGGTGCCGCCCGCGGTCGAGGCCGATGTCGTGGCGCCCGGCACGAAGCCGCCGCCGATCACCTCGGTGTTGACCGAGGAGCAGCTCGTCCAGCGGGTGCTGGGCGACGTCCAGCGCCAGGTCGACCTGATGCTCGAATACCGGCTGCGCGAGATCCTCACCCCGATCCTGACCCGCGCCACCGACGCGGTGATCCGCGAGACCCGGGCCGAGCTGGCATCGACCTTGCGTGATGTCGTCGCCCGCGCGGTGACTCAGGAATTGTCTCGTCATCGCAGCCGCTAGCTGGTGCGTTGTGGTCTCACTCCCGAGGCCGCTACTGGTCAGGCGCACAGTTTGTGACCCGAGAATTCACTAGCCTGAACCGGGTTGCTTTTGGGGTATGGTCTCGCCCGTTCCATAACTTTCAACCATTACTCTTTATCCATCTGGAGGTTTTGCATGCAAATCAGACTGAACACGTTCGTCGCGGCTGCCGTGGTGTTGCTCGGCGGCTCTGCGTACGCGCAAGACTTGGTCGTCAAGATCGGCCACGTGGGCCCGACGAGCGGCGCGATCGCCCACCTCGGGAAGGACAACGAGAATGGCGCCCGCATGGCCATCGACGACCTGAACGCCAAGGGCGTGACGATCGGCGGCAAGAAGGCCAAATTCGAACTCGACGCGGAAGACGACGCCGGTGATCCGAAGCAAGGCACCGCCGTCGCCCAGAAACTCGCTGACGCCAAGGTCAACGGCGTGGTCGGCCACCTGAACTCGGGCACGACGATTCCTGCGTCGAAGATCTACTTCGATGCCGGCATCCCGCAGATCTCGCCGTCGGCGACCAACCCGAAGTACACCCGCCAGGGCTTCAACACCGCCTTCCGCGTCGTCGCCGACGACGTGCACCTGGGCGGCACGCTGGGCCGCTATGCGGTCAAGGACCTGAAGGGCAAGACCTTCGCGGTGATCGACGACCGCACCGCCTACGGCCAGGGCGTCGCCGAAGAGTTCGCGAAGGCCGTCAAGGCCGGCGGCGGCAACATCGCCGAACAGCAGTTCACGACCGACAAGGCCACCGATTTCACCGCGATCCTGACCCAGATCAAGGCCAAGAAGCCGGACATCATCTTCTTCGGCGGCATGGACGCCGTGGCCGGCCCGATGATCCGCCAGATGAAGCAGCTCGGCATCAACGCCAAATTCATGGGCGGTGACGGCATTTGCTCGGCAGAACTGCCGAAGCTGGCCGGCGGCGCGATGAGCGACGACCAGGTCGTGTGCGCGGAAGCGGGCGGCGTCGATGCGGCGCAGCAAGCCGGCATGGACAAGTTCAAGGCCGACTACAAGAAGAAGTTCGGCATCGAGGTGCAGGTCTATGCCCCGTACGTCTACGACGCCGTCAACGTGATGGTCGCCGCGATGGTCAAGGCCGGCTCGTCCGACCCGAAGGTCTACCTGCCGGTGCTGGCCAAGACCACCGACTACAAGGGCGTGACCGGCATCATCTCGTTCGACGAGAAGGGTGACATCAAGAACGGCGCGCTGACCCTGCACAGCTACAAGGACGGCAAGGAAACCACGCTGGGCGTCGTCCACTGACAGGACGCTACGCTGAATTTCTGCGGGGCGCCTTCGGGCGCCCCTTTTGTTTGGCGAATCCCGCTCAGGCGGCTTCCAACCCGATCACGAGGCGGCGGCCGAGAACGCCGATGGCCTCGGCAATGCGCGGCAGCTTCGATCCATAGTGGGGGTCGAGCATGCGGCGCACTTCTTTCTCATCCACCCCCAGCCGCTTCGCCAGCTGGACTTTCGTGAAGCCGGCCTCACTCATCGCCACGTGCAGCGCCGCCTTGGCGACGGTTTCGGCGGGTGGCGAGACCAGTCGCTCGCCTTTGCGCGGCCGGCTTGGGGCCGGCATCGGCAGTCCACCCTGCATGTATGCCGCAAAGACTTCGTCCATTGCGTCGGCGGCCTCGACCAGCGCTTGGGCCAGGTCATCGCCTTGCGTCACCAGTTGCGGCAAGTCGCGGCACGACACCACGAAGCCGCCTTCGTCGGCCGGCTTGAGCCGCACCGCATACTCGAATCGTTCCACCTTGTACTCCTTCAAAGGTCCGAAGCCCGGATACCAAGCTGCGAGCACATGCCATGCAGCGTGCCTGATTTCAGTTCGCGAGCCGAAGTACAGCGTCTGATGGCTGCCCTTGCCGCGCGAGGCGTTGAGAGAGACGGAGATGCCTCGCAACTTGCCCAACGCCTTCAGTTTGCGAATGAATTCGTTGCCCGTCACTCCCGTATTTTCGGTCGAAAACGTCCGCCACGCAATCTACGACCAAATCTTCGCTCCGGCGGCGGCAAGCACGATCACGCTGCCAGCAGGCAAGGGCAGCTCGACGCCGCCTTGTCCGTGCCAGGACCCGGCTCCGCGCGGATCGCTGCTGTCGAGCACGACTTCCCAGACGCCGGCGGGCAATCGGAATACGGCGTCGTCGGCTTGCGCGTTCACGAGCAACAGCAACGGCGGCTTCGCGCGGCCCGGTTCGCCGATCAGGCAGCCGAGCACGCGGTCGCCGCCGTCGCCCCAGGCGGCATCGGCCATGGGCTGGCCATCGCGCGCGAGCCAGGCCAGGTCGCGCAGGCCGAGCGGGTCGACCACGCCGTCGTACCAGCGGTTCGCGAACGGTTGCGCCGAGCGCCGCAGCGCGATCACGCGTGCGGTGAACGCGATCAGGTCGTCGTCGGCCGCGGACCAGTCGATCCAGGTCGTCGGCGAATCCTGGCAGTACGGATTGTTGTTGCCGTCCTGGGTGTGCCCGAGTTCGTCGCCGGCGCTCAGCATCGGTGTGCCTTGCGCCAGCAACGTCGTCGCGAGCACCGCGCGCATCAGACGTCTACGCACGCGCGTGACGTCCGGGTCGTCGCTCGGCCCTTCGACGCCGACATTGAAACTGAGGTTGTTGCCGGTGCCGTCGCGGTTGTGCTCGCCGTTCGCGTCGTTGTGCTTGTCCTGGTAGCTGACGAGGTCGCGCAACGTGAAACCGTCGTGCGAGATCACGTAGTTGACCGATTCGGCCGGCGCGCGGCCGCGGCCGCGATAGATCCCGGCCGACGCGCACAGCCGCTGCGCGAAGGCGCCGCGCGAGCTCGGATGGCGCATCCAGAACGCGCGCATGTCGTCGCGGAACTTGTCGTTCCACTCGGCCCAGCCGTTCGGGAACTCGCCCACCTGGTAGCCGCCGTAGCCGATGTCCCAGGGCTCGGCGATCATCTTCACGCGCGCCAGCACCGGGTCCTGCGCGACGGCGGCGAAGAACGGATGCCGACGGTCGAAGCCCTGGTCGCCGCGGCCGAGCACGGTCGCCAGGTCGAAGCGATAGCCGTCGACGTGCATCTCGGTGACCCAGTAGCGCAGGCTGTCCATCACGAGTTGCAATACGCGCGGGTGGCGCAGGTCGACGCTGTTGCCGCAGCCGGTGTCGTTGACGTAGTCGTCCGGCGCGTCGGCCCGCAGGTGGTAGTAGCTCGCGTTGTCGATGCCGCGAAAGCTGATCGTCGGCCCGTCGATGTCGCTCTCGGCCGTGTGGTTGAAGACGACGTCGAGGATCACCTCGATGCCGGCCGCATGCAGCGCACGCACCATCGCGCGAAATTCCGTCCGCGTCGCGGCCGGATCGTCCGGCGTGGCGCTCAGGTGCGGGTCGGGCGCGAAGAAGCCGATCGTGTTGTAGCCCCAGTAGTTCGTCAGGCCCATGCCCACGAGGCGCTCTTCGTCGATGTGGAAGTGAACCGGCAGCAGGCTCAGCGCCGTGACGCCCAGGCGTTTCAAATGGGCGATCGAGGCCTTGTCGCCGAGGCCGGCGTAGGTGCCGCGCAGCGCCTCGGGCACCGCAGGGTTCTGGCGCGAGAAGCCGCGCACGTGCATTTCGTACAGCACCGTGTCGGCCAGGGCCGTGGCGGGCGCGACGTCGCCGGACCAGTCGATCTCGTCGTGGGTGACGCGCGCCTTCAATGCGCCCGCGGCATTGTCGACCGTGTCCATCTGGCGCAGCTGGTCGCGCGCCGCCGCGAAGTGCGGGCCGCTCCAGTCGAAGCGGCCGACGATCTCGCGCGCATACGGGTCGAGCAGCAGCTTGGCCGGGTTGAACTTGTGCCCCTGCTCGGGCCGCCAGGCGCCGTGCACCCGCAGACCGTAGACGAGGCCCGGGGCGGCGCCTTCGAGGCGGCCGTGCCAGACCTCGCCGCTGTGGCCGGGCAGGCGCACGCGCGCGAGTTCGTGCGTGCCGTCGGTGTCGAACAGGCACAGCTCGATCGCCTGCGCGTTCGCCGAGAAGACCGCGAAGTTGACGCCGCTGCCGTCCCAGTGCGCGCCCAGCGGCCAGGGCCGGCCCTCGCCGACGATGGGCGGCTCGGGTTTCAGGAGGCTTTCCATTCGAACATCACGGTGGCCAGCGGCGGCAGGTCGATCAGGATGGAGTCGGAGCGACCGTGCGACGGCACCGGCTCGGACGCGGCGACGCCCAGCGGCGTGCCGACGTTGCTGCCGCCGTAGTGGGCCGAGTCGGTGTTCAGGCACTCGCGCCAGCGGCCGATGGCCGGCACGCCCAGGCGCAAGCCGCGGTGCACCGTCGGCGTGAAGTTGCAGACCACGAGCATCAGCGCGCCGAGCCCCGCGCCCGCGTCGGCACCGCGCCGCACGAAGCTCAGCACCGAGCGTTCGGCGTCGCCGTGGTCGATCCACTCGAAGCCTTCGGGGACGAAGTCGCGCTGGTACAGCACGGGGCTCGCGCGGTACAGCGCGTTCAGGTCGCGCAGCAGCGCGCGCACGCCGCCGTGCAGGTTGCCGGGCGACGGGTCGTCGAGCAGGTGCCAGTCCAGGCTGTGGTCGTGGTTCCACTCGCGCTCCTGCGCGAATTCGCAGCCCATGAACAACAGTTTCTTGCCCGGGTGGCCGAACATGTAGCCGTAGTAGGCGCGCAGGTTCGCGAACTTCTGCCAGCGGTCGCCCGGCATCTTCTGGAGCATCGAGCCCTTGCCGTGGACGACCTCGTCGTGCGAGATCGGCAGCACGAAGTTCTCGTTGAAGGCGTAGACGAGGCTGAAGGTCATCTCGCCGTGGTGGTGCTTGCGGTGCACCGGGTCGCGCTTGATGTAGGTCAGCGTGTCGTTCATCCAGCCCATGTTCCACTTGTAGTGAAAGCCCAGGCCGCCGACCCAGGGCGGGCGCGAGACGCCGGGAAAGGCGGTCGATTCCTCGGCCAGCGTGACCGCCTGCGTCCGTTCGGTGCCGACGACCTCGTTCATGCGCCGCAGGAACGCGATCGCTTCGAGGTTCTCGCGCCCGCCGTGCTGGTTCGGCACCCACTCGCCGGCGCTCCTGCTGTAGTCGCGGTACAGCATCGAGGCGACCGCGTCGACGCGCAAGCCGTCAACGTCGTAGCGCTCCAGCCAGTACAGCGCGTTGGCGACCATGAAGTTGCGGACTTCGGTGCGGCCGAAGTTGTAGATCAGCGTGTTCCAGTCCTGATGAAAACCTTCGCGCGGGTCGGCGTATTCGTACAGGGCGCTGCCGTCGAACTGGGCCAGGCCATGGGCGTCGCTCGGGAAGTGCGCGGGCACCCAGTCGATCATCAGCCCGAGGCCTTCTGTATGGCAGCGGTCGACGAAGCGTCGAAACCCGGCGGCCTCGCCGAAGCGCGCGGTCGGCGCGAACAGACCGATCGGCTGGTAGCCCCAGGAGCCGTCGAACGGGTACTCGCTGACCGGCATCAGCTCGAGGTGGGTGAAGCCGAGGTCGCGCGCGTACGGCACGAGCGTGTCGGCGAGCTCGTCCCAGTCGAGGAAGCGGCCGTGCGGGTTCGCGACGTCATGGACGCGCCGCCACGAGCCGAGGTGGACCTCGTAGATGCTCATCGGCGCGTCGAGCGCGTTCGCGCGCTGGCGCGCGCTCGAGGGCGGCGCGGCCTCGGGCATGCGCGCGACCACGCTCGCGGTCGCCGGCCGCAGCTCGCTCTGCAGCGCATACGGATCGGCCTTTTGCGGCAGCGTGTGGCCGTGCCGGTCGCGCAGCTGGTATTTGTAGCGGGCGCCGATGTCGACGCCCGGAATGAAGATCTCCCAGACGCCGCACTCGCGCCGCAGCCGCATCGAATGCCGGCGCGCGTCCCAGTGGTTGAAATCGCCGACGACGCTGACCTGCGACGCGTTCGGCGCCCAGACCGCGAAGCTGGTGCCGGCCACGCCCAGCATCGTGCGGCGCGCCGCGCCCAGCGCCTCGAACGGGCGCAGGTGCGAGCCTTCACCGAGCAGCCAGACGTCGAGCTCGCCGAGCACCGGCGGGAAGCGGTACGGGTCGTCGGCGAGCGATGAATTGCCGTCCTGCCAGCGCACCTGCAGCCGGTAGTCGGGCGGCTCGGCGGCGCCGAAGCCGCCCGTGATCTCGCCTTCGAAGAAGCCGTCCGGATGGCGCTGCGTCAGCACCCCGAGCTGGCCGCCGCCCGCGGCGTCGAGTACGGTGACGGCGGCCGCATTCGGCAGCATCGCGCGCAGCCAGCGCCGCCCCTTGGCGTCGGCGTGCACGCCGAGCACGGCGAAGGGGTCGCCGTGCGCCGCCTGGCGAACGAGCTCGATGTCGTGATCGGAAGTCATGGGCGGGCGCGGGTCAGTGAAGGTGCATCGTACCAAGGGCGATGCCTTCTCCCCCACTCGGACCCGGTCGAGCCTATCCGCGCGCCTCCGGCTCGATGTGCCAGATCTGCCGGGCGTACTCGCCGATCGTGCGGTCCGACGAGAACGCGCCCATGCCGGCGACGTTGGCGATCGCGCGCTCGGCCCACAGCGCGGGCTCGCGGTACAGCGCGTCCACGCGCAGCTGCGTCGCGACATACGACTCGTAGTCCGCCAGCAGCAGGTAGTGGTCGCCGCCCCACAGCAGCGAGTCGACCAGCCCGCGGTAGCGCCCCGGCTCGTCGGGCGAGAACAGGCCGCCCGAGATCGCGTCGAGCACCGCCTTCAGCACCGGCGTGTTCTCGTAGATGCGGATCGGCTGGTAGCCGGCCTGGCGCTGCGCCATCACCTCCGGGGTCTTCAGGCCGAAGATGAAGATGTTGTCGTCGCCGACGTTCTGGCGGATCTCGATGTTCGCGCCGTCGTCGGTGCCGATCGTCAGGGCCCCGTTCAACGCCAGCTTCATGTTGCCGGTGCCCGACGCCTCGGTGCCGGCGGTCGAGATCTGCTCGGACAGATCGGCGCCCGGCATGATGGTCTCGGCGACCGAGACGCCGTAGTTCGGCAGGAACACGATCTTGAGCTTGCCGCCGATGCGCGCGTCGTTGTTGACGATGCTGCCGACGTCGTGGATCAGCCGGATGATGTTCTTGGCCATCGCATAGCTCGAAGCCGCCTTGCCGGCGAACACGACGGTGCGCGGCACCCAGGCCTGGCCGTTGACACCGTCCGGGTTCGCCAGGATCGCCTGGTAGCGCGTCACCACGTGCAGCACGTTGAGCAGCTGGCGCTTGTACTCGTGGATGCGTTTGACCTGCACGTCGAACAGGCTCGCCGGGTCGGCGACGACGCCGGTCTTGCGCTCGATCAGCGCGGCCAGGCGCGCCTTGTTGTCGCGCTTGATCTTCATGAAGGCGTCGCGGAACGGCTTCTTCTTCTTGTGCTCCTGGAGTTCTTTCAAGCGGTCCAGGTCCAGGCGCCAGGTCACGCCCAGCGTCTTGTCGAGCAGCTCGGTCAGGCCCGGGTTGGCCTGCGCGAGCCAGCGCCGCGGCGTCACGCCGTTGGTCATGTTCGTGAAGCGGTCGGGCCAGAGCGCGGCGAAGTCCGAGAAGATCGTCTGCACCAGCAGCTCGGAGTGCAGCGCCGAAACGCCGTTGACCTTGTGACTGCCGACGATCGACAGGTTGGCCATGCGCACGCGGCGCTCGCCGCCTTCGTCGATCAGCGACAGGCGCGACAGAAACCCGCCGTCGCCGGGGCGGAACTTGGCCGCGAGGTCGAGCATTTCCTGGTTGATGCGGAAGATGATCTCCAGGTGGCGCGGCAGCACGTGCTGCATCAGCGCGACCGGCCAGGTCTCCAGCGCCTCGGGCATCAGCGTGTGGTTGGTGTACGAGAAGACCTTGCCGCACATCGCCCAGGCCTGGGCCCAGGGCATCGCGTGCTCGTCGCACAGCAGCCGCATCAGCTCGGCGACGCTGATCGCGGGGTGGGTGTCGTTCAGGTGGATCGCCACCTTCTCGGCCAGGTTGGACAGCGTGCCGTGCTCGTCCAGGTGGCGCGCGATCAGGTCCTGCAGCGAGGCGGCGACGAAGAAGTATTCCTGGCGCAGCCGCAGTTCGCGGCCGGCCGGCGTGCTGTCGTTCGGGTACAGCACCCAGGAGATGTTCTCGTACTCGTTCTTAGCGCTCGCGGCGCGCGCGTAGTCGCCGGTGTTGAACGCGCCGAGGTCGATGTGCGAGGGCGCCGCGGCCTTCCACAGGCGCAAGGTGCTGACCTTTTGCGTGCCGTGGCCGGGGATCACCATGTCGTAGGCCTTGGCCGCGACCTCGCCGCTCGGGCGCCACAGCGCGCGCGCGTTCGCGCCTTCGCCGCTGTGCTCGACCCAGCCGCCGAAGCGCACCGGGTAGACCAGCGCGGCGCGCGGGAACTCCCAGGCCGTGCCGTCTTCGAGCCACGGGTCCGGGTGCTCGATCTGCTGGCCGGCCTTGATCTCCTGCGCGAACATGCCGTACTCGTAGCGGATGCCGTAGCCGAACGAGGGCAGGCCGAGCGTGGCCATCGAGTCGAGGAAGCAGGCCGCCAGCCGGCCGAGGCCGCCGTTGCCGAGCGCGGCGTCGGGTTCCTGGTCGGCGACGTCCTCGAGCTTCTGGGCGTGGCTGTTCATCGCCTTGGCCGCGTCGCCGCGCAGCTCCAGCGCCGCGAGCGCGTTGCTCAAGGTGCGGCCCATCAGGAATTCCATCGAGAGGTAGTAGACGCGCCGCGCCTTCGCGGCACGCTGGTCGGCCTGCGTCTTGACCCACCGCTGCGAGAGCTGGCGCCGCGCGACCTGGGAAACGGATTGCATCAGGTCGTACGGCGTCGCATCGTCGGTGGCGACGCCGACGGTGTTCAGGAGCTGCTGATCGATCGCGTCGGCGACGGCGCCGGTGGGGGTGGACTTGGTCTTGGCTATCACTCGGTTGTCCTTTTGTGGTCGGGAGATGCAGGCCGCGTCAAACGCTGGGCGGACGACGCGCGCAGTGTCGCACCGACCGTGCGTGCCTCGTGCGCAGGGCTACGCAATTTTTGCGCCCACGCCCGGTGCATCTAGGGGGCCGATTGGGGTAGAACACTGATGTTGCACAACGCGAAATGCGACCACACTGGGATTCATGCCCCCAGGCAGCACCCCGACCCCTAGGAGACTTGCGAATGACCCCCGACGAACTTGCCCTCAGCCTGGACCTGCCCAAACGCGCGGTCGCTCTCGTGCTGGCCGGGGGCCGCGGCAGCCGCCTGAAGAGCCTGACCGACAGCCGGGCCAAGCCGGCGGTGTACTTCGGGGGCAAGTTCCGCATCGTCGATTTCGCATTGTCGAACTGCCTGAACTCCGGCATCCGGCGCATCGGCGTGATCACGCAGTACAAGTCGCACAGCCTGCTGCGCCATGTGCAGCGCGGCTGGGGCTTCCTGAAGACCGAGATGAACGAGTTCGTCGACCTGCTGCCGGCGCAGCAGCGCACCGACGACGAGAGCTGGTACCGCGGCACCGCCGACGCGGTCTACCAGAACCAGGACATCCTCGCCAGCTACGGCGCCGACTACATTGTCGTGCTGGCCGGCGACCACATCTACAAGATGAACTACGCGCTGATGCTGGCCGACCACGTCGCGAAGGGGCGCGACTGCACCGTCGCCTGCATCGCGGTGCCGCGCGCCGAGGCGAGCGCCTTCGGCGTGATGGCGGTCGATTCGAAGCACATGATCACCGAGTTCGTCGAGAAGCCGGCCGACCCGCCGCCGATGCCGGGCGACCCGGACCGCTCGCTGGCGAGCATGGGGATCTACATCTTCAACGCCCGCTTCCTGTACAAGGAACTCGAGCGCGACATCCACGACCCCGAGTCGAGCCACGATTTCGGCAAGGACATCATCCCGCGTGCGGTCAAGAACGGCAACGCCGCCGCGCACCCGTTCGACCTCAGCGCGGTCGGCACGCGCCGCAACGAGGAGCCGTACTGGCGCGACGTGGGCACGATCGATGCGTACTGGGACGCCAACATCGACCTGACCGCGACCGACCCCAAATTGAACCTCTACGACACCCGCTGGCCGATCTGGACGCACCAGGCCCAGCTGCCGCCGGCCAAGTTCGTGCATGACCAGCCCGATCGCCGCGGCATGGCGATCGAGTCGGTCGTCTCGGGCGGCTGCATCGTCTCCGGCGCGGTCCACCGCTCGGTGCTGTTCTCCAGCGTGCGCGTGCATTCGCATTCGGTCGTGAACTGGTCGGTGCTGCTGCCCGACGTGCAGGTCGGGCGCCGCGCGCGGCTGACGCGCGTCGTCGTCGACCGCGGCGTGACGATCCCCGACGACATCGTGATCGGCGAGGACGCGGCGCTCGACGCCGAGCGCTTCTACCGCTCCGAGAACGGCATCACGCTGGTCACGCGCAACATGCTGGACAAACTCCGTCAATGAAGGTCTTGCATGTCGGGGCCGAAGTCTTTCCGCTGGTCAAGACCGGGGGCCTGGCCGATGTGCTGGGCGCGCTGCCGCAGGCGCTGATCGCCGCCGGCGCCGACGTGCGGCTGCTGCTGCCGGGCCTGCCGGCGATCGTCGATGCGGTGCTGCATCAAAAAGTCATCTGCGAGATCGGGCCGTGCTTCGGCGCCGCCCGCGTGACGCTGCGGCTCGGGCGCATGCCGTACAGCAAGGTGCCGGTGTACATCGTCGATTGCGCGTACCGCTACCGGCGCCCGGGCAGCCCGTACCAGACCAGCGACGGCAGCGAGTGGAGCGACAACCTGCAGCGCTTTGCACTGCTCGGCTGGGTCGGCGCGCAGCTCGCCGCCGGCGAGCTCGACCGCAGCTGGACGCCCGAGGTGGTCCATGCGCACGACTGGCACGCGGCGATGAGCTGCGCCTACATCGCCGCGCACCCGCCGACCCAGGTCGCGACCGTGTTCACGGTCCACAACCTGGCCTACCAGGGCCTGTTCCCGAGCGGCGACTTCGGGCTGCTCGGGCTGCCGGCGCGCTTCATGACCTCCAGCGGCCTGGAGTACCACCAGCAGGTCTCGTTCATGAAGGCCGGCCTGAAGTTCGCACAGCGCATCACCACGGTCAGCCCGACGTATTCGCGCGAGATCGCGACGCATGAATTCGGCTTCGGGCTGGACGGCGTGATCCGCAGCCGCGGCGGCGACGTCAGCGGCGTGCTCAACGGCGTCGACGGCGCGGTCTGGGACCCGGCCGCCGACGCCAGCATCGCGGTGCGCTATTCGGCCAGCCAGCTCGAAGGCAAGGCGCAATGCAAGGCCGCGCTGCAACAGGAGCTCGGCCTCGCGGTGAAGCCCGAGGCGCCGCTGTTCGGCCTGGTGAGCCGCCTGACCTCGCAGAAGGGGCTGGACCTGCTGCTCGGCGCCTTGCCCGGCCTGATGCGGCGCGGCGGCCAGCTGGCGCTGCAGGGTTCGGGCGAGCCGTCGCTGGAGGCCGCCTTCCTGGCCGCGGCGCAAGGCTATCCGGGCGAGGTCGCGGTGCGCATCGGCTACGACGAGACGCTGGCGCACCGCCTGATCGCCGGCTCCGATGCGATCCTGGTGCCGTCGCGCTTCGAGCCCTGCGGCCTCACGCAGCTCTACGGGCTGCGCTACGGCACCGTGCCGGTGGTGCGGCGCGTCGGCGGGCTGGCCGACACGGTGGTCGACGCGACCGACGAAGCGGTCGCCGCCGACCGCGCGACCGGCTTCTCATTCGACGCCGCGACCCCGGCCGCGCTCGAGACGGCGCTGCAGCGCGCGATCACCGCGTTCGGCGACCGCACCCGCTGGAACCAGCTGATGCTGCGCGCGATGGCGCAGGATCACTCCTGGCGCGGCGCGGCGCAGAGCTACCTGGCCGTGTACGAGCAGCTGCTGCGGCCGGCCTGACCCCGGCGTGTGATCGGCGCCGCCCGCTCAGGGCGCCAGCTCGGCCAGGCTGGCCAGCACCGGATCGAGTTCGAGGATCACGGTCTCGAGCAGGTCGGTGATGGCCTGGTCGTTCGCGTTCACGGTGCAGGCACCTTCCAGCGTCATCGCGGCGTTCTGCACCGCGACCGCGCCGAGGCTGCCCGAGACCGCGCGCAGGTTGTGCACCAGGCGGGTCGCGGTGACGAGATCGCCGGCGGCGCGCGCGCTGCGGAACTGGCTCGGAAAATTGCGTTGGCCGTCGCGGAACATGCCGAGCAGGCGGCGGTACAGCGTGTCGTTGTTCATCGTGCTGGCGCGGCCGATGCGCGCGTCGATGCCCGGCAGCTGCGTGAGCGGGTCGCCCGAGACCCGTGCGGCCGGCGCGGGCGCGCTGCCGTGGTTCAGCCAGCGCGCGAGCGTTGCGAACATCTGGTCGACGTCGATCGGCTTCGGGATGATGTCGTTCATGCCGGAGCGCACGACGCGGTCGCGGTCGGCGTCGGCCAGCCCCGCGGTCAGCGCGATCACCGGCAGCTCGGCGTACTGCGCCTGCGCGCGGATCGCGCGGGTGGCCTCGAAGCCGTCCATCACCGGCATCTGGCAATCCATCAGCACGAGGTCGAAGCTGCCGGCGGCCAGGCACTCAAGCGCCTCGCGGCCGTTCGTCGCCGGCGTCACGACCATGCCGGCACCGCGCAGCAGCTCGAGCGCGAGCTCCTGGATGATGTGGTTGTCGTCGACGAGCAGCACGCGCGTGCCGTGCAGCTGCGCGTGGCGGTGGTCCGCCAGCGGGTCGGCGGCGGCGGGCGGGCGCGCCGGGGCATCGGGCTTCAGCAGCGTCGCGCCGGCGTAGGCCTCGCGCAGCGCGCCCGGCATCACCGGCTTGGTCAACAACGAGCGCACCGTCGCCCGGTTGGCGGCCAGGCGGCTCAGCACTTCCTCGTGCTCGAACATGCCGACCATCATCACGACCGGCGGGCGGGCCTCGCCGCGCATCAGCATGCGCACGCATTCGGGGCCGTCCATCGTCGGCATCGCGGCGTCCAGCAGCACCAGCGCGTAGGGCCGCCCGGCGCGGTGCGACATCTCCACCGCACGCAGCGCGTCCCAGCCGTCGGCGACCGCATCGGCCTGCAGGCCGAGCGAGCCGCACATCGCCGCCAGCACGCCGCGCGCGCTGGCGTTGTCGTCGACGACCAACACGCGCGCGTTGCCGCTGACGAGCGGCAGCCAGGGTGCGGGCACGCCGGGCGGCAGCTCGAAGCCGACCGAGAAGGAGAGCGGCCCGACGCGCTTCGGGTCGCCTTCGACGTCCAAGGCCGAGCCCATCAGGCCGATCAGGTGGCGGCTGATCTCGAAGCCCAGACCTTGCGCGGGCTCGGGCGCGGCGCGGGCGGCCGGCGGCGTGTCGCCGGGTGCCGGGGCGCCGGTGGCGTGGACCGAGAATCGCAGCCGCACGCGCGTGCCGTCGTGCGCAACGCGCTGGATGCCGATCACGATCTCGCCGCACGGCGCCGCCCGCACGGCCCGCGTGGCAAGGTCGATCAGGACCCGGCGCAGCCGGCCGGCATCGCCGACCAGCATCGGGGGCAGGTCGGCCGGCAGGTCGAACAGCAGCTCCAGGCCTTTGGCGTCGGCCTTCAGCGCGACCAGCTTGGCGACGCTGTCCAGCACCTCGGCCAGCGAGAACGCGCTCGGCGCCGAGGCCGGCCGAGCGGCGCTCAGGGTGGAGTAGTCGAGGATGTCGTTGAGCGTGTCCAGCAGCAGCTCGCCCGAGCGCGCGGCGAGCTCGACGTATTGGCGCTGGCGCGCATCCAGCCCGCTTTGCAGCGCGAGGTTGGACATGCCGAGGATGGCCGGGATCGCGGTCCGGACCTCATGCCCGACGTTCGCGAGCAGTGCGCTCGAGGCCCGGTGCGCGGATTCGGCGCGTGCGAGCGACAGCAACACCCGCACCCGTGCCCGCAGCAGTTCGGGCGTGTAAGGGGTGCGCAGCACGTCGTTCGCGCCGGCGGCCAGGGCCAGCGCCAGCGCGCCGGCGGCGTCGAACGGGCCGACCAGCAGGGTCGGGATCGTCGCCGCATGGGGCGCGGCACGCAGCGCGCGGCAGGCCTCGACGCCCTCGAGGCCGCGGCTCGCATCGATCAGGATCAGCTCCGGCGGTGAAGCACGCATCGCCGCGAGCGCGGCGTTCGAATCCCGCGCGACGCGAAGGTCGAAGCCGGGGCCGGTCAGCGCTCCGCTCAGCGATTGCGGAGCATCCGCGGCGGGGTCGAGGATCAGAACGTCGGCATTGACGATGATGGACTCCGTGGTGTTCCGAGCCAGGGGGGCGGTCGATGCTCGGGGCCGCGCCATGAATTGTCAATCGTGACCTTCGTCACGTTCGGCGAAATGTGCATTAGCGTTTTGCAACGACCCCCCGGAACGACGGGTTGGCACGCGGGATTCGGCGCTCGACACTGCTTTCCACGGATCGCCATGAAAGCTTAGCCATGACCCACGAGCAACTCAACGGCAAATACACCCGCCTGCGTGCGGAGCTTGCGGCGGCTTATGCGGAGCCGGAGTGGCGCCCGGGCCGGTCGGGGCGACTCGACCGGATCGCGACCGACCTCGTGACGATCGAACGCACGCTCGCGGCACAGCGCCCGGCGGCCCGCCTGATCGGCGTCGAGGCGGCCCGGGCGATCTGAAGCGACGCCCCACGGCGCGCCGGCGAAGAAAGAGCGGTATATTCCATCGGATACGTCGATCCATCGTGGCGGCGTGCGCAACTCCGAGGACGCCCGCCATGGCCCGCTCCGAACCCCAACGCGTCGAACTCGGCTCGGTGGCCATCAGCCCGAATGGCGGGGGCTTCGTGCTCGATCTGCTCGATGCGAATCAGGGCGTGCAGCGCATGGAGCTGCCGCCCGGCAGCGTGCAGCAGCTGATGCGCATCCTGCCGCGGCTCGACGCCGCGCTGATGCAGGCGCGCGATGAGCTGTCGTCGGACCTGATCGCGCACACGGTCGTGCAGTGGAGCGTGCAGCCGACTGGCGTCGACGGCTCGATCGCGATGAGCCTGCAGAACAGCCAGCGCGTCGAACTGGCCTATCTGCTGGCGGCCGACGACGCGCGGGCGCTGCACGCGGCGCTCGGCGAGGCGCTCGCTTCGAGTGGCCTCGCGCCGATGGCCCCGACGCGGGTGCCGCTGGACCTGCCTCAGCGGGCGATCAATCCGGTCAGAAGCGCGAGGTCGGCCGCGCAAGCCCTGGCCGCCGTCGACTCGACGCGCCGATAGAGCTCGATCAAGGCCCGGCCGGTGTCGGTCAGCGCGCTGCCGCCGCCGTGCTGGCCGCCCTTGGCGGAGTCGACTGCCGGGTGTTCCAGCGCGCGGTTCAGTTCGTCCAGCAGCATCCAGGCGCGCCGGTACGACATCTCCAGGCTCTTGGCCGCGGCAGTGATCGAGCCGGTCTCGGCAATCGCCTCGAGCAGCGTGACCTTGCCCGGGCCGATCGCGATGACGTCGCCGACCGAGACGCGCAGCCGAAACTTCACGACCGGGGCATTCGCGGCACGCGAGCGCCGCGGGGCGGTGGAGGGCAGCTCGGCGGTGGGAGAGGGCTTGGGCGGCATGGGGCGGATCGGTGCCGGGCGGAGCGCCCGTGGCACCGATTACATCACCGCCGCCCGACTTCAGGCCATTTGCGGCTTGAAGCTCATTGCCACGCCGTTCATGCAGTAGCGCAAGCCGGTGGGCTTCGGGCCGTCGTCGAAGACGTGGCCGAGGTGGCCGCCGCAGCGGCGGCAATGGATTTCGTCGCGCGTCATGCCCAGGCTGGTGTCCGTCTGCTTGTGCACGGCGTTGTCCAGCGGCTGGTAGAAGCTCGGCCAGCCGGTGCCGCTGTCGAACTTGGTCTTCGACGAGAACGCGGCGAGGTCGCAGCCGGCGCAGAAGAAGGTGCCGGTGCGGTGCTCGTTGTTCAACGGGCTGCTGAACGGCCGCTCGGTGCCCTCCTGCCGCAGCACGGCGTACTGGTTGGCATCCAGCCGCTTGCGCCACTCGGCGTCGGTGTGGGTGACCTCGAAGGTCTCGGCGGGGGCCGCGAACGCCTGTTGGACGGCCAGGCCGAGGGGGCTCAACAGCCCCGCAGCGAGCGCCGAGGCGCCGCCGGTTCGCAGGAGAGTGCGTTTCGAATGGTTCATTTCAGGCTCCTTCTGATTCACGGCGCGCTGTGACGATGCCGGTAGGTCGGCGCGAGATGCCGCTTCTTACATCTTCGTGCCCGGATCGTACCGAGCCCGATTGACCGGGCGTTCCCTGGGGCCAAGCCCGATCGTGCGCTCTTGGGGTGCATCGGACCCCTAGAACGTCACTTCAATTCTCAACAATAGTGGGCTAGCCTTGTCGCGGGAAGAGCTCCACCATTGTCCCATTTGAGAGCTGAGGGGAATCCGTGAAACCGCAGAAGACGAAGGAACAGCCGCAAGACTGGGTCTGGCGCATCAGCGAATCCGCCCCGCTGGGCGAATGGGTCGATCGCCATGCGGTGCCGGCGACGATCCCGTTGGCGCGGCCGGCGCGCGCCGCGATGACGGATCTTCCCGAAGTCAGCACGGGCGGGTGGCTGATCTCGTCCTACGATTTGCTCAGCGGTGCCGACGTGGTCGATGACGGCGCGGATTCGGTGCCGATGGAGCTTTTCGACGAGTTGTTCCCGAGCCATCTGCAGGCGGGCGGCGAGCCGGCCAAATGAAGCCGGTGTGACGCTGGGCGCGACGGCGCGGGAGCGCTCGTCGAATCGGTGTGTGCAAAATCGGTTCATACTGGCGGAATGTCAGCCCCACGACTCTCCTCCGGCGAGGCCGTCCTGCTGCTTCGGGCGGTGTGGGTCACGCTGCGCACTGAGCTGAAACAGCGGGAGGGCGCGACAAACAGCGACGCCGGCATTGCGCGAATGATCGACGACAGGGACACGGGGTTCGACCTGATGAGCCAGGTACTTGGCGCCAGGGAGACCGCAACCGATGAACGAGCGAGCCGATCCTCGTGCGCTCGTTGAAGCCGTACAGGGCCTCCAGGCCGCACCGACACGCCGAGAGCTACGTCTCGGTGCCGATCATCCTGCCGGACGGGCAGTATTTCGGCAACCTGTGCGCCATCGGCTTTGCCTGCTGCCGCTGGACCTCGGGCAAACACGTAGCGCCACTTCCTATATTGGGTCGCGGTTGTCGCGAGTTTGCCGCGATAAGCCGGCCCCCAAGATCTGGATGGCCGCTTGCAGCGCAGGCGAAGAGGCCTATTCGATGGCCATCCTGAGCAGCACCTTGCGCTGGAGCCGCAGCATCAGGATTGGGTCATCAGCTCGGCCTTGCGTGCAGCCATGCGCGCACCCAGCTCCCGCATGTCGAGTTTGGTTTTCTTCGCCTTCGGGAACATTTCGTTCTGCTCTTCCTTCACGTGGTGCTTCACGAATTCACCCATGACCTTCACGCGAGCGTCGTACATGTCGTCGCCCGGTTCGATGTCCTTGACCTGCGCGATCAGATCCTTGACCGACATGTGCTCGACGTTCGCCTCGGGAACGAGCTCGTGATCCTTGAGTGCCGCCTGAACGGCGGGGTAGAAGATCTCTTCTTCGATCGTGGTGTGGGCGATGAGCTCGCGACAGATCGTCGACACGATCTCTTTCTTCCGCTTCGATGATCTGGCCTTCTCGAACTCATCGAACAACGCGCTCACCTTCTTGTGATCGGCACGGAGCAGGGCCGTGGCTTCTTGCGCGCGCGCGGCTGCCGCTTTCGGTGCGGTCGTGGAATTCGTTGCAGTTGCCATGTGGGTCGCTCCGGTTGATTGAAAGATCATCATCGCGGAAGGTCCGCCGCATGGCGTAGGTGACGGATGCGTTCCGCTGTAGGAGGCGGCCACGGCCGCACGGCACTGCAGGGCCGAGCAACAACCGGACTATGCGATGCTTCGACTGGACGCTCGGCGTGCGGCGAACGTCTTCTCGAGTGCGGCCAATTCGTCGGCCATCGGTCAATCTTGTTGCCGATCCAAGGCCGTGAGCGATACGTCACTTCGAGAAAGAAGTGCTCGCCGTCAATGGCCGTCCGAGAATTCCTACGAGGCGTCGCTCGATCCTTCATCTCGCCGGCGCTTGGCCAACGCATAGGCATCAAGGGCGATCGCGACACGATCTCGCAGCCCGTCGAGTGGAGCGAACACCGAGCCCTCGGCCTGAGCTTCGGAAAGTTCGCTGCGCGCAAGCCGCAACTCGCGCTCGGCGGCAAGGAATGCGGCCTGTAGGCGTTCCGTTTCGTTCACGCGTGCCTCCATGATCCCCTGGAAGCCGCAGTATGAGCGCTGAGGCACAGGCTGACGAAACTCGTCGCGCGCGCTGCGCGGAACTCGATGCTGGTTGGAATACAACGAGGAGTTTTCATGCGAATCAGCCCAATCGCCGTTGCGGTCTTGTTCGCGGCCATGACCACCGGCGCGAAAGCCGATGGGCTGGTGCTGTACGGCGCGGGAAGCCTGCGCGAGGCGATGGGTCAGGTCGCCCTCGAATTCGGGAAGGCGCATGACTTGGTCGTCACGACGCAATTCGGCAATTCCGGTTCCATGCGCGAGCGCATCGAGAAGGGAGACAAGGTCGACGTCTTCACTTCGGCAGACGTCGGACATGCGCGAAAGCTGCTCGACGACGGACGCGCCGACGTGATGGTCATGTTCGCCCGCAACCGCGTTTGTCTGCTGTCTCCGGCCAAGTTTGGCGCCACCACCGAAACAGCGCTTCAGAAGATGGTGAGCGAGGGCGTGCGCATCGGCATGTCGCCGCCCAAGGCCGACCCGCTCGGCGACTACACGGTGCAGCTGTTCGAGAAGGCCGATCAAGTGAAGGCGGGCAGCGAGGCCGTGTTGCAGGCGCGGGCCGTCGTTCTGCAAAGCCCACCCGCTGGTCCTGCAGCGAAATCCGGCGACACCGACGTCGACGCGATTCAGGACGGCCGCATCGACGCGAGCATCGTCTACTGCTCGATCAGTGAACGCTACGCGCGGCTGCTGCCGTCGGCCACGGTCGTGGCGTTCCCGCCCGAGCTGCAAGTCGGCCCGGAGTACGCGCTGGCGGTGCTGAAAAACGCCAGGCCCGAGGCCTATCAGTTGGCGTTGACGATTCTTTCTGCCGCTGGACAGAAGATCCTCGCCGACCGGGGCTTCATTCCGGTCGCGCTGCCGCACTGAGACGCTTTCCCATCATGGCGAGGGCGTCGTCCGAATCATTCTCAGAAAGTGGCTCCAGCAGGCGCTTTTTCAGAAGCCACCTCCCGAACGTGCCCCCATTTGTGCCCCCAGTTGGAGAAGGCAGGGGGGCAAGGGGTAGCGAGTTCGAATCCGCCGTGCCGACCAGTAAAGACGAGGCCTAGCAGGTTAGTGACTGCTAGGCCTTTTGTCTTCTTGGGGCTCCATGGGGCCACCCTTGGGGCCACCGTGACGCTGTCGCGGTTGACGTGGGGGCGACACTGGTCGACTCACAACAACCTGCGATATAGAGGTCATGGATAGTTTGGGCGAAATGCCGCCCGCACAAACGCTCTCTGCGTGACGTGGTCTTCCAAACAATCTAGAAAGTACAAAGAAACGTCGTATGCAACGTTGAGGAATTTCTCCAGGTCCGCAGAGGTTTTCCCCTGACCTGCGTCTGTTGCGGTTTCGCGACCGTGTGCGACGGCGTTTCGACGCTCTCGAAGAGACTCGATATATCCGCGCTCACGGGGCTGAGCCGTGGGCGGCTTTGCGATGCCGAAGGCGGCAAATATCTCCTCGATGGTCCTCCAGTCTACGTTGTGAAGGAAGGCACCGAACACCGTATCCGGCGCTTTGCAGACCGATGCATCACCGAGTCGTTCAAACAACTCGCGGCGTCCTTTCCACTGCGGTCGACCAGCAGACGACTCGAGGGAGCTTAGCTCTGGATGCAGAGAGACGGAATTTAAGACCAATTCAAGATGTCCATTTTGGACACCCCTTGAACGCATCT